>NZJX01000004.1 GCA_002692065.1 Flavobacteriales bacterium | reverse complement strand
GCAAATACGAATGATGATTCATGTATACCAGTTGTTGATGGTTGTATGGATGAATTAGCGTTCAATTATAATTCTCAGGCAAATACAGATGATGGATCGTGTATTGAAGTAATTCTTGGATGTATGAATCCCCAAGCGTTCAATTATAATTCTCAAGCAAATATGAATGATGATTCATGTATACCAGTTGTTGATGGTTGTATGGATGAATTAGCGTCCAATTATAATTCTCAGGCAAATACAGATGATGGAACATGTGAAGATATAATTTTAGGATGTATGAATCCTATAGCCTTCAATTATAATTCTCAAGCAAATACGAATGATGATTCATGTATACCAGTTGTTGATGGTTGTATGGATGAATTAGCGTTCAATTACAATTCTCAGGCAAATACAGATGATGGATCTTGTGTATTAATAGTAAATGGTTGTACAAATCCCCAAGCGTTCAATTATAATCCGCTTGCAAATGTAAATGATCAATCCTGTGAGGCAATAATTTATGGATGTTTAGATGAATTAGCATTAAATTATAATTCTCAGGCTAATACGGATGATGAGTCATGTGTGAATATTATCTATGGATGTAATAATCCCAATGCATTTAATTTTGATTCACAAGTTAATATTGATGATGGAAGTTGTATACCAGTTATAAGCGGATGTATGGATGAATTAGCCTTTAATTATAATTCTCAGGCAAATACAGATGATGGATCGTGTATTGAAGTAATTCTTGGATGTACAAATATGGATGCCTTCAATTATAATTCTGTTGCAAATATTGATGATAGTAGTTGTATCCCAGTAATTTATGGATGTTTAAACGAGGGGGCATACAATTATAGTTCTGAGGCAAATACAGATGATGGAACATGTGAAGGTTACATATATGGTTGTACAAATCCAAATGCTTTTAATTATGATCCAATTGCAAATACTGACAATGGTGTATGTGAACCTGTGCAATATGGTTGTGTTTCTCCTGGAGCCTTCAACTATAATTCTCAGGCAAATACAGATGATGGATCTTGTGTTGGATTCCTGTATGGGTGTTTAAATCCTCTTGCATTCAATTATAACTCTCTAGCAAATACTGAGGATAACTCTTGTATCCCAGTAATTTATGGATGTATGGATGAATTAGCATTCAATTATAATTCTCTAGCAAATACAGAAGATAATTTATGTTTGTACTCTGTCCCTGGATGTGTGGTTCCTTTTGCTTCAAATTTCAATCCTGCTGCAAATGAAGATGATGGATCTTGTCAATTTTCTGGGTTATTCAATTTAAATAGAATCTCTAGTAATTTAATTTGCATAGATGATCAAGCAAATAATTATATTTCATATGCCGATCCAAATTCAACTAACTTTAGCAGTTCATTGCAGAATGTTATAAATCAAGGTATTTATTTAGTGGATAATTCATCGTGTACATATTCTGGGTGTATGAATCCTATTGCTTTGAATTATGATCTAGACGCAACACAAGATGATAATTCATGCATTATTGAGGGATGTACGGATAGATTATCATTCAATTACAACTCCCAAGCCACAACTGATAATGGGTCATGTATATCGGTTGTGATGGGATGTATTAATAGTTCATCATATAATTATAATTCTGAGGCAAATACAGATGATGGATCTTGTGAGGATATTATTTTGGGTTGTACAAATGGTTTATCATATAATTTTAATTCTGAAGCAAATACAGATGATGGATCATGTGAAGATATAACTTTAGGATGTATAAATCCGCTATCATATAATTATAATTCTGAGGCAAATACAGATGATGGATCATGTGAAGATATAACTTTAGGATGTATAAATCCGCTATCATTTAATTACAATTCTGAAGCAAATACAGATGATGGTACTTGTATTCCAATAATTTATGGATGTATAAATCCGCTATCATTTAATTACAATTCTGAAGCAAATACAGATAATGGATCTTGTATTGATATTATATTTGGATGTACAGACTTTCTGGCATCTAATTATAATTTTGAAGCAAACACAAATGATTCATCTTGTACATATATTGTATTAGGATGTATAGATCCAATAGCGTCTAATTATAATCCTGAAGCAAATGAAGATGACGGTTCTTGTATAATTCTAGGATGTACAAATCCTAGTGCTGAAAATTATGATTCATTTGCAAATGTTGACGATAACTCTTGCATTTTAATTATTCTTGGATGTACTAACATATCAGCATCTAATTATAATTTTTTAGCTACTCAAGATAATGGTTCTTGTTTAATAGAAATTTCAGGATGTATGAATTCTATTGCTGAAAATTACAATCCAAATGCAAATATTGAAGATGGAACATGTATAATTTTAGGCTGTATGGACGAAATAGCAAGCAATTATGATCCTGGGGCAAATGTTGACAATAATTCTTGTATTTATCCCTCTATTTTTGGTTGTACAGATCCTCTAGCATTAAATTATTTTAATTTAGCAAATGAAGATGATGGAAGTTGTATAGAAGTAATACCAGGTTGCACTGATATTAATGCATTTAATTATAATTCAATATCAAATTTTAATGATGGAAGTTGTATTGATGTAGTATTGGGATGTATTAATCTTAACTCTTTTAATTATGATGCTTTTGCTAATACTGATAATGGTTCTTGTCAAGCAATCTCATTAGGCTGTACAGATCCTTTAGCATTTAATTTCAATCCTTCAGCTAATACTGATGACTATTCATGTGAGGATATAATTTTAGGGTGTATTAATTTAAATGCAATTAACTACAACCCTTCAGCAAATACAAATGATGGATCATGTGAAGAAGTCATATTAGGATGTATATTTTCAAATGCATTAAACTTTGATCCAAATGCAAATTTAGATGACGGATCGTGCAGATATCCTATATCGGGATGTATGAATCCAAATTCCTTAAATTATAATATGAATGCAACTGAGGATGATGGTTCTTGTCAAGAAATCATTCTTGGGTGTACAACTTCTGGATCATTAAATTATAATCCAGATGCTAATATTGACGATAATTCATGTATTGAACTGATTTTTGGTTGTACAGATTTAAATGCATTTAATTATGATGATAATGCTAATTTTGATAATGGATCATGTATTGATATGGTTTATGGATGTACGGACTTTAATTCATTGAATTTTAATTCACATGCAAATGCTGATGATGGTTCTTGTATTAATATAAACTTAGGATGCATGGATTTTTTAGCAAATAATTATAATTCAGAAGCCAATGTAGATGATGGCTCTTGCATTTATATTGTCAATGGATGTATTGATCCCAATGCTTTAAATTTTGACCCCAATGCTAATTTTGATAATGGCTCATGTATTGGTATAATTTTGGGTTGTATGGATGCTAATTATATGGAATTCAATACAAATGCAAATGTTGATGATGGTACTTGCAATACATCTTGGGAATTAGGATATACTACAGTAGAAAGTATGAATTTTAATTTATATGATGAAATTTCGTCAATTGAATATCATATTGATTCAGTAATTGCTAATCAATGTGCGATTACTGTTCAGTTTCAAGTAGGATGGAATATGTTTGGCTACACAGCTTCAACCCCAAATGATATTGGTGAAGTAATGAAAGATTTTGATGATTATATAGAAATATTAAAGGATAATAATGGAGATCAGTATTGGCCAGAATTTAATTATAATTCAATAGGAGATTTTACTCCTGGATCTGGATATCAAATTAAGGTTAATTCACCTTTTTCATTAGTTTTTGGTAATACCGACATAGAAAATGATGAAACTTCAAATATTTTGGGTTGTACAGATGATAATTTTATAAACTTCAATTCAAATGCAAATATTGATGATAATTCATGTTCAAATAGCTGGGGTGAGGCATATTCAAATGTTATAGATTTACAGAATATACTTCTAAATCAATTAGATTCTTTAAATTCTCAAATAAATTTATCAAATCAAAATTTTCAATGCGATACAATTAATATCGTATTTCAAGAGGGTTGGAATATGTTTGGATATTGTTCAAATGAAATTATTGATATCAGTCAAGTTCTTGGAGAAAATGATAATTATATTGATATTATGAAAGATAATAACGGAGACCAATATTGGCCTGAGTTTAATTATAATTCGATTGGCAATTTTACTCCTGGATCTGGATATCAAATTAAGGTTAATACTAGCTTTTCAATATCATTTTGATTTATTAGTCTTGTTAGAATATTTTTTTTATTGCCCCTATTGTGACGCAAATCAGTTAAAGTTGGTTGATTATTCAATTTCAAATCAGTCATTTATTGAAGATTGTGAAGTTTGTTGTAATCCGATAGAATTTCATATAGAAGTACGAAATAATGAAATCAAAAGTTTTATTACTTCTGTTTTAAATTAAATAATTAGTTAAAAATTAAAAAATGTTATAATATTTAGTTGATCTCTTGAAGAATCTTCAAAAAATTGATTCATATAACCAATTTCAAATTTTAAATATTTATTTAATTTAAAACCTAGCCCTCCATATAATCTATTTCTATCAAAAACTTTACTTTGACCATTCAAAAAAATCTCATTATAGAAACTAATATAAACTAATAATTTATTGTTTCTACTCAAATTAAGACTCTCTAGATTTATAGGATAATTAAAATTTAGAAAATATCTATATCTTGTTTTATAGTCTCCATCAATAAATCTTTGTTCAAATCTGTATCTGTGTTGAAAGGAAAGTTTCCAGATATTTTGTTTGAGTATTATTTGTTGAAATATTCTATTTTCTTTAGAACTATATTTGATATTATTTTTATAATTGTTAGAGTCGATAAATCCATAACCAATTAAAAGGTTTAAATTATCAGAAAAATTTCTTCCAATCCCAGATCTAATTAACAATTGCTCTTTATCACCAATAAAATTATAGTTTCTGTATTGAACTTCGTGATGAAAATTATACTTTTCATTTATTTGTTTATTCCCAAAATAAATTAACCAATTACCGATATCATTATCTTGGGAGTGTATCAACAAGTGAGAAAAAAGAGCAAAGTAAAAAAATAAATTTTTCATATTTTTAATGACAATAATTTATATTTGTGGGTGCTTAATTTGTTATAGTACAAGTGTAAATTTAAATATTAAATTTTAGATTAAAAAAATAAGGATGTCAAATATGATCAAAATCGATAATACATTAGTATCTGAGGAAATTTTAGAAAAAAAGTTTGTATGTGATTTATCTTCATGTAAGGGTGCCTGTTGTATTGAGGGTAATTCAGGAGCACCTCTTGAAAAAAATGAGTTAGAAAAATTGGAGCACTCTTATCAATATATTAAACAATACATGACTGATGAAGGGATTAAAGAGGTTGAATCAAATGGAACTTGGATAGTTGATAATGATGGAGACTATGAAACCCCTCTGGTAAAAAATAAAGAATGTGTATATGCTTATTATGATAAAAATAAAATTTTAAAATGCTCTATTGAAACAGCGTTTAATAAAAATAAAATAAATTTTAAAAAACCAATTTCTTGTGAGTTATATCCAATTAGAGTTAATGTAATTGGGAATCTTTCAGCTTTGAATTACCATAATTGGGAAATCTGCAATTCTGCATGTATTTTAGGAGAAAAATTAAAGGTTGAAACCTATATTTTTTTAAAAAAAGGATTGATTAATAAGTTTGGAAAACCATGGTATAACAAGTTGCAAAGAGTTGCAAAAAATTATTTAAAAAAAATCAAAAATTTGAAATAAAAAATTGTTTTTAACATTCTAAATAAAATATAAAGTCTTTAAAAATATGGATAATTCGTTAAGATACTAACCATTTGTTAAAAACTTCAAATAAGAAAAAATATTAACCTATTGTTTATCATGTTTTTTATTAAAATATTTGTAAAGCTCAATTTCTTTTGGGCTTTTTTTCACTCTAATAAATAAATAAATATAAGTTATGCAAGAAAAGATTATTGAAGAACCAATTTTAAAAGAAAATAAGGATAGATTCGTTCTTTTTCCAATAGTACATCATGACATTTGGAAGTTTTATAAAAAAGAGGAAGCAAGCTTTTGGACTGCTGAGGAAATTGATTTGAGTCAGGACTTGGACGATTGGAATAATAAGTTAAATGAAGATGAAAGATATTTTGTAAAACATATTCTTGCTTTTTTTGCTGCATCTGACGGAATCGTTAATGAAAACTTAGCAGAAAATTTTTTGTCAGAAGTTCAGTATACTGAAGCAAAATTTTTCTATGGTTTTCAAATAATGATGGAAAATATTCACTCTGAAACCTATTCATTATTGATAGATACATATGTTAAAAATAAAACTGAAGCTAATAAGCTTTTCTCTGCAATAGAAACATTTGATGCTATCAAAAAGAAGGCAGAATGGGCCTTAAATTGGATTGAATCTCCAAGTTTTGCAGAAAGAATTATTGCATTTGCTGCTGTTGAGGGTATATTTTTTTCAGGATCGTTTTGTTCAATATTTTGGCTCAAGAAAAGAGGTTTAATGCCAGGATTAACTTTTTCTAACGAACTAATATCAAGAGACGAAGGTTTACATTGTGATTTTGCTTGCTTATTACATAATGAGCATATAGTAAACAAGGTCCCAAAAGAAAAAATCAAACAAATTTTAACAGAGGCTTTAGATATTGAAAGAGAGTTTATCACAGAGGCTTTACCCGTCAAATTAATTGGAATGAATGCCGATTTAATGACACAATATCTAGAATTTGTAACAGACAGATTGCTCGTAGAATTAAAATGTGAAAAGGTTTATAATGTTGAAAATCCATTTGATTTCATGGATATGATTTCATTGCAGGGAAAAACAAATTTCTTCGAAAAAAGAGTTTCTGAATATCAGAAAGCGGGAGTTTTAGGTAAAGAAGAAAATTCAGGATTTACTATGGATGCAGAGTTTTAGTTTAATTTTATAAATAATAATTTATGTTTGTTCAAAAAAGAGATGGAAGAAATGAAGCAGTTAAATTTGATAAAATTACTGCTAGAATTCAAAAACTTTGTTACGGTTTAGATTCACTTGTAAATCCTACTAATGTGGCAATGAAAGTTATAGAGGGGATTTATGAAGGAGTTACAACCTACGAGCTCGATAATTTAGCAGCTGAAGTTGCCGCATCTTTAACAATTAAACATCCAGATTATGCAAAATTAGCAGCAAGAATTGCTGTCTCCAATCTCCACAAAAAAACCAAAAAATCTTTCTCAGATACAATGAAAGATTTATACGAATTTGTGAATCCTAAGACAAACAAGAGTTCCCCACTTTTAGCTAACGATGTTTATGAGATTATAGAAAAAAATAAAGAAATTTTAGATTCAACTATCATATATGACAGAGATTTTAGTTATGATTATTTTGGATTCAAAACTTTAGAAAGATCCTACTTGTTGAAGTTAAACGGACAAGTTGTTGAAAGACCCCAACATATGATAATGAGGGTTTCGATAGGTATTCATAAAGAGGATATTGATTCAGTTATTGAAACTTATGAAATGATGTCTAAGAAATATTTCACTCATGCTACGCCTACACTATTTAATGCTGGTACTCCAAAGCCTCAAATGTCATCTTGTTTTTTACTTACAATGAAGGATGACAGTATTGATGGAATTTATGATACCTTAAAGCAATGTTCCAAAATTTCCCAATCTGCTGGTGGAATTGGTTTAAGTATTCACGATATTAGAGCAAAAGGATCATATATCAGAGGAACAAACGGAACATCAAATGGCATAATCCCAATGTTGAGAGTTTTCAATGATACTGCAAGATATGTAGATCAAGGAGGAGGAAAAAGAAAAGGATCTTTCGCTATTTATATCGAACCCTGGCATGCAGATATTTTTGAATTTCTAGATTTAAGGAAAAATCATGGTAAAGAAGAGATGAGAGCTAGAGATCTATTTTATGCACTTTGGACACCTGATCTTTTTATGGAAAGAGTTGAGAAAGATGGAAATTGGACTCTAATGTGTCCAAATGAATGTCCTGGATTAGCTAATATTTATGGAGATGAATTTAATGATAAATATGAAAAATATGAATCTGAAGGAAAAGGAAGAAAAACAATTAAGGCTAGAGAACTATGGGATAAAATTATAGAATCTCAAATTGAAACAGGAACTCCATATATGTTATTTAAGGATTCATGTAACATAAAGTCAAATCAAAAAAATTTAGGAACAATTAGATCTTCTAATTTATGTACTGAAATTCTCGAATATACCTCACCTGATGAAGTTGCAGTCTGTAATTTAGCTTCTTTAGCTCTTCCAATGTATGTTGAAGATGGTAAATTCAACTTTGATAAGTTGTTTGAAGTTACATATAAAGTAACTAAAAATTTAAATGCGGTAATTGACAAAAATTATTACCCAGTT
The DNA here is from genome assembly GCA_002692065.1 of Flavobacteriales bacterium. Classification (GTDB taxonomy): domain Bacteria; phylum Bacteroidota; class Bacteroidia; order Flavobacteriales; family UBA7430. Next base: position 47,751 of record NZJX01000004.1, on the reverse strand, counting down.
CCAGAAGCAAAAAATTCAAATATGCGTCATAGGCCTATCGGTTTAGGTGTTCAGGGATTAGCAGATACATTTATAAAATTAAGATACCCTTTTACATCAAAAGAGGCTCAACTTTTAAATATTGAAATATTTGAAACAATATATTATGCTTCTTTGACTGCATCAAAAGATTTGTCAAAAAATTTAGGCCCATACGAAACCTACAAAGGATCACCGATATCTAAAGGCTTACTTCAGTTTGAATTATGGGGAAAAAAGACAGATGATATGACAGGTAGATGGGATTGGAATACACTAAAAAAAGAAATTAAAAAGTATGGTGTGAGAAACTCTTTATTAATTGCTCCAATGCCTACTGCATCAACCTCTCAAATTTTAGGAAATAATGAGTGTTTTGAGCCTTATACATCAAATATCTATACGAGAAGAGTTTTATCAGGTGAGTTTATAATTGTTAATAAACATTTATTAAAAGACTTAGTTAAATTGGGATTATGGAATGAAGATTTGAAAAATGAAATATTAAGAAGTAACGGCTCGATTCAAAAAATAAAAAATATTCCAAATAACATAAAAGAATTATATAAAACTGTCTGGGAACTCAGTATGAGAGATATTATTGATATGGCTGCAGAAAGAGGAGTTTTCATTGATCAGTCTCAGTCATTGAATTTATTTGTTGAAAATCCAAATTTAGGAAAATTAACTTCCATGCATTTTCATGCATGGAAAAAAGGATTGAAAACAGGGATGTATTATCTCAGGACCAAGTCAGCAGTTGATGCGATAAAGTTTACCGTCCAGAAACAAACAAAATCAGAGTTGGAACCAGTTTTGGGTAAAGAAACACCTAAACCAAATTCCTCTGAACAGATAGCTTGTTCAATTGAAAATCCAGATGATTGTATTTCATGTGGATCCTAAAAATAATTAGGTGCAAAATTCATTAAAAGCAGCAACTAAGTTTTCTGATATGTCGTTAGGATTTCTACCCTCTATATGGTGACGTTCAATCATGTGAACTAATTCTCCGTTTTTGAAAAGTGCTATACAAGGAGAAGATGGTGGAAAAGGGAGTAAGTACTCACGAGCTTTAGCAACAGCCTCCTTATCTACACCAGCAAAAACAGTAGCCAGATATTCAGGACAATTACCTTGTTTAATAGCGTTTTTTACGCCCGGGCGAGCATTACCGGCAGCACATCCACAAACTGAGTTAATAACAAGAAGGATAGTCCCTTTTTTTGAAAGTACATTATCAACTTCGTCTGGGGTTTTTAATTCAGAAAAACCTAATTCAGTAAGTTCTGATCTCATGGGTGATACTATATGTTCAGGATACATAATTATATTATTTTAGTTAAACACAAATTTACTTAAATAATTTGATTAAATAATGAATTAAAATTGACTAAATTTACAAGGTATATTAATTTTTTTATAATGAATGTAGCTATTATAGGAATAACCGGGATGGTAGGAAAAAAGATTTTAGAAATTTTGAGTAATTCAATATTACCAATCAATAAATTATTACTTTCCGCATCTAAAAGGTCTTATGATGAGGATATAAAATGGAAAAATAAAAAAATTAAAATTAAAAGTATAGAGGAAACTTTAGCTAATAAGCCTGATCTAGTTTTTTTTTCAGCAGGAAATGAGTGCTCAAAAGAATGGGTGGAAAAATTTTCATCAAATGGATCATTAGTAATTGACAATTCTTCAGTTTTTAGGTTAGATAAAAATATAAAGTTAATTGTACCAGAAATAAATTTCAATCTTTTGACTAAAGATGATAAAATTATATCTAATCCAAATTGTTCAACTATTCAATTAGTAATGGTACTTAGTCCACTAGATAAACTATATAAAATTAATAGAGTAATTGTATCAACATACCAATCAGTCTCAGGCTCTGGTAAAGAAGCAGTAAGACAATTGACCAATGAGAAGAAAGGAATAGTTGATGAAATGTATTATCCATACGAAATATATAATAACTGTATACCACATTGTGATACTTTTCATCCATCAGGATATACAAGAGAGGAATTAAAATTAATTAATGAGACTAAGAAAATAATTTCTGATAGTGAATTTGATATCACTGCTACTGCTGTAAGAGTCCCTGTTATAAGAAGTCACTCAGAGAGTGTTAATATTTCTTTTCAAAAGAAACCGTCGGTAGCTGAAATCAGAAAGGTTATAAATGAATCAAAGGGACTTATTTTAAGAGATTTTCCCGAAACTAACACCTATCCAATGCCAAAATATGCAACTGATAAAGATGAGGTATTTGTAGGAAGAATAAGGGAAGACAATTCATATAAAAATAGTGTAAATCTTTGGATTGTTTCTGATAATTTGAGAAAAGGAGCAGCAAAAAATGCAATTCAAATTGCAGAAAAAGCTTATTTAAACGGATTATTAAAATTTTGAAATGAAATTAAATCAACAAAATTTCAAAAATATTACTAAAAGCTTACCTAAAAATCCTGGAGTTTATCAATATTACGATAAAAATGATAAAATTTTATATGTTGGGAAAGCAAAAAATTTAAAAAATAGAATTTCATCCTATTTTAATAGAGATTCCTTGATGACATATAAAACTAAGTTATTAGTGAAGAAAATTCAAAAGCTTGAATTTATAATTGTCAAAACAGAACTTGATGCATTATTATTAGAAAACAATTTAATTAAAAAATTAAAGCCTAAGTATAACATACTTTTAAAAGATGATAAAACCTATCCATGGATTTGTATTAAAAATGAAAGATTTCCAAGAATACTTTATACAAGAAAAGTAATTAATGATGGGTCAGAGTATTTTGGTCCATATAATTCATTAAAATCAGTCAAACTAATAATTGAACTAATAGAAAAATTATATAAACTTAGAACATGTAATTATGATCTTAATGAAGAAAACATAATAAAAAAAAATATAAGGTTTGTCTAGATTACCATATTAGAAAGTGTGATGGTCCATGTGAAAAACATCAGTCTGAGAATGATTACGATAATTCAATATCAAACATAAGAAAAATTTTGAAAGGTAATTTTTCAGAAATAATTAAGTCAACTAAGAACAAAATGTTGAATTATGCTTCAAATTTAAATTTTGAAAAAGCACAAGATTTAAAAGAAAAAATAGAGATTCTTCAAAATTATCAATCTAAATCTACTATAGTCAGTCCTAAAATAAAAAATTTAGATGTTTTTTCTATACTTTCCGATGATGATTACGCTTATATTAATTATTTTAATATTAATAATGGATCGATAATTCAATCTTATAATTTGGAAGTCAAAAAAAAATTGCAAGAAAATGATCAAGAAATTTTAATAATTGGAATAATTGAGATTAGATTAAAATTTAATTCAAAAAATGATGAAATTATCACAAATATAGAAGTTTCATACCCTAGCAAAGAAAACCTAAAAATTTACGTTCCAAAAATAGGGGAGAAAAAAGATTTGATTAATTTATCTCATAGAAATGCAAAATACATGAGGATAGAACGAATTAATAAATCTATACAAACAGATAAAAATAAAAAGTTTGAAAGGGTTCTTGAAAAATTAAAAAAAGATCTTAATCTTGATAAAACTCCTTTACATATTGAGTGTTTTGACAATTCTAATTTACAGGGTTCAAATCCAACATCTTCATGTGTAGTTTTTAAAAATGGTAAACCAAGTAAAAAAGATTATAGACATTATAAAATTAATACAGTAGTTGGTATTGACGACTTTGCCTCAATGAAAGAAGTTGTAAATAGAAGGTATAAATATTTGATCAAAGAAAAATTAGATTTACCTCAATTAGTTGTTATTGATGGAGGAAAAGGACAATTAAATGCTGCTTTTGAAGCCTTAATTAATTTAGAGATTCAAGATAAAATTTCAATTATAAGTATAGCTAAAAGATTAGAAGAAATCTTTACTATTGATAATTCATATCCAATAAATATTGATAAAAGGTCAGAATCACTAAAGTTAATTCAAAGTCTCAGAAATGAAGCTCATAGATTTTGTCTCAGATTGCACAGAAATCTTAGAAACAAAAATTTAAAAAAATCAGAATTTGATAATATTAAAGGCATAGGTGATAAAACCAGAGAAAAACTTCTTAAAAAGTATAAATCTATAAAGAGAATAAAAAAATTAGATTTTATTGAGTTAGAGCAGCTAATTGGGAGGGTAAAAGCATTAATTGTATTTAAATTTTTTAAATGAATAAGATTAGGATTGATAAATGGTTGTGGAGTGTTAGAATCTTTAAGTCAAGAAATATTGCATCAAACTTTTGTAGGCTAGGTAAGGTAAATATTAGTCGTAGAAAATGTAAGCCATCAAGTTTTGTCAATATAGGTGACGAAATACAAATCAAAAAATCAAATATAACATATAGCTTCAAAGTGCTAAAATTATTAGAAATTCGGTCTTCATACTCAATTGCAAGACTATGTTACAAGGATTTAACTCCCTTATCTGAAATTAAAAAATTGAAGACAATTAAATATTTAAATTCAAATTTTGAAAATAGGAATCCAGGAATGGGGAGGCCTACTAAAAAAGATAGAAGGGAAATTGAAATTTTTAAAAAAAATGAATTTAAAATTGATAATGATCCATATAACTTTGATTAGATTTTTTTTGATGAATCTTATGAAAATAAAGTCAAATTTATTTCTTTTCTTTGCATTTATTAAAATTTACTAGTTATGAAAAATTTCTATTTATACTTTGCTTTATCATTTGTTTTTATAATGCCAAATAACATTCTCGCAGATGAGGGTATGTGGCTACCAATGTTTATTAAAAGACTTAATGAAGTTGATATGCAAGAGGCGGGACTTCAATTAACTCCTGAAGAATTATATAGTATAAATAATTCAAGTTTGAAGGATGCAATTGTCAGCTTTGGTGGATTTTGTACAGGAGAATTAATCTCTTCTCAAGGCTTACTTTTAACTAATCATCATTGCGGTTACGATGCTATACAAGACCATTCCTCTATCGAAAACGATTATTTGACTGATGGTTTTTGGGCTATGGATAAAAAAGACGAATTACCTAATCCGTCTCTATATGTAGATTTTTTGATAAAAATGGAGGATGTGACACAAAGAGTTTTAAAAAATGTAAATTCTGATATGAGTGAAGAGGAAAGGTTAAATGTAATTGATAAAGAAATAAAAGTTCTAAAAAATGAAAATTCAAATGATAATAATTTTATAGTTCAAGTAAAATCTTTTTTTGCAGGTAATGAATATTATATGTTTATATATGAAAGGTTTTCTGATGTTAGACTTGTTGGTGCTCCCCCTTCATCTATTGGAAAGTATGGAGGAGATACAGATAATTGGATGTGGCCTAGACACACTGGTGACTTTTCAATGTTCAGAGTTTATGCCTCTAAAGATGGACAACCTTCAAAATATTCAGAAGATAATGTTCCTTTAACAAAAGAATTACGTCAAAAAAATAATGCTTTTTATCACCATTTACCAGTTTCAATAAAAGGAGTTGAAAATGGAGATTTCACTATGGTATGGGGGTACCCGGGTTCAACTGATAGATTTTTGACTTCATATGGAGTAAATCAGTTATTAAACATTACCGCGCCTACTATTGTTGACATAAGAGATCTTAAATTGGGAATCATGAAAAAGTATATGGATAGTGATGAGGAGATTAGGATAAAATATTCATCTAAATATGCAAGAACAGCAAACTACTGGAAATATTATATTGGTCAATCTAAGGGTTTAAAAAAATTAGGTATTTATGATAAAAAGAAAGAAATTGAGGATGACTTTGATAAGTTTTCAAATTTAAGTAAAGAAAATATAGAAGAATATGGTCAAGTTTTAAACTTGTTTGAAAGTTCGTATAATTCAATTGATAGTTTGGAAAAAAGTTCTAACTTTTTATCTGAAGTTGGTATTAGAGGAACAGATATAGTTTTATTTGTCTACAGAGCTTCAAGAATAATTAACTCTATGATAAATTCACAAGAAGAAAATGAAAAAGAAAAATTACTTGATAATTTAAAAAAAATGTCTTTAGAACACTTTAAAAACTTTGATTATAATCTAGATAAAGAACAGTTTTACAAACTATTTCAAAAGTATTTCAATGAAGTTTCACCTGAATTTTATCCAGATTTTTTTGAAATAGTTGATAAAAAATACAAAAATAATTGGAAAAAATTTTCAAGTAAATTGTATGAAAATTCAATATTTACCAATCAAGATAAATTTATTAAATTTTTGAATTCTCCAAATAAAAAATCTTTAGATAGAGATTTAGCGAATATTGTTTCCTCATCGGTTATATCCTCGTATTTTAGCCAAGGGGGGTTATCTAAAGACGCTAATTTAAATTTATCTAAAGCAAATAGACTGTTTATTAAGGGTTTAAAGGAAATGAACCCTGAAATTAAATATTATCCAGATGCAAACTTTTCAATGAGAACAACTTATGGAAAGATTGGAGACTATATCCCTTCTGATGGTGTCCATTATGATTTTAAAACTACCCTTGATGGTGTCATTGAGAAATATTTACCAAATGATTTTGAATTTGATTTACCTGAGAAGTTAATAAATTTATATAATGAAAAAGATTACGGAGAATATGCTGATAGTTCAGGTAATTTAATCGTTAATTTTATTCACAATACTGATATAACAGGAGGAAATTCAGGATCTCCAGTCTTAAATTCCGAAGGACATCTAATTGGAACAGCTTTTGATGGTAACTGGGAAGCGATGAGTGGAGATATTGCTTTTGAGTCTGAAATTCAAAGGACAATATCTTGTGATATAAGATATGTATTATTCATTATTGATAAGTATGCTAATGCAGGTCATTTGGTAAAAGAAATGGATATAGTAAAATAATTTTATTTTTTTGAAAATCATTATTTATTCTCAAACACCAAATAAATAAATATGAAAAAAAAAAAAATTGGAATTTTAGGTTCAACTGGGTCAATTGGGACTCAAGCTCTCTCAGTAATTTCAGAATTAGATGATTATTTTGAAATAGAATTTTTAACTGCAAATAAAAATGCAAAACTTCTTGTAACCCAATCTATATTATTTTCTCCAAAAAAAGTAGTTATAGTAGATGACTCAAAATATATTTTTGTCAAATCAGAATTAGAGAGTTATAATATAAAAGTTTATTCTGGAAGTACAATGTTAAATGATGTTGTACAAAATTCTAATTCAGATTTGATTTTAGTTGCTCTAGTTGGTTATTCAGGACTCTTACCGACAATTTCAGCTATTGATTCTGGGAAAAATGTTGCAATTGCAAATAAAGAAACTTTGGTTGTTGCAGGTAAGTTAATTACAGAAAAAGCTAAAAAAAATAATGTAAAAATAATTCCTGTTGACTCAGAACATTCTGCAATTTTTCAATGTTTACAAGGAGAAATGAGAAATGAAATTGAGAAAATATATCTAACTGCATCAGGAGGGCCATTTAGAGGTATGAATTATTCACAATTGCAATATGTTACAAAAGAACAAGCACTAAATCATCCAAATTGGTCTATGGGGAATAAAGTTACTATTGATTCTTCAACCTTGATGAACAAGGGATTAGAAGTAATTGAGGCAAAATGGCTATTTTCAGTAAATACAGATCAAATTGAGGTAATAATTCACCCTCAATCAGTAATTCATTCTATGGTACAATTTAGAGATGGATCTATTATTGCACAATTAGGTTTACCAGATATGAAATTACCTATTCAGTTCGCATTAACATATCCAAAACGTTTGAGTAATAATTTTAAAAGGTTTAATTTTAAGGAATTTAATAATCTAACTTTTGAAAGCCCAGATATAAAAACATTTAAACACTTAAAACTTGCATTTGATGCTATTAAACGTGGAGGTAATGTTCCATGTACTCTAAATGCGGCAAATGAAGTTGTAGTAAATGCATTTTTACATGATAAATTAAAGTTTCATCAAATGTCTGAAATAATTAATAATACTATAGAGAAAGCCAAATTTATTAACCATCCTAGCTTAGAAGATTATATAGAATCTGATAAAAATGCTAGATTAATTGCAAAAAATCAAATAAAATGATTGAAATCTTAATTAAAACATCTCAATTTTTTCTTAGCCTTTCTATTTTAATAGTTTTACATGAACTTGGTCACTTTATCCCAGCTAAACTATTTAAAACTAAAGTCGAAAAGTTTTATTTATTTTTTGACCCTTATTTTTCAATATTTAAAAAAAAAAATTGGATCAACTGAATATGGAATTGGTTGGATTCCATTAGGCGGATATGTCAAAATAGCTGGTATGATAGATGAGTCAATGGATAAAAAGCAATTAGAAAAACCTATTCAACCTTGGGAATTCAGATCTAAACCTGCCTGGCAAAGATTAATAATTATGATAGGTGGAGTGACTGTTAATGTTATTGTTGCAATTATTATATATTCTATGATTTTATTTTATTGGGGACAACAATATCTTGAAGTTAAGAATATGAAATACGGAATTGAATGCTCGCAATTTGCAAAAGATTTAGGGTTTAAAAATGGTGATAAGATAATATCAGTAGATGGAAAATATTATGATAATTTTTCAGACTTACCTGAAGCAATTCTCTTGTCAGGGGAAATTCAAGTAAAAGTTGAGAGAAATGATAAAGAAAAATTTATAGTTATTCCTGATAATATTATTGAAAAGTTGATAAATAATAAAGATGAGTCTGGTTTTATAAGTCCTGCATGGCCATATATTGCTTCAAAGTTTGATGAAGATTCTCCAGCTTTTGATGCAGGAGTAAGGGTTGGAGACCAATTAATTGGTTTAAATGGAAAAAACTTATATTACTTCACCGAATATTTAAATGAATTAAAGGATTTGAGAAGTGATGAGATAAGTTTAATGGTTCTCAGAGAAAAAGATACTTTGAATTTTAATTTTCAATTAAATAGTAACTCAAAAATGGGGATTTATTATACCTCGCCATCAGAGTTACTAAAATATAGTAAAAAAACATACACCTTTCTTGGTTCTTTTCCTGCTGGAGCAAAAATGGCTAGTAATAGATTAAATTCCTACATGAAACAATTCAAATTAATTTTAAATCCCAATACTGGTGCTTGGAAAGGCTTGGGTGGTTTTATCACAATGGGAAAACAATTTAAGTCAGAATGGGATTGGTATCATTTTTGGAATTTTACTGCATTTTTATCAATCATTCTAGCCTTTATGAACATTCTACCTATTCCTGCTCTTGATGGTGGTCATGTAATGTTTTTATTAGGTGAAATTATTACTGGTAAAAAACCCTCTGATAAATTATTGGAAAGAGCTCAAGTTTTTGGATTTTTAATTTTGATGTTTTTATTAGTTATAGCAAACGGTAATGATATTATTAGACTATTTAATTAAATAAATTTTAAATGTTATGAAAAATTATGGATTAAAGAATATATTAAGTGATTTAAGAATAAATGAATTGAATTCTGGGACATCTAGTGGTATAAACTGGTATGATAATAGTGAAAATATTTTGAATTCTTTTTCACCTGTTAATGGTGAATTAATTGCTAAAGTTAAAGTTACAACTAAAGAAGATTATGAGAGGGTAATTAATACATGTATTAATGCATTCGAAATTTGGAAGTCAATTCCAGCTCCAAAAAGAGGTGATATTGTAAGAAAATTTGGAAATAAATTAAGAGAAAAGAAAAAATCTCTAGGAAGCCTAGTCTCTTATGAAATGGGAAAGTCATATCAAGAAGGCTTGGGGGAAGTTCAAGAAATGATAGATATCTGTGATTTTGCTGTCGGATTGTCAAGACAATTACACGGATTTACCATGCATTCAGAAAGATCGAACCATAGAATGTATGAACAATATCATCCACTTGGATTAGTTGGAATTATCTCGGCATTTAATTTTCCAGTTGCTGTTTGGGCATGGAATTCAGCTCTTGCTTGGATTTGTGGTAACGTATGTATTTGGAAGCCCTCAGAAAAAACTCCACTTTGTTCGATTGCTTGTCAAAATATAATGAGTGAAGTAATAAGAGAAAATAACTTACCAGAGGGAATTTCAACATTAATAAGTGGTGATTATAATATTGGAGAATGGTTGACAAATGATAATAGAGTAAAATTAATTTCAGCTACTGGATCAACCAAAATGGGAAGTATTGTAGGGGCAAAAGTTGCTCAAAGATTTGGAAAGTCAATATTAGAATTGGGTGGAAATAATGCTATAATTGTAACTCCTCATGCTGATTTAGATATGACTATTATTGGTGCTGTTTTTGGAGCAGTTGGGACAGCAGGTCAAAGATGTACGTCAACTAGAAGGTTAATAATTCATGAGTCAATATATGAAATTGTGAAAAATAAACTTATTGATGCATATAAGCAGATTAAAATTGGAAATCCGTTAAATGAGAAAAATCATGTCGGGCCTTTGATTGATAAATCAGCTGTTAATAATTTTAAATTAGCATTAAAACAAGTTGAAAATGAAGGAGGAAATATTATTTTTGGGGGTAACATTTTAAAAGGAGAATCATTTGACTCTGGTTGTTATGTTCAGCCAGTTTTAGCTGAAGCAGAAAATTCTTTTAAAATTGTTCAAAAAGAAACATTTGCTCCAATACTATATTTATTAAAATATTCAAAAATTGAACAAGCTATATCAATGCAAAATTCTGTTCCTCAAGGTTTGTCATCTGCGATTATGACGAATAATTTAAGGGAGTCAGAACTATTTTTATCACATTTTGGTTCAGATTGTGGAATAGCAAATGTAAATATTGGGACTTCTGGGGCAGAAATTGGAGGTGCATTTGGAGGAGAAAAAGAAACTGGTGGAGGAAGAGAATCTGGTTCCGATGCATGGAAAGCATATATGAGAAGACAAACAAATACAATAAATTTCTCTAAAGATTTACCTCTTGCACAAGGTATTAAATTTAATTTGAAATAATATTAATTTTTTTTGGCCAAGCTTTGCTTACAACAAAACCCTTATTGAAATATTTTTTATTTTTAAAAATTGCAAGACATATGCTTTTATCTGATTTTGAAAATAGTTTTTTCAGTTTAGAAGTCAATTTATTATAACTTAATAAAAATTTTGGAAAAGGATCTGACATCCATTCAAGTTTATCTAAAATACAAAATTCATCCTTGTGATTCAAAAAATCATTAATTTCATTTTCATAAATCCACCAAGATTTACTATGATTTTCATTTAAATCTAAATTAAAATTTTTGATCATATTATGATTATAAAAAATCATTCCTTTCATTAATACTTTAGATTCAATATTTTTAATATTTAAACTGTCTAGTATTATTTGACCTTCTTTAGAATTTAATATAGTTAGTTGTTTTTTTTTTAATTTATCAAGTTTTTGATTTAAAAAATCATTTGAATTGGGTCCTATATATGATAATTTATCTTTAAATTGATAAGCTAAATAATATTTTACACATACTTCCCAGTGATAAAATTTTGACAATTTTTTATCAAAAACAATAAGATCAATTTCACCAATTGTTTTTTTTTGAGTATTTAAAACAGGTAAATTATGTTCAATTAAAATAAATCTATCTGATTTATTTAACCAAAAAAAAACTAACATCTCAAAATATTTACCCAAAGTTTTATTTTTTAGATCAACAAGTATATTGTCACCACACAAATCAATATTTTTAAACGACGAATAGAAATTTTCGTAACATTCATTTAGATATTTTTTTTTTAAAGCCTCTTTAATATCAATTAATTGATCTGACTTTATTACCCAAAATAGATCGCGAAATATTTTATTATTTAATTTTTTAAACATTATATAAATTTAAATTATTATCCTAAATTTATTAAAAAAAAATTATGAAATTAAAATGGATAACTGGTGGATTAGGTTGGGTTTTTGCCGGTCCAATGGGAGCTATGTTAGGTTATGCTTTAGGATCTTTATTTGAAAAAGCTGATGAAAAAGAAAAATTTAAAAATCATTTTAAAAACGTCAGTAAATCTGCAGCTCAATTTGAAATTAGTTTGTTGATATTGTCTGCTTATGTAATAAAGGCTGATGGCAAAATTGATAATCGAGAATTAATTTATGTGAGAGATAAATTTTCAACAATGTTTGGGAGTTCAAGATCCAAGGAATATTTTAAACTATTTAAACATATAATTAATAACAATTCAATTTCATTGAGACAAATTTGTATCCAAATTGGAAAAAATATATCACATGCTCAAAGACTACAACTAATTCACTTTTTATATGGGATCTCTCTCGCTGATCAACATATTGATAAATCTGAAATTAATGTTATAGAAAAAATTGGATTTTATATGAATATTAGTACAAAAGATCTAAATTCAATAAAAGCTATGTTTTATAAAGATCCTGATCAAGCATATAAGATATTGGAAATTTCCTCATCAGCAAGTAATTCAGAAATTAAAAAAGCTTACAGAAAGATGGTTATGAAATATCATCCTGATAAGTTAAATGATTTAAATGAGATTCAAAAAAAGATGGGAGAAGAAAAATTCATCAAAGTTAAAGAAGCATACGAAACAATCAGAAAAAATAGAGGAAATTTAAAATATTAATAATTTAAGTTATTTGGTAAATAATTTAATTCATCATTGATAATCATTTTTATTTGATACCCTTGACCTGGTTCAAAATTTCCTATTCCATTATAACCCCAATCTGGCAAGTAAGCAAGTCCTATTGAGTTTTTAACTATTATTATATTATTATTTATTAATGAGAAAATACCTTCTACCGAAGCCTCATTTTGCCTAAAATAACTAATTAAATTCCAACCTTGATTTAACATTATAGGATTTTCCTCAGGAACAAGAGCTTGACCATAGAAAGTTATATCACAATTATTTGAAACTTTTATTTGATAACCCTCATAATTTGACCAATTACCAATTGAATTAAAATTCCACTCTGGAATGAAGACTAAACCTATATTATTTTTTATTATTATAATTTCATTTAAAATATTATTTGTGAGATTAATTATATTCATATTTTCTGATTGAATATATGAAGAAACCATATTCCACCCGTCTGTTAAATTTATTACTAAGGAATCATTATAAATACAAGTACTATCGTTATAATTTGAACTGTAATCAAAATTTAAGGCATTTTCATCATTACATCCAAAATTTAAGTTACAAATGGAGCTTATTTCAAAACTTGTCTTATTTTCATTATCTCCTGAAATTATTTTTTTATTTCCAGAGCTTATAGACCAGCTGTATGACTGATTTTCTGAGACATTATTCGGATAAAATATATAGCATCCAGCCTCTAAGCAATAATAATGAGTGAAATTTATTATGTTGGATAAACTATCATAAGATAATGATTGATTATTTAATGATAAAATTGAATACTCAATATTAGGATTATTCTCATAATTTGTATTTTGTATATTTAATTCAATTATGTGATTATTTGAATCGCAATAAATATATTCACATTGATCATCATCTATATTAGCCATTGGATTAAAATTAATTGCAAATTCGTCTGTACAGCCAAAAATTTCACCATATTCACAAGAACCATTATTATAATTAGCATTCAAATTATAATTTAAGGCTATACTGTCTGTACATCCATAGATACTAATAGATGTTCCTTCACAGTCATGAAAATTTCCTGAAAATTGATATTCAAAACTTGACCCTGAAAATACTTGTAAACCACAGACAAAGAATTTAAATTCTCCATTTCCCGCACCACTTGTGAGACCATCACCATATGAGTCATATAGATTAAAGTTCAGAGATATATTTTGTGGAACGCAGAATGAATCAGAATACAGAGCATTTTGATTTTCATAATAATCAATAAAAATCAGAGTATCATTTTCATCATTTGTTATTGACCAAGATGTTTCATTTGGATACGGATCTGTTTGAAGTTCTAAATTAATTAAATTATAATTGTCCTCGCATGCTGAAGATTCAAAAATACAAGAAAAGTCATCTGAACCTGCACTTGGATTATAGTTTATTGCAGATGGATTTGAACATCCAAATATTGAGTCACATGTTGAGTTTAGACCAAAAAAGCTGGTTAATGGAGAATTGCCATTTAAAATTAATTCATCAGTTGTACTTTTAATTTCCCATGTAATTTCGCTTTGCCAATTTCCTCCAGTCACAGATATCAAATAACATTCATTATCTAAACATAAGGTCTCAATTCCCTCATATCCAGAGTCTAATGTTGTTTCAAAAATTATTGAATCATAACTAGAATTGTATAATGTGAGGTTATTTCCATTCCAACCATCACCATATGAATCAAATAAAAATAAAACTAAAGAATTCTCATTATTATTACATAGATTAGGATATACACAACTAGAATCACTATAATTTGCATTAGTATTATAATTTAATGCTGATGAATCAATGCAACCAAAAAGAGGGTATATACATTCTTCATTATTAAATACTGCAGTACTATCATAATTTAATGCAGAAGAATCTGTACAACCTATACTGAAATCACAATCACTTAAAAAGTTAAATGGAACTAAATCAGGACAATCACCATTTAAGTTTACTTCAGAGAATCCTTGAGCTGACAACTCCCATGAAATTTCATATGGCCAAGGATTTTCATTTGGGACACTTATAGAATAACACCCCGGAGATAGGCAAAATAAGTTTTCACCTTCGTAACCATCATCTAGAGTTCCTTCGATTATGGTATCATTTTGATCATCAATGATGTAGTAGTTATTCCCATTCCATCCGTCACCATATGAGTCAAATAAATTCATTTTAACAATCCATTCTATCCCCTCTGTACAGTATTCGCAAGAACCATCTTCGATATTTGCAAAACTATCAAAATTTAGAGCAAATGAGTCAGTACATCCAATATTTGGAAAAATACAAGAACCATCATCGAAATTTGAATTATTATCAAAATTTAGAGCAAATGAGTCTATACAACCATATATTGGATCAGTTATCAATATAGTAAAGTTTGGATCTAAATCATTTAAACTGCTTTCGTTGTTAATTAAATTTTCTTCTAAATCAGGTTCATTATTTTGAAATATATTTGGAATATTTATTATTGATGATAAGTCATTATCATCCGATAAATATAAAGTTGAATTAAATATGAGCGAAAACTCACCTGTATAAGTTGTAATACCATAAATTCCAAGACAAGAATTACCAGGATAAAAAGTACAATTTTCGTTACTGCAATTCCATTCAATACTATCTGGTAAATTAGTTATATCATTAATTATTAATGAGTCAATTACAAAAACATCATTATTAATATTAATACTATCACTAATATTAATTTGAATAGATTCATTGAAAAATTCGTTTGTAAAAGCATAAAGGAAGTTATTTTCGTTGGAGATATGAAATCCAAATTCAGAATTATCAATATCTATAGTACAATTTTCAGTTATAGAATTGTCATCAAAATGGGAAACTGAAATAATTTCATTATTTTCAAATTCAAATAATATATATACTGAATTGTTTGAATAATTAGTTTCATATTGAGGAGTATAATTCTCAGTTTCCATATTAGTAGAGACTCCTAAAATATATTGACCATCATATAAATCTGTAATATCTACCCATTGACATGATAACCCAGATCCATAAGTGTCGGAACATCCAGCACTTATACCCATGATGGAACATCCGTATTCAAACTCACATTGAGGATAATTAGCATTATCTGGGGCTTCAGAAGTAACGGCATTACCTAAGTCCATAACACACCAACCATTTTTATGTCCAATTGTTGGATGTTGTTCTAAGGATGGGTAATAAAATAGCTTATAATTGGCATAACCCTCATAATGAGCGTGACCATGACAATCATCCCAGTAAAAATTTTCATTTAAATTTTCAGCTCCCCCAGTTTCACCAATATAAAAATCTTCATTCCCATAATTTGAGATTGTTGTTGTGAATTTTAATATTTTCCTATTTCCAATTCCTGAAATACATCCCTCAGCTACTAAACAATTATCTTCACTATTAAAAGTACTTATTTCCAGAGAATTTATAATAGCTGATGCAGATACTTGAAGATCAGGACCGTTTAAACAACTATTATCATCAATTGTAGCTAATGGATTGAAGTTTAAAGAGTTACTATCCGTACACCCTTCTAAGAGACCTAAACATGAGATATTTATACTTATAGTTGAACTACAATTAGTTGAGTTGGAGTGAATATTTAAATTTGATATAGTCCCAAGTTCAATTAGTGATTGCCAGTTAAGTGATGAACAGCAGTTATCTAAAAGATTAATATTATATATATTAATTTCATTAACATTCATTAAACTAGATAATGGTGCAATTGAGGTAATATTGGTATTAAAAATATTTAAATTACCATTAATTGATATTAAATTAGAAAAAATTAACGAATCTATATTTTCTCCGTTAATTACGACGTTACCATCAATAGATTCGCAATTAGAGTATGATAAAAAATCTTCTTGATTAAGAATTAAAATTTCAGAGTCAATAATTCCACACTGGGGATATAAATTATTACAGAATATTAAATTTGAAAAAAAGAGAATTAAAATATATTTTTTCATTTAATAAAAATACTTAATAATTCATAAAAAAAAAAACAAGTGACTAAATCACAGTGCTCAACCTAATACCTTTGCTGTGTTTCCACCCTGGAGGAGTTCAAAGGGAGCTACTTGTCTAATCACTTGTATATCAAATATAAATTAAATTATCAAAAACTTTATAATTTTAATAAATTAATTTATCGTTAATATAATTATTAATTGAGTTAATGTATATCCTATCTTGTGTCATGTCATCACGATTTCGAATAGTTACTTTATTATCGTGAGGACTTTCATTATCTATTGTAATACAAAAGGGGGTCCCAATTGCATCTTGTCTTCTATATCTTTTACCAATTGAATCTTTTTCTTCAATTACACAATGATAACGTGTTTTTAAATCATCATATATTTTTCTAGCGATTATTGGAAGATCATTTTTTTTCGTTAGGGGAAGAATTGCTAATTTTACAGGAGATAAATTGAATGGAAATTTCAAATATATTCTTTTTTCCCCGTCTTTTAAAGATTCTTCCTTAATTGAATTACACATAATTAGTAAGAACATTCTATCTAATCCTATTGATGTTTCAATCACAAAAGGAGTGTAACTTTTACTTAATTTGGAGTCAAAATATTTTATTTTTTTACCTGATAATCTTGAATGGGATTCTAAATCAAAATTTGTTCTTGAATGAATTCCTTCAATTTCTTTATATCCAAATGGAAAATCATATTCAATATCGCAAGCAGCATTTGCATAATGTGCTAACTTTTCATGATCGTGAAATCTCAGTTTTTCCTTTTCTATTCCTAATTTATAATGCCAATTAATTCTGTTTTCTTTCCATTTATTGAACCATGTTATTTCTTTCCCTGGTTGAACAAAAAATTGCATTTCCATTTGTTCAAATTCTCTCATTCTGAATATAAATTGTCTTGCAATAATTTCATTTCTGAAAGCTTTACCAATCTGAGCAATGCCGAATGGAATTTTTAATCTGCTAGATTTTTGAACATTTAAAAAATTAACAAATATACCTTGAGCTGTTTCTGGTCTCAACCAAATTTTAGATTCAATATCATTTGTAGAACCAAAATTTGTTCCAAACATTAAATTAAATTGCCTGACATCAGTCCAGTTAGAGGTACCAGATATGGGACAAACTATTTTTAAATCAAGTATAAGATTTTTTAATCCCTCTAAGTTTTCGCTTTTAAGACAAGAATTAAATTTTTCTTTAATCAAATCAATTTTAGTTATATATTCAATTATTCTTGTATTAGTACTGATAAATTTTTGTTCACTAAATCTTTCTCCAAACTTTTTTGAAGCTTTTGTGATTTCTTTATTTTTTTTAGAAATTAATTTTTCAATATGATTTTCAATAAGAGTATCTGCCCGATATCTTTTTTTAGAATCTTTATTATCAATAAGAGGATCATTGAAAGCATCAACATGACCAGAAGCTTTCCATATCTTTGGATGCATCAGTATTGCTGAGTCTAGACCTACAATATTTTCATTTTCCCTGACCATAGAGTCCCACCAATATTTTTTTAAATTAAGTTTCAACTCTATTCCATTTGGACCATAATCATAAATTGCTGAGAGTCCATCATATATCTCGCTTGATTGAAATACAAATCCATATTCTTTAGAATGAGAAATGACCTTTTTAAAAATATCTTCGTTATTCTTCATAAAACAAAAATAGTAAATACTTAATTAAAAAATTAATTAAATAAATTCATTTAAAATAAAATAATTTGATGTATAAAAAAAATTAAAATAATTATATTTAAAAGAATTTTATTTTTGAGAAAAATGAGTTATAATTTTAAAGAAATTGAATCCAAATGGCAACATTATTGGAAAATTAAAAATGTTTTTTCATCCAATGAAGATGATAGTAAAACAAAATTTTATGTTTTAGATATGTTTCCCTATCCATCTGGTTCCGGTCTCCATGTAGGACATCCATTAGGATATATTGCATCGGATATTTATTCTAGATTTAAGAGATTAAAAGGTTATAATGTTTTACATCCTATGGGTTATGATTCATTTGGATTACCGGCTGAACAATATGCTATCCAAACTGGTCAACACCCAGAAATCACAACTAAAAATAATATTTTAAGATATAGAAAACAGCTTAATAAAATGGGATTTTCATTTGATTGGAAAAGAGAACTCAAAACTAGTGATAAAAATTATTATAAATGGACTCAATGGATCTTTAAACAGTTTTTTAATTCTTGGTACTGTAAAAAAGATAATAAAGCAAAACCAATTAAATTATTAATACAAATTTTTGAGAAAGAAGGGAATTTAAACATAAAAGCACATTCTAACAAAGTTCTTAGATTTTCAAATGATAATTGGATCTCAATGAGTAAGAATGAAAAAGAAAATATACTTCTTTGCTATAGATTAGCATATATGGATGAAACTCTTGTAAATTGGTGTCCAGAACTAGGAACAGTTCTTGCAAATGATGAAGTTAAAGATGGATTTTCTGAGAGAGGTGGTTATCCAGTTACTCAAAAAAAAATGGAACAATGGTTTCTAAGAATTTCCGCTTATTCCCAAAGGCTTCTTGATGACATTAAAGAACTTGATTGGACTCATTCTATAAAAGAACAACAAATAAATTGGATTGGTAAGTCAAATGGAGCACTAGTAAAATTTAAGGTTGGAAAAAAAAATGATAAACATGAAAATTATATTATTGAAGTATTTACCACTAGGCCTGATACTATTTTTGGAGTAACATATTTAACATTAGCACCAGATCATAAATTGATTAGTAAAATCACTTCAAAAAATTATCATGAAAGAGTTTCAAATTATGTTGTAAAAACAAATAAAAAGTCTGAAAGAGAAAGATTAAGTGATGTAAAAGAGGTTACTGGAGAATTCACTGGGACATATGCAATTCATCCAATTACAAAAAAAGAAATTCCAATATGGATTTCAGAATATGTTATATCCTCCTATGGAACTGGAGCTGTAATGGCTGTTCCAGCTCATGATTTGAGAGATTTTAAATTTGCAAAAAAATTTAATTTACCTTTAATAAAAGTCATTAGTAGTAAAGATAATGCTAATGAAATATATTCAGGGAAAGAGGGAAAGCTTATTAATTCAGACTTTTTAAATAATCTTGGTGTCACTGAAGCAAACAATAAAGTAATTAAGTTTTTGGAAAAAAATAATATTGGGCTAATGAAAATTCAGTATCGTTTGAGAGATGCTATTTTTTCAAGACAAAGATATTGGGGTGAGCCTTTCCCAATTTATTTTAAATTAGGAATCCCAAAAATTTTAGATGATGATAAATTACCATTAGAATTACCAAGTATTGAAAAGTATCTACCAACAAAAGAAGGAGATCCGCCTTTAGCTAGATCTAAAAATTGGGAATATAAAAATAATATGCCCTTTGAAAAAAATACAATGCCGGGTTGGGCTGGTTCTTCTTGGTATTTTTTGAGATTTATGGATCCAAAAAATAGTAAAGAATTTGTATCTAAAGACAAGTTAAATTATTGGGGAAATGTGGATTTATATGTTGGTGGTTCAGAACATGCAACAGGTCACTTACTTTACTCACGTTTTTTTACTAAGTTTTTATTTGATACTGGTCATATTAATATCAATGAACCTTTTAAAAAGCTTTTGAATCAGGGGATGATTCTTGGAAAATCAAATTTTGTATATAGAATCAAAGATTCAAATACTTTTGTTTCTCATGGATTGATTAATAAATATGAAGTAATTAGAATTCACGTTGATATAAATTTAGTCAAAAATAGTGTTTTAAATATTAAACGATTCAGAGAATGGAGACAAGAATTTAAAGAATCAGAATTCATTTTAGAAAATGGAAAGTATTTTTGTGGTATTGAAACTGAAAAAATGTCAAAATCAAAATATAATGTTGTTAATCCTGATGAAATAATAGATAATTATGGAGCTGATACCCTAAGGATTCACGAAATGTTCTTGGGTCCAATTGAACAATATAAGCCATGGAACACAAATGGAATAAATGGAGTACATAATTTTTTAAAAAAAATATGGAAATTATTTCATGATGATCAAGGGGGGCTAAAGTTTAATTCAATAAAACCAAGTTCTGAAATTTTAAAAGTTTTAAATAAGACAATTCAAAAAGTTGAGGAAGATATTGATTCATTTTCATTTAATACCTCAATAAGTTCATTAATGGTATTAGTTAATTTATTAACTAATAGTAAATGTTATTCAAAAAAAATTCTTGAAAAATTAGTTTTAATCTTATCTCCTTTTGCTCCCCATATATGCGAGGAGCTATGGAGTAAACTTGGATACAATAAAAGTATTGTCTATCAAAAATATCCCAGTGTCAATTCTAAAATATTAGAGGAAAAGTCATATTTATATCCAGTGTCATTTAATGGTAAAATGAGATTTAAATTAGAATTTTCACTTGATCAAGATAAGATAGAAATTGAGAAAATTCTTTTAAAACACGATAAAGTTAAACACTATATTCAAAATAAAAAAATCATGAAAATAATTTTTGTGCCAAAGAAAATAATAAATATAGTTTTTTAAGGTTAAATCCATTTTACAGGGTTTTTTAAAATATTTATTAGTTCTTGCTCTTTTGAATTTTGTTCAGGTATAAAATTATAATCCCACCTAACTTTCGGAGGAAGACTTACAAAAATTGACTCAATTCTTCCATTGGTTTGAATTCCAAAATGAGTACCTTTATCATGAATCAAATTAAATTCAACATACCTACCTCTTCTTAACTCTTGCCAATATTTTTGACTTTCGGTGTAAAATAAACTTTTATTATTGTTTACAATAGGAAGATAAATCTTAAGAAAAGAACTACTAATCTCTTTTTGAAAATTCATGAGATTTTTCCAATTTTTTTTGTCACCTTTACCAAGGTAATCATAAAAAATACCTCCTACTCCTCTAGCTTCTTTTCTGTGGTGATTATAAAAGTATTGGTCACATTGAGATTTGAATTTATTATAAAAATTGATATCATATTTATCGCATTTTTGTTTTAAAAAAGTATGAAAAAATATAATATCATTCTTATTAATGTAATAAGGAGTTAAATCTATTCCACCTCCAAACCAAGCTTCATTTATTCTTTTTTTATTATCATAAATTTCAAAGTATCTAAAGTTAGAGTGAATTGTTGGAATAAATGGATTAGTTGGGTGGATAATAATAGATATTCCACAAGCATAAAAATTACTGAATTCAGTTGACATTTTTTGTTTTAACAATTTTGTTAATTTGCCGTGAACAATTGAAGTATTAATAGCTGCTTTTTCAAAAATATTTCCGTTTTCTAAAACCATCGTAATTCCTCCCCCCCCTCCAGGTCTTTTCCAATTTTCTTTTTTGAATTTAGATTTTTTATCAATTTTTTCAATTGATTTACAATTTTTTGCTTGTAAATCAATTATATGAGATGTGAAATTTTCCTTTATATCAACCATTAACTATAGCCTTTTACAGTTTTAATGAAAGTTTTTGCGTTTTCAACAGGAGTATTTGGTAAAATTCCGTGCCCAAGATTTACAATATAGTTCTTTGATCCGAATTCATTAATCATATCCAATGTTAATTTTTTAATTTTTGACTTTGAACTAAGTAAATAAGAAGGATCTAAATTTCCTTGAACTACTCTATCATATCCAAGAATATTTCTTGCATATTTAGGTTCAATTAACCAGTCTATACCTATTGCATTTGTCTTTAATTTATTAATTTCTCTTAAAGAATGCCAACAACCTTTTGCAAAAAGTATATTAGGTATATTACATTGATCAATTATCATTTTAATATATGGGAAGGAAAATTTTAAATAATCTTTTTTTGATAAAATACCTCCCCAAGAATCAAATAGCTGAAAAATATCAATTCCAGACTTTATTTGTCCTCTCATATAATCTATTGTAGTTATTGTAATTAGTTCAAGAAGTTTTTTTGAGTAATTAGGATAGTTTAAACAAAATTCTTTAGCTTTAGAAAAGTCTTTTGAACCACTTCCTTGAATCATGTAACAAAAAACTGTCCATGGAGAACCTGCAAAGCCAATTAGTGGAACTTTATTTTCTAAATCTGTAATCGTTTGTTTTATCCCTTCAAAAACATAATTTAGTTTTTTATTGACATCCGGAATGATAAATTTATCAATATCTTCCTTTTTATTTATCGAATCTAATTTAGGACCGAAATCAGGAATCATACTAACATTCATTCCCATAGCTAGAGGTATTACTAGAATATCTGAAAATATAATGGCAGCATCTGTTTTAATATCATTAATTGGCATTATTGTTATCTTAGATACCAGATTTGGATTTTGGCATCTTTCAAAAAAACTAAATTCAGATCTTAATTTTCTGTATCCAGGAAGAAATCTACCTGCTTGTCTCATCATCCATACTGGTGGCCTATCAACCCTTTGTCCATTTAGAACTTTAAGAATTATATCATTTTTAATATTTTTATTTTTCATTTAATTTTTATTGATATGCGTGGTTATCATAGATTCAAAAGATAAATTTTTTGGAATTATAGACGATTGACCAAATTTTTTTAAAACTTCTGCAGTAGTTTCTCCAATACAATAATATTTATTATCATTTGAAAAATTATTTTTTAAAGAGAAAGACTTCACGGCTGAAGGACTGAAAAAAAAGATACTATCATGTTTTTTAATATTTAATTTTTTTGGCACAAGATGAGTTTCATAAACAACTGATTCTGTTAAATTTATATTGTGTTTTTTTAAAATGTTACTTAAAATATCAAGTCTTAAATTACCACAAAGGTAAAGTAAGTTTTTACATTTATCGTTTAATATTTTATTTCCTAAATCTAATATATTTTTTTTTGACAGTGTATAATTTTTATATCCTTTTTTTTTTAAAATATTTTCAGATTTTTGACCAAAGACATAAATTTTACCCTTAAAGTCTAAATTTTTTAAATTTTTTAAAGCATTTTGACTTGTAAATATCCACCCATCAAATTGAAGAATATCATTTGGAAAATCTAAATATTTTATTTCTATTAAAGGTTCTTCTATTATACTTAAATTAAGGTCTTCAACAAATTTTCTTTGTGTATCATTAATTTTTTTTGTTATCCATATTTGATTTTTTTCAATCATTTCTTAGTAATTAAACTCATAACTCCTTGATTTATTAACTTTTTTGATGCATCAATTCCTAAGCTAGAATATTTATCATATTTAGCTTTAAGATTTATTGACATTCTTTTTTGGCCAAATTCATCAAGAACTTCGCCATTAAACTCTATTGTATTTTTTTTTATTTTAGCTAATCCACCAATTGGAGATGAACATCCTCCGTTCAAATTTTTGAGAAAATCTCTTTCTATGGTGTTACATATCATAGTCTCTTCATCATTAAATTTTTGGCATGTAGAGATAATATTTGAATTATTACGGTTACACATTATCGCAATAGAGCCCTGAGCTGGACAAGGTGTCATCCAGTTTAAAATTTTGTAATTTAAATTACTGAAATTAAGCCTCTCAATTCCAGCTGCAGCAAAAATAGCTCCGTCCCAGTTATTTAAATTGAGTTTTTTAACTCTAGTATCAACATTTCCTCTTAACGGGAATATTTTATGATTATTAAATCTATATAGCCATTGGGCTTTTCGTCTTGAAGATCCCGTAGCAACTCCTTTGAATTCTTTAAAATCTACTTTATTACTTTTTGATTTATAAACTATAGCATCGTAGGGATTACCTCTTTTCATTACTGAGCAAACAGTTATATTCTCATCTATTTCAGTTGGAACATCTTTGTACGAATGAATTGCAATATCAATTTCATTTTTTAAAAGAGCTTTATCTAATTCCTTTGTGAAAAGACCTTTTCCACCAATTAGTTTAATCGGCTTATCTAAAATTTTATCTCCTTGGGAATCTATTAAAACTAAATCTGACTTTATATTTAGGTGATCAAATTTTTTTTTAATCAAATTGGCCTGCCAAATCGCAAGTTTACTTTTTCTAGTTCCAATTCTTATCATTGACTTATCTTAAACATTTGTTCAATTATTTTTAAAATTTTATCAGAACTCCTGTATTCTGTTTTCATGTATTCAGTAATTAAGTTATTTATTTTATTGACAACACTTTTAGATAAAATTTCAGCTTTTTCAAATTCATTTTTGGTTAATCTAAATTTTTGTTCTTCAAGCTCTTTTAATCTCATTTCGTGAAGTTTTTCCTGAAGAGCTTTAATTGTTGGGGAAAGGTTTCGCATTTTTTCCCAATCATAAAATTCATTAATATATAAATTAATTATAGTTCTTGCTTTAGGAACACTTAATTTTCTTTTTGATAAAGTTTCATCTTGAATATTTTGTAAGCTATCTAAATCAACCAATTCAATATTATGTATTTCAGAAATTTCTGGATTTATATTTCTTGGAACAGACAAATCAATGAATAAAGTGTTTTTTTTTGTATCATTTACATGAATTTTATCTACAGTGTATTTATCTGAATTAGTAGCAACAATTAAAATATCACAATTGTTAATTTCACTTTTAAGATTATTTAAATTAGCAATCCTGAATTTAGATTTCAAATTCAAATTTCTAATTTTAGACTTTGACCTATTAATTATCACTAGTTCTTTACAATCATGATTGGAAATATTTTTCAAAGTTATTTTTCCTATTTGACCAATACCAAAAAGTAAAATCTTTGTATTTTTAAGTGTTTTAAATTTATTCCTAATGAACAACACGGTAGCATGGGATACCGAAGCAGCTCCTTTACTTATATTGGTATCATTAAATACATTCTTGTGAGCTTGAAAAACATATTGCATAAGCCTATGTGTTCTGGGGTCAACTAAGTTATTTTTAGATGATAAAATTAATGCTTCTTTAACTTGATTGGAAATTTGCATATCCCCCAAAATCATTGAGTCAAGACCACAACATAGATTAAAAATTTGCTCAATCGCTTCATTATTTGAAATTTCAAAATGAAATTTTTCAAATTTTTTTTCCTGGGATTTTGTATTTTCTGTAAACAGTGATCTTATTTTTTCAAAATTATTTGTGAAAGAAAAAAATTGTGTTCTGTTACATGTACTGATGATTATTAAACTGTCAATTTTTAACTTTTTAGCTTTATTAAATATATTAACTATTTCATAATTGGTTAAACTATACTTTTCTCTTATTTCAATTGGAGTTTCCCAATGTGAGATCCCAATACTATAAAATTTATGTTTATTTGAATTCAAATTAAAAAGTATTTTAATGTATTAAATATCTAACTTCAAGTTTAATTCAGAAAGTTGACTATTATCAATATGAGATGGAGCATCAATCATGATATCTCTTCCTGAGTTATTTTTTGGGAATGCAATATAATCTCTAATTGATTCATTACCATCCAATAGTGCACAAAGTCTGTCTAAACCAAGAGCAATTCCTCCATGAGGAGGGGCTCCATATTCAAAGGCATTCATCAAGAAACCAAATTGGTTTTGAGCTTCCTTCTCACTGAATCCTAAAAGTTTGAAAAGAAGTTTTTGTAAATTCATATCGTGAATTCTGATTGACCCTCCTCCAATTTCATTTCCATTCAAAACTAAATCGTAAGCATTTGCTAAAACTTTTTCAGGACTCTGTGATAGAATATCAATATGATTTTGTTTTGGCGAAGTAAAAGGATGATGCATTGCATGAAATCTATTTGATTCATCGTCCCATTCAAGTAAGGGGAAATCTATAATCCATATCGGAGCAAATTCATTTTTTTTAATTAATCCCATTCTATTTGCCATCATTATACGTAGCTCACTCATTTGTTTTCTTACTTTATTTTTCATCCCACTTAAAATAAGAATTAAGTCTCCTGGTTTAGCTTTAAAATAGTCCAATATTTTTTTTAATTCTGAAGTATTAAAAAATTTGTCAATTGAGGATTTAATAGATTTATCAGTATTGAATTTAATATATATCAATCCAGAAGCACCAATTTGAGGTCTTTTTACCCAATTAGTAATTTCATCAAGACTTTTTCTAGAGTAATTGGAACATTCATTAGCATTTATACCTAATATTAGTTCAGAATTATCAAAAATCTCGAAACCTTTATTTTTCGTTAAATTATTTATTTCATGAAGTTTCATGTCAAATCTAATATCAGGCTTATCATTTCCATAATTTTTCATAGCGTCCTCATATGATATTCTTGGAAAGTCATTTAATTTCACATTCAAAATTGAGTCAAATAAATACTTAATTAAATTTTCGAATTTATTTAAAATTTCATCTTGAGTGACAAATGACATTTCACAGTCTATTTGGGTAAATTCAGGTTGTCTGTCTGCTCTAAGATCTTCATCTCTGAAACATTTTACAATTTGAAAATATTTATCAAATCCTGATACCATTAAAAGTTGTTTGAATGTTTGAGGTGATTGAGGTAAAGCGTAAAACTGACCTTCATTCATTCGACTAGGGACAATAAAATCTCTGGCACCTTCTGGTGTTGATTTAATTAGAACTGGAGTTTCAATTTCAATAAATTCATTTGAATTAAGAAACTTTCTTATTTCTTGTACAATTTTTGATCTGAAAATAATTTTATTTTTTGATATGGGTCTTCTTAAATCTAAATATCTAAATTTCATTCTTAGATCATCTCCACCATCTGTATTATTTTCAATTGTGAATGGAGGAGATTTAGAGAGATTTAAAATATTTAGTTTTATGACATTAATTTCTATTTCACCAGTCTTAATTTTTTTATTTTTAGAACTTCGCTCAACAACAATTCCTTCAATATGAATAACACATTCTCTTCCTAACTTTCTTGCCTTAAGACATAAGTTTTCATCTTTTTCAATATTGAATATAAGTTGAGTTATACCGTATCTGTCTCTTAAATCAATGAAAGTTAATCCTCCTAAATCTCTAGATTTTTGAATCCAACCTGAAAGTTGAATATTTTGATCAATATGAGAAATGTTTAATTCCCCGCAGTTATGAGTTCTGAACATATTTTTATTTCAAAATTACTAAATTGTTTAATTTTAATCATCAAATTAAGTTATATATTGTATAAATTATTTGATAATTACAAAATTCTCATTCACTATTAATTTAATCTTTGTGTTAAAAATAATAGGGTTATTATTAAATAAATGGCCAATTGGAAGATTAAATGCAATGGGAAATGAATATTCATGAGTTAAGTCAAGTATGATATCATATAAATTTTTCCCAAATTTAATCTTATTATCTTTTATTTTTTTAAATTTTCCAACTACTAGTCCTTTTAAACTATCAAAAAAACCTGCTCGCTTTAAACTATATATCATTCTTTCAATTTGATAATAGTATTCGTCTACATCTTCAATAAATAGAATATTATTTTTTGTGTTAATTTGACTAGTTGAACCTAAAAGTGAACATAATATTGAAAGATTCCCACCAATTATTTTACCTCCACATTCACCAAACTTATTTTTTTTTGTGGATTTGAACTTATATGTGATAGCATTACCAAATAATATATTTTTGAGATTCTTAATACTTTTTTTACTTGAATTTATGTAAAAATATGGCATATTTGAATGAATAGTTTCAATATTAAAATTATTAATTACATGTGAATGAAAAATTGTAATATCGCTGAATCCAATCATAAGTTTTGGATGGTTTGAAAACTTAATCCAGTTAATTAAGTCTAAAATTTGTATTGATCCATAACCGCCCCTTGTAAAAAAAATTGCTTTATATTCATTATTATCTAATGCATATTGAATGTCACTCAATCTTTCATCTATTGATCCAGAAAAAATACGATTTCTTTTGTACAAATTTTTTCCAAAATCTACATTTAATCCCCATGATTCCAATAGTTTAACGGAAAAAGATAATTCTTCTTTTCTGGAATATTTAGCTGTAGAAATAAATATGACATTATCATTTTTTTTTAAAGATATTTTTTTGGATAGTTGCATTAATCTAACTTTTAAATAAAAATATACTAATTATGCTAAATAAAGTAAATTTAAATAATAATTTAAGTTTTCAATTAAAGTTTGTTTACTTTGCATAAGTATAACTAAATTGATGAGTAAAAAATATAAAAGATATACTATAACTGCCGCTTTACCATATACCAATGGCCCAATTCATATAGGCCATCTATCAGGTGTGTATTTACCAAGTGATATTTATGCAAGATATTTAAGGCTCAATAAAAAAGATGTTTTATTTCTCTGCGGCTCAGATGAGCATGGAGTTCCAATTAAAATATCAGCAAAAAAGGAAGGAGTTCACCCACAAAAAATTGTTGATAAATATCATAATTTAATAGATAAAATATTCAAAGACTTTGGGATAAGTTTTGATATATATTACAGAACATCAGATAAACTACATCATAGAACAGCTTCAGATTTTTTTTTAAAATTACTCAATAAAAAAATTTTGTATAAAAAAGAGAGTCTGCAATATTATGATGAATATGAACAACAATTTTTAGCAGATAGATATATTCAAGGTGAATGTCCCTATTGTGGTAATAAAGAGGCTTATGGTGATCAATGTGAAAAATGTGGTTCTACCTTATCTCCTAAAGATTTAATTAATCCAAAATCTAAATTAAGTGGGAATTCTCCAATACTTAAAAAAACAACTCACTGGTATTTACCATTAGATAAATATCAATCAACTTTAAAAAGTTGGATATCAAAAAAAAAATTAGAATGGAGGCCCAATGTATTCGGTCAATGTAATTCATGGTTAAATGAAGGCTTAAAACCAAGAGCTGTAACAAGGGATCTAGATTGGGGTGTAAATTTGCCAATCGATAAATCTAAAAATAAGGTTTTATATGTATGGTTTGACGCACCAATTGGATATATATCTGCAACTAAAAAATGGGCAGAAAAATCAAATAAAGATTGGGAGCCATATTGGAAGTCATCTCAAACAAAATTAATTCATTTTATTGGTAAAGATAATATTGTTTTTCACTGCATTATTTTCCCAGTAATGTTAGAGGCTCACGGAGAATTCATCTTACCTAATAATATTCCTGCTAATGAATTTTTAAATTTAGAAGGAGCAAAAATTTCTACATCAAGGAATTGGGCAGTTTGGTTAGATAAGTATTTGCTTGATTTCAAAGATATGCAAGATGTTTTAAGATACGTTCTCTGTATAACTGCACCTCAAACAAAAGATAATGATTTTACATGGAAAGATTTTCAAATAAGAAACAATTCTGAATTAGTCTCAATATATGGTAATTTTATAAATAGAGTTGTATCTCTTGTAAATAATTATTTTGGAGGAATTGTCCCAGAAAGAGGGATTTCAATAAGTAAAAATGATAAAAAATCTTTAAATGAGCTCAATAAACTAGTATTGAGAATTGAGGAATATATTGAAAAGTTCAAATTTAAAGAGGCTATAACTGAATTAATTAATATTCCTAGGTTAGGAAATAAATATTTAGCTGAAGAAGAGCCATGGAAAGAAATAAAAGTAAATCTAATTAGAACTAAGACAATATTAAATATTTCACTTCATATATGTTCAGTTTTGGCAATAGTTTCTGAACCTTTTTTGCCTTTTACCTCTGAAAAATTAAAATCAATTTTAGGATTAAAAAAAACTTATTGGAGTGATTCAAAATCAGTAAAAATTTTAGTTGAAGGTTCAAAAATTTCCAAATCAATTTTATTGTTTAGAAAAATTGAAGACTTTGAAATTAAAAATCAGATTGATCTTCTAAATAAAAATTAGTTTTTCACAAAGTAGCTACTCACATTTAATTCTCGTGAATTTAAAATTATATAATAAAAGCCAGATTTGAGTTCAGATATATCAATTTGAATTTTGTCATTTTGTTTCATATTTCCGAATTCAATTTTTGATACTAATATCCCAATATTATTTGTAATACTAATATTAATTTTTTTAAAGTTGTTATTAGCAACTAGATTAATTAATTGATCGCTAGGATTTGGAAAAAGTTTAAAGCTTTCATTAAAATTTATTTTATGGATTCCTATAAGATTTAAACAATCATCTGGATTATTTACATTTGCCATAGGATCATATTCTTGGTAAGTAGAATCCATGCATCCAAATATTGGATCAATACAACTTCCATCATCTAAAGTTGCATTAGGATTATAATTTATTGAATTTTCATCAGTACAACCAAAAATGATTTGATCATAACAAATATTATGTATTCCTAGATTTGACCAATCTTCGTTATTATTGACAATCCACTCAGAATTTTCTGCATTAGTACCAGCTGATGAATTCCAATCTGAATTACCACTACTAATTTCACATTTTCTAATTAAAGTGTGATCCATAGTAGCATCACTAACTCCAGCAACATCCCAACCATTTCCTGGATCTTCAACCCAATCACCAATTTTATCAATAATTTCATAATTTTCTTCGGTCCCATAAACTAGTGCATATCCATCATTCCCATTACTTAAATATTGATGAAAATGGTCAGCTAAATCATATATGTAGTCATCAGCTTGAGGATGAGCTATAATATAAACTTCTTGAGATTCTATTTCTGCTCCTTGTGGGAAATTATTCCAGTATTCATGAGGCCCAATTGAAATTTGATCAGTTGGATCATTTGCACAGCTAGGGAATCCATAATTATCTAGACTAATTTTCTCATTGGTAGGATTATATATTTCAAGATATTTATTATAAGAACTACCTTCAGCATATTCTGAGAAAAATAATGATTTTTCAAAAATAGGATTTGAATTATATTCGCATGAGCCATCGTCAATATTAGCTAATTCATTAAAATTTAATGCATTTATATCAGTACACCCCAATATTTGATCATTAAGTTCAATGAAGTCAAAAGAAATTGTTTCATTTACTATATAATTGCCAAGTAAGTCTTCAACATTAGATATTGTTAGAACGTAATTACCTGTTAATAAATTTGAAACGCTTAAAACCACTCTGGATTTTTGAAAAAGATTTTGATTAGCAGAATTAATTATTACATTGTTATTAATTGAATAATTTTCGATGTTTTCAGCAGAAGTTTCATCTAAATCTTCATTAAAAATTAAGTTAATTGAACTTTCGTTTATTACTTCGCAACTAACTATTGATGGAGCAAAAGTATCCGGAGCACCATCAACATCGTCAGGCATTCGTAAATCAATTTTCCACTCACCAAATAAATAGTTACTAACCCCAGTTATTGAAGATAAGTATTCACCTACTACAGCAGGGTATTCATATCCTTCAATCGTATTGTGAATATTACATTGACCAGAACCATCATCAACTTTCCATTGTCCATAGTCATCAAAGTTAAAAGTTGCATAAGTTACAGTAACATTATTAACTTTTACTAGCATTCCCTCAAAATCTTCCGAATTCAGATTGCCAGTTTCTATATCAACAGGTTCAGGAATTGGATTATTTGAATTAAGAATATATACGGCATCTGGATAAGCTAACTCAGTCATTTTTTCATCAGTTGGATCTTCCCATTGGAATTCTGAAACTTCCCCAGTTACTATTACGCTGTCACCCAAAGAGGGAATTACGGGAGAAGTATAAACATATATCCCACTTCTTGGAGAAGTACCATCTTGGATATAGAAATCATCTCCAATAACTGCTGTTACAACTCCTTTTGTAGATATTGTCTCATTCTCATATGGTGAGTAATCTGAATTTCCCTGAACATCTTGTATAGATATTAACTCTCCTTCAAATGGATTTAAAGCAACTTTATAATTTCCATAGAAAGTATTATTAAAGCTATCTAATCTTATTGTGATAGTATATTTTACATCTGTTCCTTCCGGGAAACTAGGAATATTACCTTCATAAAGACCTGTTTCACTATTTAATGTCATCAAAGAATTGTATTCTTCGATAATTCCATTATCATCATAAATGTCGAACCATGATGAAGCATATCTAAGTTCAACTTGATCAATTGGGGTAATAAATGAATTAGAAATATCTACTGAAATACTTTGGCTTTGAATTTCACTAGGATTGGAATATTCTAAATTTACTTCATTAAACCCCAAGGAATTGGGTGAGGAGTTTCCCCAAATTAAATTTGCAAAATCAGGATAGTCAACAAATGGGTTTCTATTTTGTTGCCAATTAAAAATTACTTGATTTCTTCTTCTTTCAAATGCATCAACAGGGTCAATTTCATTCCATTCAAGAAGAGTTGAAAGTTTTCCATGGAAAGGAGTAGATGAGTTATTAATATAGTCTACCACCGACAAATTTGGTTCTCCTTCAGCCCCGTTGTATCTGACATCCATATAAAAAATAATTCTAGCAACATCTCCTTTCACTTCATCTCTTGGTTCCCAAGTTGTACTAGTAAAATTACAATTTACTGCTTCAGAGTTTGGAACTCCTCCATTATCAAAATCTTTGGTACCTCTATCTGAATTGATTGTTGCATCACAAGGTTTTAGATTATGGGCATCGCTGTAAGCACCTTTATTCCCGTATGTTTCATCACCATTAAATCCTCCTTGTGATTTAACCCAAACATGTTCCCTATTCCAAAAGTTTGGCTCCATGTTAGATGCAAAATCATCTTTATTAATCGAATTCCCTTTATAAATGAGTATTATATTTGAGGAATTAGCAGGATCTTCATCACTTAATTTTAAAATTTGTTTACTAGAACTGTAAGAAAACTCATTATGATTTTTAATTAGATTATGAAGAGATTCCTTAAGATCTTCACCAACTAAATTTTGGGAATTTTCATAGTAATTAGAATTTTGGGAATTTACAAAAATTGAATTTAATGTAATAAAGTATAATATTAATAAATGTTTTTTCATGTCAAAAAGAAATTTTTATTGAAGTTGAAAACCTTCTACCCATTCCAAAGAAGACCGATGCGGAACTTGCATCAAAGTTAAATTCATTTCCAGGTATATAGGCATCATTATTTAATGCATCAGTTATATAAATTGTGTTTAGTAAATTTAGGATATTAAATTTAAAATCTATTAAAGTTCTCTTAATTTTTAATGAATATCCAGCATGGAGGTCAAAGAGAGCATATGCAGGTGTTTTCCATGAATCACGACCAGCATTTTCTCCTTTTAAATCAAATGGATTAAAATCCGAATAGTGGTTTGCAAACCTCATAAATCTCAATTTCACGTAGGAATTTTTATTTGGTTTAAATTTGAAACTAGAACCAACTTGTAATTGAGCAGCGTCACCTACATGAACACCAGTTGCATCAAAATAATCTACAGCTAATAAATTATTATTTTGATCATAACTTCTAATGCTATCTCCAGATGTCCATTTCCAATTTCCAATTGAGCTTAAAAATTCGAGTTCATATTTTTGTGAAAATCTCATAACAAAGTCAAATTCAATTCCTTGATGAAGTGCATCAATTCCATTTATGTTGTAATTGACAAAATCTCCATCTAAAATAGTACTTCCTGATTGAGGTTTGTTTTTCCATTGTGTATTATAAAGGTTTAAATTAGTAGTAAATTTATCACTATGATAACTATGACCAAGTTCAATAGCAGCAATTTGTTCATTTTTAATATTTTCAAATAGACTATTATCAAAGTCGTAAACATTATTGAATCTGGGAGCTTTTGTTAGGAAACCAGAATTCATAAAAAAATTATGAAACTCATTGATGTTATAATTAAATCCATACTTAAATGTAAAAGCAGGAATCCATTTCCAGTCAGTTTGAGCAAATCTTGCTTCTTTTGATTCAGTAGTATAGCTATTATTTTTATATATAAATGTGTCACCAATTGATAATATCTGATTAATAGTTGTGTCTTCTAGAACAAGATCTAAGGGTTTAAAGTAATCAATTCTTTTATATCCAGAAGATGAAAGTGAGAAACTTACAAAAGCTGACCAATTCGTATTATCAAACTCAACTTGTTGGAATACCCCCCCCCATTTAACTAAACCATCATTGTGATATGCAAATTTATCTCCTTTTCTTAAAATATTATTACTATCTACCGCAGCAATTTCATTACTAACAAAATAATCTCCTCCTAATAGATCATAAACTTCTCTGTAATGCTCTCCTGTATACTTTCTTAAATCTATTCCTCCTGATAATGTATAGTTTTCATTAAATTCGTAATTGTAAGTAGTTAATAATCCAAACCATTTATGATTATTAATTGAACTTCTTAGAATTTGAGTTGATTTATGTTCTGTTAGACTATAAAGTGGGTCTATTGAAAAGTCCCCAAAAAAAGGATGTCTAGTATTACCAGAATTATTATTAAAAATAGATTGAAAATTTATTTGTCTATTTTGATCAAAACCACCTGATTCTTGAGTTACACTTGGAGTAATTCCAGTTCCACCTCCAGAGCCAAAAGATGCATAAATTACATTTGAAATAATCAATTTATCAGATTTACTCCAAAAATGATTTAAACTTATTTGAGGCTTGTGATAATAATTTTTTTTAGAATTTATTTTTTCATTTTCTCTAAATAAAGTATCAATTGGGTTATCATTTTCATCAAAAATCACTGTGTATCTGTTTAATTCCCCCCAGTGTTCATTATATCTAAGACCAAAATCACCAACGACATTTGTAGTATCTATTCCTAACCCTGAAGCATATGATTTATCATATAGAACTATTTCTTTCCTGTAAGATCTTTGACCATGTTGCTGAGGTGCTCCAAACGCAGAAAGTGAAATTTTATGGTTTTTTATTTTTTTTTCAAGTTTTAGGTAATAAAAAAATCCTTCAGTCCATGTTTGATCAACCCATCCATTACCTCTTTTGTATGATCCTGCAATTGAGTACCCCCAACCATTTTTTAATTTCCCACTGTTGTGCCCTATAGTAGTTCTTAATAATCCATTATTACCAATATTCTCTGAAAAAATAGTTTTTTTAACATTATCAACTCCTTTAGTTAAAATATTTAAAGTTCCACCAACAGCAGGAATTGCAAGTTTAGATGCTCCTAGACCTCTTTGAACCTGTATGGTTTTTGTCATAATATCGAGTCCAAACCAATTAGACCAATATACCCAACCATTTTCCATATCATTGACTGGGACTCCATCTATTAAAACTGCAATATTTCTTTGATTGAACCCCCTAATAGATATTCTTGCATCTCCATCTCCACCCCCACTTTGAGTTGCGTAAACTCCTGGAGTATTATTTAGGATAAGAGGAATATCCTGATTTGCTAATTCTTCTTCAATTTGTTTTGGTGAAATATTAGAAAATGCAACTGGGGTTTCTCTACTTCTGGCAAAGTCTGAAATCAAAAAAATTTCGTCTAAAATTTCAGTTTCCAGAAAAAAATCAATTGATTTAGATTCTCTGACTTCAATTCTCTTATTTACAGCTTTGTACCCAACGTAAGAAATAGTAAGATTAAATATCCCACTAGGAAGGTTTAATTTAAAAAAACCGTTATAATTAGTTACAGTTCCAATCTTTTTTTCATTAACTATAACATTAGCCCCAATTAAAGATTCTTTAGAATCTAAATCGTAAATATATCCTGAAATTATATTTTGAGCATTTAAATTTTTACAAATTAAAAAAGTAAAAACAAATACTATATACTTATTCATTTAAAAGTTTATTGAGTAATACTAATCATTTTAATATAATTTTTGAAATTACTTTCAATAACAACAAAATATGATCCTGGATAAATATCCATTAAATTTATTTGAACTTTATTTAATCTAACAGATCCAAATTTCTTTTCAAATAGGACTCTACCTATTGTACTTATCACTTTTACTTTAAAATCATTTTGATTTTCATTAAAAATAATATTTAAAATATGATTTGAGGGGTTTGGATAAATTGAAAAATCAATTGACTTATTGATATTTACATTCATATACTCGCAGGATCCATCGTCTAAAGTGGCTAACGAATCGTAATTAGATGCATAAATATCAGTACATCCAGATACTTCAATGTAGTTGTCACAATTACAATCATGGAAACCAAGATTAACAAAAGTATTAGCAGGTAGTGAGTCCCATTCAAGACTTGGATCAAATGTATAAGGTTGACCTGGATCATATGTAAATCCGGATTTTACAGAGTTTTTTCGAATTAAAGTATGGTCTTGAGTCCAGATAGCTCCAGTTCCGTCAGACCAGCCAAGACCTGGATCTTCTCCAATTTTTCCAAAAATATCAATAAAATCTCCAGAAACTGTTTCAAGAGTAACAGCATCATTGCCATTGAAATACATGGCACAATCGTAGCTTGGACATATGAAAAGATCTACTTTAGATAAAAGATCTTCTTCTTCAGTATAAATACTGTCTAACATGTTAGTTATACTATCTGTAAAAATATACCATCCGTTCCAAATAGGAGCTTCAAATCCTGATCCATTCGGGTCTCTTTTGTCAATACAAATTACAAAAGCATCATTAGGCATTATTGTTCCAGATAGATTGACAGGAGTTGGAGAAGTAGATCCATTAGACCATCTTGATAAAACATAATTACTTAAATCAATAGGATTCATCGTTGGATTAAATAATTCAATAACTTTATTATTTCCCCAACCCTCCACATATTCAGAAATAAATAAATCAGAACAATCTTGTGAAGTTAAAATTTGAGAAATAAATAAACTTAGAGCTAATAAATATTTTTTCATTTTTTTCATTTTAATTATAATTGAGGCAAATTTAAAAAAAGAAATTATTTAATTAAATAATTTATTGCTACATAATGCAACTTATTAAAATTAGTTTAAATTTGTTATATGTCAGATAGTTTAGTAATAATTCCAACATACAACGAACGTGAAAATATAGAAAAAATAATTTCAAGAATCAGTAGCTTAGAAAAAAAATATGATATTTTGGTTGTTGATGATGCTTCTCCTGATGGAACTCAGGGAATTATTCTATCTCTTCAAAAAAAAAATAAGAGAATACATTTACTAAAAAGAAATGCTAAGTTAGGTTTGGGGACAGCATACATTGATGGATTTAGATGGGGTTTAAAAAAAAATTATGAATATTTTTTTGAAATGGATGCAGACTTTTCTCATAATCCAGACGATTTGATAAGACTATATAATGCATGTGAAATTGATGGTTATGATTTATCTATTGGATCAAGATATCTAGGAGGTCTAGTAAACGTAATAAATTGGCCAATAATGAGGGTTTTAATGTCTTACTTTGCATCAAGATATGTAAAGATTATAACTGGTCTACCAATTGATGATGCAACTGCAGGATTTAAGTGTTATAATAGAAATTTAATAATAACTATTTTGAATTCAAAAATATCTTTCATTGGTTATGCATTTCAAATTGAAATGAAGTTTAAAGCATGGAAATATGGTTTTAAAATTAAAGAAATACCAGTAATATTTAAGGATAGATCAAATGGCGTTTCAAAAATGAGCACCTCAATATTCTACGAAGCGTTTTTTGGAGTAATATATTTAAAATTAGCTAGTTTTTTTAAATCTTATAAAAGATAAATTTATGAATAATTTGAAATTAATTAAAGATGCAAAAATTGTTAATTCAGGAGAAGTTTTCAAAAGTGATATATTAATAGAAAATGATAGAATAAAAAAAATTTCTCCTAAAATAGATTTAAAAATAAGTAATATAATTAATGCTAACAATAAATTTGTGATTCCTGGTGTTATTGATGATCAAGTCCATTTTAGAGAACCAGGTCTGACCCATAAGGCTTCAATATATTCTGAATCTAAGGCTGCAGTGGCTGGTGGAATTACTTCTTTCATGGAAATGCCAAATACGATACCACAAACTTTAAATCAAAAATTTCTTGACCAGAAATTTGAAATTGCATCTAAAACCTCATTGGCAAATTATTCATTTTATATGGGTGCTTCCAATGATAACTATGATGAAATTCTAAAAATTAATCCTAAAAGTGTTCCAGGATTAAAAATTTTTATGGGCTCTTCAACTGGAAATATGTTAGTTGATAATTTAAACGTACTAGAGAAAATATTTGCAAACTCAAATATGTTGATTGCAGTTCATTGTGAAGATGAAAGAATAGTTAAATCCAATTTAAAAAAATTTAAACAACAATTTGGAGAAAAAATTCCTATGAAATTTCATCCAATTATCAGAAACCGAGAGGCATGTATTAAATCTTCCTCTTTAGCAATTGATTTAGCAAAAAAATATAATTCTAGACTTCATATTCTTCATATTTCTACAAAAGAGGAAATCAGTTTTTTTTCAAATAAAATTCCTTTAGAAAAAAAAATGATAACATCAGAGGCATGTATCCATCACTTGATTTTTGACGATAGTTTTTACAAAAATAAAGGGGCACTAATTAAATGGAATCCTGCAGTAAAAACTTCGTATGATAAAGATGCAATTTTGAATGGATTAGTAAATAATAATATTGACGTTATTGCTACTGATCATGCACCTCACACTTTGGAAGAAAAAATGAATTCTTATCCAACCTGTCCATCTGGAGGGCCAATGGTCCAGCATTCTTTAGTTTCAATGTTAGAGTTTTTTCATTCAGGGAAATTAAGTATAGAGTGGATAGTCGAAAAAATGTGTCATGCTCCAGCTAAATGTTTTAAAATTAAAGATAGAGGATTTATTAAAGAAGGTTATTATGCTGATTTAGTATTTTTAGACTTTTCAAATGAATGGGAAGTTAATAATAAAAATATTTTGTATAAGTGTGGTTGGTCACCTCTAGAAGGAATGAAGTTTAAGTCATCTATTAAATCAACATTTGTAAATGGTAATTTAGTATATAACAATGGAATTTTTAATGAAAATCATAAAGGTACATCTTTGGAGTTTATTTAATTCTAAAAATTTAATTTTTTCAATTTTAAGTTTATTATTAATTTTTTCTTGCTCAAAAAAAGAAACATATATTAAAATTAGTGATAGTGAAATGATTAAAATTTTGACAAAAATATATATATTAGAGTCTAAGTCAAAATTTAATAATCTTCAAAGTTTTGGTCGGCAAGAAAAATTTTTAGGAACATATTACCCTTTAATATTTGATTCAACAAATTACTCTATTGAAGATTTTGAGAAAAATTTAATAAATTGTATAGAAAATCCCAATAAATTTGATATGATTTTGGATTCAGTTTTGATTAAAATAAAACAAACAAATATAAAATTATGAATTTTTTCAAACAACTACAATGGAGAGGGATGATTCATGATTTTATCCCTGGAACAGAGGATAAACTCAAAAAATCATTAATTGTTGGATATATTGGTTTTGATCCAACAGCAGATTCACTTCATATAGGTAATTTAGTCC
Source organism: Flavobacteriales bacterium (assembly GCA_002692065.1). Classification (GTDB taxonomy): domain Bacteria; phylum Bacteroidota; class Bacteroidia; order Flavobacteriales; family UBA7430. Next base: position 7,664 of record NZJX01000004.1, on the reverse strand, counting down.
AAATAATGACTCTTGTTCACTTTCAAAAATGTGGACATAAGCCAATAATTTTGATCGGAGGTGCAACTGGAATGGTAGGTGACCCATCAGGAAAATCAAAAGAAAGAGTTTTACTGTCAGAAAAAATTATAAATCAAAATATCAAGGGTATAAAAAAACAATTATTAAAGTTTTTAGATTTTAATTGTGGGGAAAATTCAGCCGAAATTGTAAATAATCATGATTGGTTCAAGGATATAAAAATTCTTGATTTTATAAGAGATATAGGAAAATATATAAGTGTTAACCAAATGATGAGTAAAGATTCTGTTAAATCAAGATTAGAATCAGGAATATCATTTACTGAATTTACTTACCAACTAATACAAGGGTATGACTTTTATTATTTATTCAAAAATAAAAATTGCATTATACAGTTGGGAGGGTCAGATCAATGGGGAAATATTGTTTCAGGAACTGAGTTGATTAGAAAGAAACTAAAAGGTGAGTCATATGCCTTAACTACTCCTTTAATTAAAAAAAGTGATGGTTCTAAATTTGGAAAAACTGAAAGTGGAAACCTTTGGTTAGATTCAAAAAAAACATCACCTTATAAGTTTTATCAATATTGGTTAAATTCTTCAGATGCTGATGCAATTAATTTTATTAAAATATTTAGTCTAAAAGATAAAAGTGAAATTGAAATTTTGATAAAAACCCATTTAAAAAATCCTCATTTAAGAATTTTACAAGAAAATTTGGCTAGAGAGTTGACAATCCGAGTTCATGATGAGGAATCTTATAACAATGCAGTTCAAGTTTCAAGAATCTTGTTTGGGAAAAATACTACAGATGAGATGTTAAATATATCTGAGAAAGATATACTTGATATTTTTGAGGGAGTGCCTCAACACGAGATATCAATGAATGAAATTATAAATGGAATAAATATAATTGAATTATTAGCCCAGAAATCAAAAATATTTAAGTCTAATGGGGAAGTAATGAGAATGTTAAGATCTAACGCGATAAGTATCAATAAAAAAAAAGTAAATGAGCATAAAATAATTAATCAAAAAGACATTATTGGTGATAAATATATTATCATCCAGAAAGGTAAAAAAAATTACTTTTTGATAAAATTAGTTTAAGTTATTTGATCAAGTATTTGATTACATCCTCTAATATCACTTTCTTGCAATCTTCCCAATATTTCAAATGTATTATCATTATTTATTTTTCCTAAGTCATTAGTAGCAATAAATGAACAAGAGTGATAATTAGCTAAATCAATTATATTTATTGCTCCAGAATTTTTATTACTACTCAAAGGATCTGTTATATCTCTGCATTGAACTTTTTTCCATGGTGGGCTCTTAAATTTACCATTTTTTTTTGAATATGATTGAGAAAGTAATTCTGTCATACCGTATTCAGAGTGAATTTGATTAGTATTAAATTTTTTTTTTAAAATTTGATGTAGTTCAACCTTATGCATCTCTTTATTGATATTTTTCATACCCCCAGTCTCAATAACAATAGTGTTATTTAACTTTAATGGAAATTTTTTGCAAAAATCCAGAAGAGCAAATCCTAATCCAATTAAAATTGTCTTCTTATTCTGAATACTTGATAATTTTTTAAATAAATGATTATAATCATTAAAATAAAAATTACTGTTAGCGTTTTCACTTAATTGTATAAATTTTTTTGTCATGTAAACAAGTGAGGATTCGTTTAATGATTGAATTGAGGGAATAAGTGCATAAAAAGTATAATTTTTAATATTTCCATAAAAATATTCAAAAGATTTAATTAGACTTTTTTCATAAAGATTTAAATCAAAAACATAATGTTTACTTCTTAAACCACTTGTCCCGCTGCTAAAAAATACTTTATCAATATTATTTTTTGATGAAATAATTTGTTGGCTTTTAAAAAAATTAATTGGCAAAAAAGGTATCTTTTCTAACTCATCAATATTCATAAAGTCAATTCCCAAGCTGGTTATGTATTTATTGTAAACTAAATTTTTTTTAGCTTGATATTTAAATATTTCGATTGCTAATGATTCAAATTCTTTTTTAGAATTGATATTAAAAATTTTCTCACTTGAAACCACTTAAAAATAGATTCTTTTGAAATTTAATTAATAAAAAAATATAGTTATCTTTACTAAGTTAGAAATTTAATTATTCTTTAGTGTTAATTTGCTTAGATAATTTAAGTTAATCCTTTTAAAATTAAGATTGAATTAGATTAAGCCTAACATAGATATAAATATAAAAATACTTCAAGATGCAAAATATTAAAAAAATAATAGTTAAAACATCCTATTTGATATTATTTTACTCACTTATTTCAAATAATGTTTTTTCTCAAGAGAGGGTAGTAGGGGGCGTTGATGTAAATATAAAAGATTATCCATGGCAAGTTGGTTTGACATCAAGTCCAGGAGGATCTGGTTTTTGTGGGGGATCTATTATTGGTGATTCATGGGTTTTAACTGCTGCTCACTGTGTTAATGGGACTAGTCCATCGAACTTATTTGTCCGTGCTGGAGAGTCTTCATCTTTTGCTATTGGTGGTGATGTATATTCAGTTTCACAAATAATTGTTCATCCAAGTTATGGTTCACCTACCAGTATATCGCATGACTTTGCATTGCTCGAAATAGAAGGAACATTTATTTATTCTGATTTTGTTCAGAAAATTGATTTAATTGATCCATCAGAGGTTACAGCAGGAAGCGAAGATGGTGGAGTCATGGCTACAATCACTGGATGGGGAACAACAGCTTCTGGAGGTCCTTTGGCATCTACTCTTCAAATGGCTCAAGCACCAATTGTTGAAAATGATGTTGCATGTGGAGCTGCTCAAGACGAAAATGGTAATTCTGGAAGTTATCCATGTTCACAACTTCATGAATCTATGATAACTGCTGGAGATTTAGTTGATGGAGGAGAAGATGCTTGCCAAGGAGATTCTGGAGGCCCTCTAGTTGTTAGAAGTTCTGACAATACTAGATGGTTATTAGTTGGTGCTACGAGTTGGGGCTATGGATGTGCTGATGTTAATTATCCTGGAGTATGGGCTAGAGTTTCATATGCTTTTGATTGGATAATCAGTAATGCCGAAGTGACGAGTGATTACGGTTGTACAGATAGTACAGCATGTAATTTTAACCCTCAAGCAGTTTTTGATAATGGTTCATGTCAAGAATTAGATGAGTGTGGTACATGCGGTGGTGACGGACCTGAAGAAGGATTAGATTGTTTTGGTAATTGTCTTTCCAATGATCTTTCTCCCATATCAATTGATATAGGTGGTGGATATTATCAAAATGAAGTAAGCTGGGAATTACTAGAAAATGTAATTTTAAATGATGATGGTAGTGTGGATACCTCTGGGGCAAGTGTTCTTCTATCAGGAGACATAGGATCTAGTCAATTTTGTCTAGCAAATGGGTGTTATACTTTTATGATGTATGATTCTTGGGGTGATGGATGGAATGGTAATTATGTTTCTATCAATCAAACAGATATTGATTCAACTTTACTTTATGAAACTTTTACAAGTGGATTTGAAAATGTCGAGTGGTTTCCTTTAAATTTTTATGATCAGTGTGGCCCTATTGAGGGATGTATGGATCCAACAGCTTCAAATTTTAATCCAGAAGCTATGGAAGAAGATAACTCACTCTGCGAATATCCTCCAATTGAATGTGATGAGGGTTATCAGGGAGTAACAATTAACCTCGGAGGTGGTACATGGCAAAATGAAGTAACTTGGGAATTGGATGGCATTGAAGGTGGAGTAGGATTAAATATGCAGTATTGTCTACTTGATTCTTCATGTTATCCTTTTATAATGTTTGATTCATATGGTGATGGATGGAATGGGAATATGGTAGTTATATCAAATAATTCTAATGGTAACATCTTGTTAGATGGTACATTGGATAGTGGATCTGAAGATGTATTATTTTTTGGTTTAAATTTCCAATCAGAATGTATTGCAGTATATGGTTGTATGGATCCAAATTATGCAGAATTCAATCCAAATGCTAATATTGATGATGGAAGTTGTGTTACCCTTCAGTGTGATGATAATTATAATAGTGTATCTTTAAATATTTCAGGAAGTGATTGGTTTGGTGAAATTTCCTGGAATTTAATTTTCAATGATGAAAATTTATATTCAGAATCATATTCTTTTGGAGAAACTGAAGGGAACCACGGTTTTTGTTTAGAAAATGGATGCTGGCAGTTTCAAATGTTTGATTCTTATGGTGATGGTTGGAATGGAGGTTTAGCAACATTTTCAATAGATGATTCAGTCATTACTACTGCTTCTCTTCCTTCTTACGGCTGGACAATTTCTCCTGAGGGAACTTCTGGAAGCCACTTTTTTTCATTGAATTCACAGGAACAATGTGAAGCAATTTATGGTTGTTTAGATCCATTAGCAACTAATTATGATTCCTTGGCTAATGTAGAAAATGAATCTTGTGAGTACCCATTAATCGAGTGTAATGAAGGTTTTGAAGGAGTTAATATATCTATTGGAGGTGGTACATGGCAAAATGAAGTAAGTTGGGAATTAAATGGAAATGAGGGGGGTATTGGATCTGATATGCAATATTGTCTTCAAGACTCTTCATGCTTAACATTTAATATGTTTGATACATATGGTGATGGTTGGAATAATAATTATGTAACTATTACTCAAAATAGTAATCAATCGACATTATTGTATGGTACTCTTGAAAGTGGTTCAGAAGGTCAGTTTTCAGTTGGAGTAAATTTTGATGGTGATTGTGGAGAGTATTATGTTTTAGGTTGTACTGACTCTAATTATGGTGAATATAATCCAGATGCAAATACAGATGATGGTTCTTGTTTAACTTTAAATTGTAGTGATGGATACGAAGCAATAACTGTAGATGTGGTAGTAGGAGGATTCTATTCTTGGGAATTAAGTTGGGAGTTTGATGGAAATGATGGTGGTACAGGTCTTGGAATGCAGTACTGTGTCTTAAATAACTCTTGTTATGTATTTAATATGTATGATAGTTGGGGAGATGGCTGGAATGATAATTTTGTAGTAATAACTCAAAATAGTAATGATTCAATTCTATTAGAGGGAACTCTTGAGAATGGGGATGAAGGAGCACTATTTTTCAGTTTAGATTATGATGGTGAATGTATTGCAGTATTGGGATGTACAAATCCAAATTATGCAGAGTATGATCCAAATGCAAATACTGACGATGGTTCTTGCCAGACAATTATTTGTAATGAAGGCACTTCTGTAACAATTGAAGTTGGTGGGGGTACCTGGCAAAATGAAGTAAGTTGGGATGTTCAAGGATTTGATGGTGGAGTGGGAAATTATGATGCATGCCTCCAAGATGGATGTATTTCATTTAATATGTATGATAGTTGGGGAGATGGTTGGAATAATAATTATGTTACAATAACACAAGCTGAGGGAGATTCCTCATTAACTTTATTATATGGAACTCTCGAGGGCTACGTTGATGAGGGAGTCTTATTTTTCGGATTAAATCATGAAGGAGAATGTGGTCCAGTATATGGATGTACTGATGAAATTGCAGAAAATTATAACTCTGAAGCCGAAATTGACGATAATTCCTGTACATACATATTTGGATGTATGGATACCACAGCGGTAAATTATAATCCTGATGCAACACAAGATGATAACAATTGTGAATATCCTCCAATCGAATGTTTTGATGGAGAAATTGGAGTTTCAATTGATGTGGGCGGAGGATCATATTTGTATGAAGTGAGTTGGGAACTTCAGGGTAATCAGGGAGAAGTTGGCTTTACTGAATTGTGTTTACATGAAGGGTGTTTATCTTTTAATATGTATGATACTTATGGTGATGGTTGGAATAATAATTATGTAACTATTACTCAAAATAGTAATGATTCTTTATTATTGTATGGTACCCTAGAAGGTTCAGTTAATGAAGGCGTATTATTTTTTGGTTTAAACTATGACGGAGAATGTGGACCAGTATATGGTTGTACTGACACTTTAGCTGAAAATTATAATCCTGATGCAACTCAGGATGATAATTCATGTGATTACATTTTAGGATGTACTGATCAATCTGCTGAAAATTATAATCCTGACGCAACACAAGATGATGATTCTTGTATTTATACAGTATATGGATGTATTGATCAAACAGCACTCAATTATAATCCAGATGCTACACAAGATGACGAATCTTGTATATTTGAATGTGAAGGAGTATATGCTTTATTAACATTGAACACTCAAAACTTTGGATATGAAATTAGCTGGTCAATAGAAGATGTATCTTCAGGAGATGTTATTTTATCAGGAGACGGATATGAAACTAATGAATCTTATCAAGTTAATTTATGTTTACCAAATAATAATGCTGGTTTTATATTTAACTTATTTGATTCGTTTGGTGATGGATGGAATGGCGGAGAATTTTCTTTGCAATATGAAGAATTATGTGATCTTGCAAGTGGAACCTTAGAAGATGGTAATGAAGGCCAAATTTATTTCTCTCAATATTGTGGTGGTACAACTGGATGTACTGATTCTCAAGCATCAAACTTTAATCCAAATGCTAGTATTGACAACGGGTCTTGTATATTCTCAATTTTCGGATGTACTGATAATTCTGCCTCAAATTTTGATTCAGATGCAACGGAGGATGACGGGTCTTGTACTTTTTCCTCTGTACCATGGGATTTTTCAATCACTGGGTCCAATCACACTGTGGTAATTGATGCTACTCTTCAAGTTTCTTTAGATCAAGGTGTTCAATTAGAATCTGGAGATGCAATTGGGGCTTTTTACTATGATTCAAATGGAGAATTACAATGTGGTGGTTACACCTTATGGACTGGAGAAAATAATGCAGTTGCAGTTCAAGGTGACGACACTACTACTGACGAAATTGATGGTTTTTCTGCTGATGAACAATTTAATTGGTTTGTTTGGGATAATTCTTCACAAACACAAATAGAGGTTAATGCTACTTATCTTGAAAGTGCTTTAAATCAAGATCAATTTGTAATAAATGGAATTTCTGTATTAGTTGGAATAGAAGCGATTCCTCTCGTAACGGAGCAAAGTATAGATCTTCCGGAGGGATGGAGTATGTTCTCTACATACATGTATACTGAAAGTATGGATATGGCAGATATGTTATACCAAATACATGATGATGTTATAATTGCTAAAGATAATTCTGGATTAGCATATTTACCTGAGTGGGGTTTTAACGGTATAGGTGATTGTCAAATTGGTCACGGCTATCAAATTAAGCTATTAAATTCCAATAGTTTAAGTTATACCGGACAATATATGCTCCCTGAGGAAAATTCTGTTAGTCTACCATCTGGCTGGAGTATGGTAGGTTACCTAAGAATTGAGCCTGCCCCAGCAGATTTAGTTTTTTCAGATTTTGCTTCCTCTGACAATTTGATTATTGTTAAAGACTATACTGGATTAGCATATTTACCTGAATGGAGTTTTAATGGTATTGGCGATTTACACCCAGGTCAAGGTTATCAATTAAAGCTTCAACATGAAGATGTTTTACAATATCTTTCAAATGACGAGTCATATAGATTATCAAATTTACCTGTAGTTGACAATAGTGTTTC
>NZJX01000003.1 GCA_002692065.1 Flavobacteriales bacterium | reverse complement strand
GTTGGATCAGTACATCCTGGTACGGCAGAAGATTCACAGGTACCATCATCCACAGTTGCTTCTGGGTTATAATTGTCAGCAGATGGATCAGTACATCCTGGTACGGCAGAAGATTCACAGGTACCATCATCCACAGTTGCTTCTGGGTTATAATTGTCAGCAGATGGATCAGTACAACCAAAAATATCAACATTTGCAATCAAACATGTTCCATTATCATAGTTTGCATCAGGGTTATAATTTGAAGAAGCAGGGTTAGTACAACCATGTCTAATAAAAGTACAAGAACCATCATCACTCCATCCCCACCATCCTTGATCTGGCACATCATAATTAAGCCCTTCATGATAAGTACATCCAGGATCATATAGATCTTCACATCCTGAAATTATAGCTGCTAAAGGAATATCATCAATTCCATCATTATTATTATCAGGCCATATACAGTTCCCTACACAGTTATATACTCCATAAACAATTTCATTTATCATCTCCATTGAACAAGTACTTCCAGCAGGTTGATATTGACAATTTATATTAGAAGTCGCACCAGAGCTATAATTCATTGCGGTAGGATCCATACATCCATAACTTGGATATTCACAATTTCCATTGTCTATTGTAACGTCAGGATTATAATTCATAGCATTTTGATCCATACATCCATAAAGATCTGGAGACTCGTTAATACAAGGTTCATCAGAACCATCACTGCAATCTGGTGCAAAGAAATTATTTGGAGTTCCACATAATCCAGTTCCATTATTAAATAAACTCATATCAATACATTGACCGTTATTACATGTAAATTCACTATCTTGGCAAGTGCCCAAACATTGATTTGAATAATTTGAGGCATCAAATCCTTCATAATTGGAAAAAGTTTCACAACAAAGTGCTGCTATATTTGGATCATTCAGATACCCTGTTATTTCTGCAAGCTGTTGACATCCTGGACTACCAAATAATCCATATTCAAAAAATATAAGACCAGAAAGAGTTAATTCATCGTCAAAACAACCATAATTCTCACATTCACAAGATCCGTCATCACTCACTGCAGTTGGATCATAGTTAGATGCTTGAGGATCAGTACATCCAAATGAAATATCATCACATACAGCTGCTACTCCACCACCGCAGATAGTACACATTTCATTAGAAGTAAAATCGGAATCATCATAATTACCACACCAACTTAAAGCATAGTCAGAACATGGATCTCCATCAGCATCTGTCGCTCCATTGTCACTGTCTACCTGACAAACTACATCGCAATTAACTGGTGTTCCACCACCACAGGCAGTACACATTTCATTAGCAATAAAATCGTTATCATCATAATCAGTACCACACCAACTTGGGTTGTATACATATTCAGAGCATCCATCACCATACGAATCAGTTGCTCCATTGTCACTGTCTACAAAACAAACTGTAGTATAGTCACATGAACCATCATCTTGAGTAGCTGTTGGATCATAATTGTCTGCAAGCTGTTCTGTACATCCATTAATATATTGACATGAACCGTCAGGGACATTCGCCTCTGAATCATAATTAAGAGCTATTATATCCATGCAACCATATAATGGGTAAATACACCCGTAATTTACTGTTGCTTCAGAATCATAGTTTAAAGCGAATGAGCTCATACATCCAACAACATTATCTAAAACACAAGTTCCATTATCAATATTCGCAGCTGAATTATAATTAATTGCAGAAGGGTTTAAACAGCCAGGAATTGACAATCCACAGATTGGATAAGGGCAAGAAGCATCCTGATTAAATTGAACACCATCGGAACAGTTGGGAGTACCAAAAGTCCAAACATCTTCTTTATAAGCCCATGAGTCCGTATATTCCCAAGTGGTTCCAGAACCATCCACATCAACTTGCCCATAAACTTCAATTACAGTATCATTTTTGAATAATTCAATTGCATCATCTCCATTTCCGTCAATCCCTCCTTCAACTAGGATGACTTGTTCAAAATTTACAATACAATTTCCAAAATATTCAGACATAGCTTGAGGATTTCTAGCTAATAAAATATCATCTCCAGTATCAGCAGATCCTGAAAGAGTATATTCAATCCCATCAGTACCACCTCCATTATTTGCCACTCCTATTGAATATATACTCAAATCAGGTATTTCGTTATGAACTTTCAAGTGAATAGCCCTACCATTTACTCCACTAAGAGATAAATCCAAAACTCCCTTTAACTCAAGCTCCAATTCATAAGGGGTCTGACAATCTCCCTCATCATAATTAAAAAATTCACAATTAAAAAAATATTCATAAAATTCATCATATTCTGTTGAAATTCCATCATCACACACTCCATCTCCAATATAAGCATCACCGTTATAAGTATAATCAAATCCTTGACAATCATAATACTCACAAGAACCATCATTAAAAGTTGCTGAGGAATCATAATTTGAGGCATAAGAAAAAGTACAACCACCTAGACCTCCATCTTCAAATTCTCCATAACATACTGAAAATGTCTCTTCCGTACCACTAAAACCAAGTTCTGTCAATAAGACAGTACCATCAGAGTGAACAACTGACGCCGTAGCATTATTCCATACCTGGTCATTAACACTACTAGAATAGGTATCGTCAAAGAGATTAAGAAACATACATGTTCCTGGGAGTATACATAATAAACTTGTATCTCCAAGACTACCAGAAAAATCATAGATATTATCACCTTCAATATCAATAGCCCAAACAACATCTTCAGTCGCATTTTCATAGTTACTTACCTGAAGATAAACACTTTCATATCCTTCACAATCAAAAGGATATTTGCATGTTTGGTTCTCAGTATTAGCTTCTTCATCAAACTCCAGATAACTTGAATCCGTACACCCAAATATAAAATCTTCACATGAACCATCATTTTGAGTAGCAAGAGAATCATAATTAAAAGCTTCGGGGTCAGTACACCCTTCAATGTATTGACATGAACCATTGTTTGTAGTAGCATCAGGATTGTAATTTTCAGCAAGAGGATAAGTACATCCTAATATTAGACTTGGATCAACGCAATTTTCATTAAACTCGTTTAATCCAATAGAGTGAATTTCGAGTGTTACAGAATCATCCATTACTTCATTTAAAATTATATTTGAATCTATTCTTACAACAACATTTGCATCTTCCCATGTCCCATCCATAATAAATCTAAAACATCCATCAGGCATACAAAAATTATATACCCCTAAACCATATTCTGTTTCCGAAAAACCTTGATCACCACTTTCCCAATCTTGTTGATATTGATAATTAGAAAAAGTCCATGAAGGGTAATAATCTACTAAAGTATCATTACCTGTAACTTCAATAAATACATCGTTTGATCCTTCACATCCAAGAGGATTTATACAATATCCATAGCCTTCTGGGTTTGTATTTGCCAGGGAATCATACTCAATATAATTTGGATCTGTACAACCATATACAATGGGAATACAAAGTTCCTCGTTTGGGATTGCACAAGTATCTATATTAATGTATTGATATGTTTGAAAAGGGAAATTACATCCTTCATAAAATTCGCATGATCCATCATCATAAAAATTAATTGCACTATAATTTGGAGCGCAATTACTTGTACACCCAAAAAGATCTTCATAACTTAAAGAGCAGTCATTTGCATCAAAATCAAATTCATAACAATTAAAATTAAATCCTTCAGATCCATCATTACAAAAGCCATCACCAATTAAATTACCTAAACCGCTAAAATCATTATCGTTACAATCCAAAGAGTCACTTGGAATTGGAAATGATAATGAAGAGCATAGTGGATAGGTAGCAGGTGGAGATAAAGGTTGATATAAGTTGTCATATCTAATTGAAGAACCAAATGTAAAAACTCCATTATCTGAAGAACCTTCAGAATACATCCATGTACCAGAATAATCCCATTCTTGATCAGCAGTCAAGTTAGCATTTTCCTCAGACCAAGAATAAAGTAATACAGTTTCATCAGGAGTAGTATTAACTGCTGTATAAATAAAATCTGTAGTTGCAGTTCCAGACAAAAATCCAGACAAATCAGCTTGAAAAACATAATCAAATTCGAATAAGCAATTCCCCAAAGAGGTAACCATTGATTCTGGTGAATGAGCAATTAAAACATCATAAGGACCTCCTATTGTTGGAAGATATTGAGTAAGGTTATAAGTATCAGGATTGTTTGCGTCATATAATAAAATATCCGGAAAAGTTAAAGTATCTCCATCTTCAGGATTTCCATCTTCATATTCAACCAACTGCCATTGTGATAATGATTCAGCAAGATTGTCATTACTAAAATTTACTCTAATATGTATGGCTTTTCCTTCATCAGTACCATTTAGATTATTAATAAGAGCTAAAAGTTCAGCTTCTTGACCTTGGTCAAAGGCACTCATATCTCCAGCAAAACTTTTAACGCCAGTAAAGAAAAGTATCGATAATACGAAAAGGGATTTTAAAAAATTATTCATAGCTTTATGATATATATCTTATATAATTTGAATTTTTCACTAAATAGTGATAAAAAAAAATCATTAACAAACTTAAAAAAAAATAATGAGAAATCTAAACCAAATTCTCCTCTGTATTTTATCATCAACCTTATTTTTTTTATCATGGCCTCCAAATGGATTCCCATTTCTAATATTTTTCAGTTTTATACCTCTATTTAAAATCATAAAAAATTTTTCATATCAGGTTAAAACAGCAAATCTTAAGTTATTTTTAATTTTATTTTTCAATTTTCTACTAACAAACTTTTTACTTTGTTATTGGGTAATAAAAACTAATGTGTTTGGGGGGATATTTGCGTCTTTCTATAATGCTTTTTTTATGGCTCTAGTCTTATTATTATCTAGTATAATCAAGAAAAAATATGGTGAAAAACATTTTTATATTTCATTAATTATTTTTTGGATATCCATAGTTGAATTTCCTCATCTCAACTGGGATTTTAGTTGGCCTTGGTTAATTCTTGGGAATGTTTTTTCAAATTCCATATACTTGATTCAATGGTATGAGTATACTGGTGTTTTTGGTGGATCTTTATGGATATTATTATCAAATGTGATAATTTACAATTTAATCGATCAAGATTCATTTAAATTCAATAGCGGGAACTTTTCTAAAATTTTAGTAATAATTCTACCGGTAATATTTTCCCAATTGATTATAAATTTTAAAAATTTTAAAGATTTGAATATAAACGATTCTAATAATGAAATTAAAATTAGTATCGTTCAGCCAAATTTTGATTGTTACACTGAAAAATTTCAATTATCCCAAGATATTCAATTTGACAGGGTAGACTCTTTAATTAATATTGATAGAAACTTTAATGCAAAACTCACACTTTTACCAGAAAACTTCTTAAAAAAATGGATGTGGGAATCAAGACTAATGGAATTCAAAATTATAAATAGACTAGATTCATTATTGAAAAAAAAACCTACCATGTTCCTATTGACAGGAGCAACAACAGCTCAAATTTATAAAGGGAAGAATAAATATAAATATTCGGTTCGAAATAAGAATAATATTTTTTTTGAAGTGTTTAATAGCTCTATATTATTTTCAAAAAATATCCCGCATCAGATATATCGAAAATCAAAATTAATTCCAGGAGCTGAAACCATTCCTTACCCAAACATATTTTCTCCAATTTTTGATAGATTCCCAATAAAAATTGATAATCAAATTGGTAATTTTGGTAGAAATGACTCAATTTCAAATTTTTATACTGATGTAGGAATTTTTTCATCAATTATTTGTTATGAGTCGATTTATGGTGAATATGTATCAAAATTTGTCAAAAAAGGAGCGAATTGGATTACAATAATTACCAATGACGGTTGGTGGGGAGATTCATATGGATACTCACAACATTTTGCTTATTCAAGATTAAGGGCATTAGAAAATCGAAAATTTCTAGTTAGAAGCGCAAATACTGGTATAAGTGCTGTGATAAATCCTTTCGGGGAAATTTTAGACTCATTAAGTTATAATAAAAGCGGAATTATCAATACCAATATATATAAAAATTCAAAAATTACATTCTATACTATGTACGGTGATTATGTTGCAAGAATATCAATTTTACTTAGTCTAGTTTATTTTATAAATTTTTTTATAAATTTTAAAAAGAAAAAACTCAATTAATAAATTATACTTTTTCTAATTATTATACTTTTTTTTGACTTCCCCATTTTCATAGATGTAAAATAGAATTAGTCCTTTAGGATGAAATTTATGCTCTTTTCCTAGAACATCAATCATTTTAATTAATCTATTTGAATTATCATTTAATTTATTGATTCCCAAACCATCATCATAATCATATTCATCACATTCACCATCTTGATCAAAATCATTAATACAATTATGATAACAATCATAATATTGTTCAGGGTAGATACATGATTCATCATCATTATTTGCGTATTCATTAAAATTACACGCTAAAGAATCTGTACAACCATATACAACTCCACAAAAACCTTTATAATTCAAAGGAAATGCCAATTGAGTATTACTACCAGTAAGATAGTATGTTCCAGCTAAATTTTCGTTTAAAATATTATAATTATTTTCATCTAGTGTCACAGTAGCTTGAGTACCAAACCAACTATTTCCATCAAGTGTTTCCAAATTTAAAAAATGACATCCATCATCCAAACAAACTTGTTGAGGTACATTACTTACTCCCTCAATTCCATTTAACTCCCAAGAAACGTTAAAGGTTAAGGACCCAAAAACATCAACTGTTACTAATCTGCCGGAAATACAATTACCAAAACAATCAAATCCTGGTTCTGGAAAATTATTTCCTCCACATTGTCCACAAGAATCATATTCAAAGTAACAAGGATTATTTATTGGTTGACCATCGTATGAAATTGATGATGATTCAGTATTATAGTTTGCTGTACTGTCAAAATTACATGCAGATGGATTTAAACAACCAAAAATAAGGCTGTCATCATCGCAAAATTGAAAATCATAATTAATTAAATTATTTAAATTTGAATCTAGATATGTAATATTTTTAGCATATTTATTAGAATCTACATCTATAATTATCTTTGAAATTTCTTGATTATTATACTGCCCCATATAAACACCATACCCTGCTGAACCAAGATTATATCCGCTATTTGAATTTTCAGTTATGTAATTAATATCAATTTCTACTTGATTTTGATTTACCCAATTGTAATCTAATGTAATCACAGATAATATAGTTGTATCGTTATTATGAGGGGTAATCATAGTATCCCCCATAAAAAATAATGTATCAAAATCAGATGTATATTGAAAATATATTCTATTAGTTTTTTTAATTCTTGACTGAGATATTAAACCATTTTCATCATAATAAAAATTAACAGTATCTACTATTGTATTTAAATTTCCAGGGTAATTAACAGCAACAGGCCCCATAGGATAATATCCATTACTAAAAACAGTATCACCATTTTCATCAACTGGAATATATTCAAAACTGTTATAGTTTAATAAATTTCCAAACGAATCAAATTCATATTTTGCAAGATTTCTATTTTCTATATTAGAAATACAAATTTGATTATTATTAATCCAAGAAAAATTAATAGAATCAGCATCAATCATAGGATTATCAGCTCCGACAATTAAAGAGTCTATTAATTCAACTTCATCGTAAATAAAATATCCAAATACAGTAGGAACCGACCAAAACCCCCCATTAACACAACTATCAATATAACCTTCTGAGTTAAAAGAATAATGAGTTGGACTTGAAAACATTGCTCCTTCTTCATAAATATTAAATGAATCTATCCAATTATATGTATTATAATTAGAATACGACATAATATTGTTAATGTCGTTGTTGTTGTATGAAGTAATCATTAATCCCTCTACAGGACAACTAATATCAACTTTTGGAGACATTGTATTAAACTTATTAAATTGTATTGGTATTGGTAAATTTACAGCTTGGTTATATAAAACGGGAATAGGGTAATTCAATGTATTATTTTGAGTATTTGAAATATTTCCGTAAGGATTACCATAGGGATAACCATAATATGAGGATTGATAAAATTCGTAATTATTAAAATTATAATTTATCCCAGTATTAAAACCCTGAGATAACAAAATAGAAGGAATAAATATTATTGATAATAAAAGGTTTTTCATAATATGATTTTAAATAATTTAAGTCAAAAATAATATTATTTAATAAAACTTCAATTTTCTTGATTTAATATTAAATAAATATATTGCAACTTTATTGCAATAATTATTTTTTATAATTTTATTGCAGAAAAAAATTAAAGCAAATATCAATATGGATTATAAATTACCCGTGACTGTTTTAAGTGGATTCCTTGGGTCAGGAAAAACTACACTTTTAAATCATATACTACATAATAGGCAGGGGCTAAAAGTTGCAGTTATTGTGAATGATATGAGTGAGGTAAATATTGATTATGAGTATATTAAAGACACAAATACTCTATCTCGAACAGAGGAGAAATTAGTCGAAATGAGTAATGGATGTATTTGTTGTACTTTAAGAGAAGATCTTATGATTGAAGTTGAGAAATTAGCTAAAGAAAAAAAATTTGATTATTTATTAATTGAAAGTACAGGTATAAGTGAACCCATTCCTGTAGCTCAGACATTTTCTTTCGTTAATGAAGAAGATAATATCGATCTTTCTAAGTTCAGTTACATTGACACAATGGTCACAGTTGTTGATTCATATAATTTTTTTAAAGATTTTGGAAGTCCTGAAACATTAAAAGACAGAAATTTGAGTGATATCCAAGATGACACTAGAACAATAGTGAACTTATTAACTGATCAAATTGAATTTGCAAATATCATTCTTTTAAATAAGACAGATCTAGTAACAAAAGAAGTTGTTGGATTCTTAAAATCTACAATTAAAAAATTAAATCCGTCGGCTAAAATTATTGAATCATCATATAGTAAAATTGAGCCTAATAAAATTTTAAATACTGGATTATTTAATTTTGAAGAAGCAGAACAAAATGCCGGATGGATTGAGGAACTTAATAAAGATAATCATATTCCAGAAACTGATGAATATGGAATTTCATCATTTGTTTTTAGAAATAATAAACCCTTTGATTCTGAGAGATTTTGGTCTTATGTTCAACAAAGATTCCCATCTTCAATTATAAGAAGCAAAGGATTATTTTGGTTATCTTCAAGACCAAATCAAGCTCTGATATGGAGTCAAGCTGGAGGGTCATTAAAAGCAGATCCTGCCGGAGTATGGTGGTGTAGTATGGCTTTCGAAAAAAGAATTCAGAACCAAACATTTGTTGATAACCAAAAAAACATTGAATCAAACTGGGATATTACTTTTGGTGATCGAAAAAATGAAATAGTACTAATTGGACAGGACATGGATGAAAAAAAAATAACTAATGAGCTAAATCAATGCCTTTCAACTGAAGATGAGCTTAAAACATTAAAATGGAAATATGGTTATGATGACAATTGGCCTGTCCCAAAAAATTATCCAACTAATAAATATTAAATAATATTTTCCTGTTGTCTAACTTATTTCTTATAATTTGATTTAAAACTAATTATTTTTTTTAAATTATATTTATTGATTCTTATGAAAAAAAAATCAATCCTTAATATAATTTTATTAATCCTTGCAGCTGAAACAGTATTTATGTTACCCTACATAATATCAAGAGTTTTTAGACCCACCGTATTAGAATTATTTGAAATATCAAATACCGAACTTGGAATTTGTTTTTCAACTTATGGATTTGTTGCTATCTTATCTTATCTTATTGGGGGGCCTTTGGCAGATAGATATCCTCCAAGAAAACTAATGAGTACATCTCTAATACTCACTTCTTTAGGAGGATTATATTACGCAAATTATCCTGGATTTTTAGGTCTTAAAATTTTATATGCTTATTGGGGGTTTACTACTGTTTTTTTATTTTGGTCACCGATGATAAAAGCAACAAGAATTTGGGGAGACAATGACAGTCAAACTTTGGCATTTGGTTTACTTGAAGGGGGGAGAGGTATTATTGGTGCAATCATTGCTTCAGTTTGTATCATGATTTTTTCACTGTTAATTACTGAATTCAATTCTAAAATAGACTTACAAGAGAAGAGAGAGGCTTTTTCAAAAGTAATATTTTTTACATCTTTCTTTGTAGCATCAGTCTCAATTTTAGTATGGAAATATATGAAATTCTTTATACCAAAAAATAAAAATTATGTGGTAGAAAAATTTTCTTTCAAGAAATTTAAGTCTGTTCAAAAATTATACTCTGTAAGATTAATCATGGTAATTATACTATGTGCTTATGTGGGATATAAAACTACAGATATAATTTCTTTATACGCCAATAAAATAATGGATTACAATGAAGTTGAGTCCGCAAAAATTTCTACTTTTTTACTTTACTTAAGACCCACTATTGCAATTCTGATTGCAATCTTTTTATCTAAATTTAAAGCTACAATAATGTTAATAATCAGTTTTACATTTACGTTAATTGGTTCATTATTTTTTTCTCTAAAATTAATTTCAATTAATCAAGAATTATTATTTTTATTCTCGACAACTTTACTAGGGATTGGAATATATTCTGCAAGAACTCTTTATTTCTCTGTAATGAAAAGGGGCAATATTCCAATTAATCTAACTGGGACAGCCGTGGGGTTTATCTCTATAATTGGATATACACCAGACATTTTTAGCGGCCCTTTATATGGATATTTTCTTGATCAATATTCTGGGATTAAAGGGCAAAGTATTGTATTTACGATCTTAACGATTTTTTCATTTATTGGAATTATAGCTTCTATTAAATTTTACAATAAATTCGAAAATTCTTAAGCTAAAAACTTTAATTTTCATCTACAATTATTTTTTTTTCAAAAGATCCATCAGAATACAAATAAAAGTATAATAAATTATATATTGGAGTACTGCATTCCCTACCTAATATATCAAATACAGAAACAATTTTTCTTGTCTGAGACTGAATTTTATTAATTTCTAAATGACTTGTATTGAAAAAATTCCAAATTTCTTCTAAAACTGCAATTTCTGTTTGTGGATTATTCCAATTATGACCAGTATTTATTGCTACTAAGGATTTAATTTCTGAATGAGAATTATTACAAGCAGTATAGGTAGTTGAATAAAAATCTGTACTCCCTAAAAATATATTTTCTTCTGTAATATATGATATATCACAATTTAAATTTTCTGCCCAATTTTGAGCACTATTTATAGCTGACATAAATTCTCCATTAAATGATATCCCCCCATTAATCGGAATAGATTCATCATTTTGTCCGACAACCTGAAAAACTTTTAAAGATTCATATAAAGTCTCTAATTCACCAATAGTAACTAACTGCTGACTAAATAAAGGAGCAATACCATCAAAATAAGATCTAGATTTACCTAAAAGGTTAACCATTCCTGCTCCATTAGACATACCAATTGCAAATACTTTATCAAAATTTATAAAAGAAAATGACTCAATTTCTTGAAATATCAAATCAACAAACTCTAAATCATCTGCAGATGAAGGTTCATTTCCCAAATTCCAATGACCACCAATATCATCAGGATTATCAGAATAACCATTCGGATAAATTCCAATAAACTCTTTTGAATCTGTCAAAAAGTTAAAAAATCCAGAATGTAAAAAATGCTCCCCTGAACCTCCTCCTCCGTGAAATACGAAAACTATTGGATAAATATTATTTAAACTAAAATTCATAGGAGTCTTGACATAAACTGTTCTGATAACTTCTTGACCATCAATTAAATGACTAATATTTAATTGATTAACACCTGGATGAATTTGGGATTTTAATAAGGAGCCCAATAGAAAAAAAAACAGATTAATTATCTTTCTCATTGATTAAAAATTTAATTGTTATATTAATTTAAAATTATTCTCTTTTTAGAAGATCCATCATCAAAAATATCAATCATGAGTCTAAATGATTGTTCACAAATATTTAATCCAAATCCATCAACAGTTTTGACAATATTTTTTTTAATTACAGGATGTTTTGACAATGTCAAATTGTTACAAAAATCAAAATTTAAAAAATCTACAGTATTATTTAATGAATTTGGTATTGCTAAAGTATTTGTAATTTTATTATAAAAAATATCTGCAGGATGACTTAAATTTTCTACAACTAATTGAACGCTTTGAAAATTTGAGCTATATCTATAAATAGAGTTATCACTCCAGGCTGAAACATAAAAATATCCACAATCATCTATTGCAATCCCATCAAGATTTCCTAGTCCTGAATATAATAATGTATTATGATTATTATTAATTAAATCAACTTCATAAATTGGTGCATTACTTCCCCAACATACTACCAATATCCTATTATTAAATTCATCAAAACACACACCATTTGGTCTTTCTTCAAATGTGCTAATAATTTCAAAATTATTATTTAAAAAATTGTATCTGTAAAGCATTTTATCACCAAAATCTGAAATATATAAATCTTGATTTGAGTGAGTAATGCCATTTAAAAATGTAGCATTCAAATTATAATCTAAAATTTGACTTCCATCTTCTAAATCAAATGCCAATAAATTCGATCCGCTACAAACAAATATTGTATTATTGACTATTTCTATTCCATGAGGACCAAAACCAATATTATCTGCAAAAATTGTCAATGAATTTCCATCCCACTTGAGTATTTGACCATTTGATGAATTAGAAATATAATAATTTGAATTTAGTGAATCATAATCAATACTTTCTGGACTATTATAATTTTGAGTGTAACAAATTATAACTTGAAAAAATAATAAAGTAAAAAATAAATTCTTCATGATTTAAAAGTATTAATTTATCAAAATATTTAACAACTATAAATTTAACTCTTTCATTGTCCAACTCCATAATGCTGATTGTTTTTCTAAAGTTGCATTTGGACTTTTAAATTCCATTGGTAAACCTCCCTTTTGCATATTTTTATTTCCATAAATACCAATTTGAGAATAAAATTTTCCATTTTCAATATCTGGAGATAAGGCACAATATAAATGAATTTGGGAGGCTTGTTCAATTGTTATTGCACCTAGAAATCTTCCAATTATCGGAATTAAAATTTTTCTCAAAATAAATGGATAATACCTATCTAAATTTGTTGCAGAACCCCATCCTGGGTGAATTGAAACTACCTTAGTGTCAGTTCCCTCCAGTCTTTTTGCCAGTTCATTAGAATAAAGAATTTGTGCTAACTTTGATTGACCATATGCGTCAATAGGTATATATTTTCTCTTATTCCAATATGGATCAGATAAATCGATGTCAGCTTGATTTTTCTGACCTCCACTTGGCATTGAATCAGCTGCACAACTTGACACATTGATTATCCTAGAGTTTGGAGTTAACTTGATTATATTTTCTAAGAGATGAATCAATAATACATGTCCTAAGTAATTTGTTGCCATTTGTATTTCCCGACCTTCTTTGGTCCTCACACTAGATTGAGATTTCCCTAGTGCCGGGGGAGCCATTAAAGCAGCATTACAAATTAATACATCTAATTTTTTATATTTTTTTTTAAATTCATTTGAGAAATTTTCAATACTATCCCTGTTACTTAAATCAAGTTCAAAAAAATCTGATCCTATTTCCTTGGAAATTTTATTTCCTTTTTTTTTATTTTTTCCAGCAATTATTACTGATGCATTTTGACTAATTAATTGTTTTGAAGTAAAAAGGCCAATACCACTGTACCCTCCCGTTATTAATATATTTTTTCTGTATAAATCATTTTTTAATAATTCTTTTGGACATTTAATAATTTTTGTCATAATCAATATTGATATTTGATAACTTATTTATAATCTAAGATAAAATAATTATTAATTTTCAATTCATGTTTTAATTTATATTTTGATAAAAGTTAATAATAATTGTAATAAATTATATTACATATCAAATCATTTGATTATCTTTCACCCTCAATTAAAATTTATAAAAAATGAAAAAAGGAACTGTAAAATTTTTTAATCAAAAAAAAGGTTATGGATTTATTAATGAAGAAGGTGAAGAAGGTAAAGACTATTTTGTTCATATTACGGGAGTTACAGGAGAAATAAATGACGGTGATTCCGTTGAATTTGAACTTGAAGAAGATAAAAAAGGAATGAGAGCTGTCAATGTTAAAGCAGTAT
>NZJX01000002.1 GCA_002692065.1 Flavobacteriales bacterium | reverse complement strand
TTTAATATTAGATTTAAAAAAATTTATTTCAGTATTATGGTTATTCTCACCAGTTTTATTTCTTTGATTTATTAAATAACTAAAAACTGGGCCAGCATTAAATCTAGTAATTTTGAAAAAATTCTTACCAAATAAAATAGGTATATCTAATTTGTTAATCTTAACCGTATTATTTTTTCTTAAAGATATATCTATATCATAATTATCAGAAAAGTTATTTGAAATATTAAAATTTGAATTTATTTGTGAATAAATAATTTCAGGTTGAACAAAAATACCCAAAAATGATATTCTAGAGAATATTCCTAAATCGTAACCAATTGAAACATCAGAAATATTTTTAAATTTTATTGTATTATTTTCTATATTATATAAATTTAGTTTAGTGGACGAAATTCCAATTTTTGTCCCCCAAAAAAAATTTTGAGAAAAACAATTAATTGAATTTATTAGGGTTAATACAAGTAGTAGTTTTTTCATCAAACTTTATTAAATTTAATTTTTTTTGCTTTAGTAGCAGAGTCAATGTTGGCTTGAATTTTATGATTAGGTCTCGACCAATTTTCTTTTGGATATTTTCTTTTCGATAATTTATAATTTTCATTAATTGTTGTTCTAGGAATATTTTCGAATGTCTTTTTGTATTTAATCCCTAGTATTTTAAATAATTTCAAATCATCTTTAATATTAGGATTTGGAGTAGTTAAAAGTTTATCTCCAGCAAAAATTGAATTGGCACCAGATATAAAGCATAAGGTTTGACCTTCATCTGAAAAATCTTTTCTGCCAGCTGAGAGCCTTACATTTGTTTTTGGTAGTACTATTCTAGTAATTGCTATCATCTTAATTATGTCCCATATTTCAATTTTTATTTTATTTTCCATTGGTGTTCCTTTAACTGGAACTAATGCATTAATAGGTACTGATTCTGGATAAGGATCAAGCTTATATAAGGTATAAAGCATGGAAGCTCTATCTTTTTCAGACTCTCCCATTCCAATTATACCACCCGAGCAAACAGTAATTCCCGCTTTTCTGACATTATTTATAGTTTTTATCCTATCTTGATAACCTCTAGTAGAAATTATTTTTTTATAGTATTCTTCTGAAGTGTCAACATTGTGATTATAGGCATAAAGTCCAGCTTCATAAAGTCGTCTTGCTTGATCTTTATTTACCATACCAAGCGTACAGCAGACTTCCATATTCAGTTCAGTAATACATTTTATCATTTCTAAAACTTTGTCAAATTCTTCTCCATCTTTTATATTTCTCCATGCTGCCCCCATACAAATCCTTGAAGAACCAGAACTCTTAGCTCTTAATGCTTGAGCTTTAACTTTATTAATATTCATTAATTGATTTTTATCAATATTAGTATTGTATCTGGAAGCCTGAGGACAATATCCACAATCTTCAGGACAACCCCCAGTTTTTATTGAAATTAAAGTACTAATTTGAACTTCGTTTGATTTATGATATTTCCTGTGAATTTTGGAAGCTTCGTAAATTAAGTCAATTAAAGGAAATTTAAATAATTTTTCTATTTTACCAGGTGTCCATTTTTTTATGTAAGGTATCTTCATGAATTTTTATTTGGGTTTGATTTAATATTCCAAATATAAAGTTTATTTATAATTTTTCTATAAAGTTAAAATAATGCTAACAGAATTTCCTCCAAATCCGGTAGAATTTATCATTACAGAATTCAAATCACTATTCAAATTCTTATTTTCAAAAATTGTTTCGAAAGGTAAATCAATAAAGTAATTATTTTTGAGCATCATAATTCCCATTTCAATACTTGATCCTCCTGAATTTGAAAATGAATGGCCCATAATGTGTTTATTAGATGTAATTCTTGGGATAAATTTCCCAAAAAGTTTTTTAATTGCATTAAATTCACTTTTATCTCCCAAAATGGTTCCGGGTGCATGGGTTATAATGCAATCTACGGTATTTAAATTAGCCATATTTAATGCTATTTTCATAGTATTATATAATCCAATACCATTTTTATTAATAGAGGTATTATGGCTTATTTTTTCATTAAAATATCCATATCCAGCAATTTTTACAACTCTTTTTTTATTTTGTTTTTTTTGTAATTCAAGACAAAAAGATGAAGCCCCCTCAGAGACAACCATTGTATTTTGATTATTTTTTAAATTAAAAGGTTGACAAGGATATTTTGTTAGTTTATTTGAATATATATTCAAACTTTTCATTTGAGAAATCGTAAAATTTGTAATTGGGGCTTCAGATGCTCCTGCAATAAATCTTTTAGACATTCCAGATTTTAACCATGCGATTCCATTTAAAATTGAATGAAGTGCAGTACTGCAAGTTATTGAATGTGAAAAAGAGAATCCTTTGAATCCAATATCATATGCAACCCATGTAGAAATGTTACCTAAACTTGTATTAGGAGAAGATATTGGAGATAATTTTGAAGATTTATTATTTAAAAAATCTTTATGGTATTTTTCAAATAATTCAGTCGCCCCTCTAGATGACCCTATATTAAGTGATAATTTTGAACTTTTTTTCCAATTTGAACTTTTGATTGCTTTTCTTGATGCAAAAATTGACATTAAGACAGATTTATCTAGTCTTTTATAAAATTTATTTTCACGTTGAATTTCAATTATTTTTTCTTTCTCATTTTTATCCAATATTCCTATTGGTATTTTAGAGTTTAATATTTTTTTGAAACTTAGTCTAGTCTTTTTAGTAAGATAATTATTCCATATTTCGTAATATTCAGAGCCCAAACACGAAATACTTCCAAAACCGCTTATAATAATATCTTCCTGCATTTATTTTAGTAAAATTTTATAAAACAGATAAATCCCATTATAAAACAGTAGACTGAAAAATACCGTAATTTACTTTTTTCAACTAGTTTTATCATAAAAGAGCATGAAATTAACCCAGTAAAAAATGCCGATAAAAAACCAAAAAAAAGAGGAGTAAATTCTTCATTAAGATCGAATAATTTTAGTTCATATATGTCTTTAATCATCTTTCCTAAAATAAGAGGTACAACCATCATAAAAGAAAATTTTGCTGCTAATTTTTTGTCAATACCAAGAAAAATTGCTGTTGAAATAGTACTGCCAGACCTTGATAAACCAGGAAGAATTGCAATCGATTGTGCTAAACCAATTATAAAAGCATTTTTAAAACTTATTCCTTTATCGGTCTTAATTTTTTTATCAGAAAGAAATAATAGAATCCCTGTTATTATTAACATTATACCAACTAGTAGTAAGTTATTTTGAAATAAAAGATCAATGCTTTTTTCAAAAAATAAACCTATAATAACAGCTGGAATCATAGATATAATTATTTTAACGGAAAATTTAAATTCGTTACTACAATTAAACATGAAAAATCCTGAGAAAGTTTTACAGAATTCTTTTTTGAATATTATAACAGTACTCAATGCAGTTGCAGCATGCAATACAGTAATGGTTAATAAATTATTTTCGTATGCATTAATTTTGAGAATTGATTCAATAATTTCATTATGACCGCTACTACTAACTGGAAGAAATTCTGTCATTCCTTGAAATATTCCAAGAATGATTGCATCAATTATTGTCATTTATTCGGATTTCTATTGGTTTTAAGCATAATAGCGAAAACTTCAATAATGAAACCTATTATAATTATTATTGGAGCTATAGTTATTCTTCTAAAATTGAATATTTCCTCGTTAAAACTAGTTTCATCGTTAGTATCACCGCCTGACATAAGAATAAAACCTATACCTATAAATATCAATCCTATAATCATTACGTTATAATTTTTTTTCTTAAATAAAGAGTTATTTTTCATATTTATTCATATAAATCATTAGTACTTAATTTCAAATATTTTCTTACAGCTAAAAATGTGCAAACCCATGGAATAATAATTCCAAAACAAATAATAATGGTAAATATTGTAAGTTTATTTTTAATATCAAAAAAAATATTTAATTCAGAGAAATATTTTAAAACATAGTCAATTAATATATTAATTAATATAATTGCAAAAAAGGAAGAAATAATACCGTTTTTAATATTATTTAAAATAAAAGGCTTCCTGATAAAATTAGTTTTTGCTCCAACAAGTTGCATTGTTTTAATTAAAAATCTTTTAGAAAATATTAATAATCGTATGGAAGAATTAATTAAACTAATTGATATTAAAGTGAATAAAATTATTGTAAATAATAATATGTAAGAAACTTTATTGAGATTATTTTTTACCGTATTAATTAGTATATCATTGTATATGATTTCATCAACAAAATTAAAAGATTTTAAATAATTAATTATTTCAAAAGTATTTTTTTCAATTAAAATTGTATTAAAAAATTTAATATCAATAACATCAGGGAGTGGGTTATATCCAATTGTTTCAATAAAGTCTTGATTTATTTCTGAAGTTAGTTTTGCTGCAGCATCATCTTTTGAATTGAATGTAATTGACTTAATATTTTTATTTAATTTTAATTTATTTATTAATAATTTCACTTCACTATCTGAACTATCTCTAAGAATTAATGAAAATTTGATATTTTCTCTAATATTTTTAGAGATAATTTTAGATTGTAATAAAAGTGAACTAATAAGACCAAAAAGAAATAATACTATGGTCATACTTATAATTACTGATAAATTAGAAGTAAAAATTTTTTTTTTATCAATAAATTTTTTTCTTTTTTTCATTATTAATTTACTAATGTAGCTTTATCAATTTTAACTTCCATTAATATATTGTCAAAACCCAAGCATCTCCCCTTTATCTTTATTTCTTCTTTTCGATTAATTTTAGTTGTACTTTTTTCAAGTAAAATTGATATTCCTGGACTTAATAAAATATTTCTATCATCTAAACTAATTAAATTTCCATCAATTAAAATGATTTTATTTAAATATTTTGAATTTGATGAATCAGTGAAATTTATAAAATCATAATATAATTTATCAGCACTTATAACTAAATCAGGATTCTTTAAAGAAATATTTTCGTGTTTCTTATATATATATTTTTTAAAAACAAGTAAAATAAAAATTGAAAATACTACAAATATTAATGAAGCTATTTTAAATGTGTTTGATGTATTTTTCATCTTAGTGTGAATTAATTTTTATTAATTAAAAAAAAAGTAAGAAATTTGTAAAACATTTATAAATTTAATGAAAAAGATTTTTTTTTTACTAATAATTATGCTTTTAGTCATAAGCTGTGCATATGAAAATCAAAATGATTTATTTAATGAAATTTCCTGTGATACACTAGATGTTCAGTTTGAAAGAGATATCTTACCAATATTTGCATACAATTGTCAATCTTGTCATGGAGGCCCATCTCCCTCAGTATATCTGAGTTTAGAGACTTATGATCAAATAATTGAAAGAATAGATGCACCAGGTATATCTGGAATATTAAATAGGATAGAAAGAAATGAAGGTGATATTTTATTAATGCCGCAAGGATATAAGTTGCAAAACTGTGAAATAAATAAAATTAAATCATGGATTAATCAAGGTTACATGAACAATTAATATGAAAACAACAAGCTTTTTATTTTTTTTTCTAAATAGTTTTATTTGTTTTTCTCAAATTTATATTACTAGAGATGCAGAAATTTATTTTCTGTCAGATGCTGATGCATTAGAAATTATTGAAGCAAAAAATAGTCAAGTAAGTGCAGTTATAGATTTTAATAATAAAAAAATAGCCTTTCAGGTTCCACTTAGAGGTTTTAATTTTAAAATATCTTTAATGGAAGAGCATTTTAATGAAAATTATGTTGAATCTGATAAATTTCCCAATGCCACATTCATAGGATTTTATCAAGAAAATCTCGATGATCTTTTTAGTAAAAACAATATTGAAATAAACGGTGAAATGGATTTTCATGGAATAAAAAAGAAAATGAAAATTCGAGCATCTTTTAAAAAGAGTGGTGAAATCATTGAAGGATTCTCTAAATTTAACTTGTTATGTTCCGATTTCAATATTAAAATTCCTAAAATAGTATCAAATAAAATAAATAATACTGTAAATGTTAAGGTTAATGCTAAATTTAAGAAAAAATAAACTGATAATTTATACAATATTTTTTATAAATATTAATTTCCTACTAGCGCAAGATGAATTACTTTCCATTTTAAATGAAGGAAATGACAAAGTATATACAATTGCAACATTTAAAGCAACTAAAGTTATTAATGGTCAATCTACTGAAATTACCGGTAAAAAGAATTTAAATTTTATTATTGAACATCGTTTTGGGACTTTAAATTCAGGAGCATATGAATTATGGGGCCTAGATCAAGCCCTAATGAGAATGTCTCTAGATTATGGTTTAACAAATTTCTCCTCTCTAGGTTTAGCTAGAAATACTCATCAAAAGACTTATGAATTTTTTAGTAAAAATAAAATCTTTAGGCAAAGTAATTTTTTCCCATTTAATATATGCATGTATAATTCTCTATTCATTAATACAATTAGATATCCATTAATTAATAATTATCCCTTTAAATCAAGAATTTCGTATTTGTATCAAATTTTAATTTCAAGAAAAATAAATGAATTCTTTTCATTTCAAATTTCTCCAACTTTGATTCACAGTAATTTAGTTTCAAATAATCTAATTCCTAATGATCAGTTTTCAGTTGGATTTGGTCAAAGAATAAAGTTATCAAAAAGGGTTACTTTAAATTCGGAATACTTTTATAGGTTTAAAAATTTTATTGATAATTATAAGAATTCACTTTCAATTGGTTTTGATATTGAAACTGGTGGTCATGTTTTTCAGTTACATTTAACGAATTCTCAGGGAATGTTTGAGAAATCTTTTATTAATGAAACAACTGGACGGTGGCTTGATGGAGATATTTATTTTGGATTCAATATATCAAGAATCTTTTCTCTTTAATTAAATACTATTTCAATTATTTGAGTTATAATTATTGATAGTATTAATCCTATCTTTATAATTAAATAATTTTTTTCTCTAAATAAATTATTAAAAATATTAACTAATGGAATAATTAAGCAAATTATTTCATATTTAACTTTGTAAGAAAATAGAAGTAAATAAGTTAATGAAACAGTTAGTAAAATATTAAATTGAATATTTTTTTTTGAATCTATTTGACTCTTAGGCTTTTTATTAAGAAAATAAATTGTGAAGTTTAATAAAACTAATAGTGAGATGAATAAAATTATTAATTTTTCTCCAAAAGAGAAATTTGTAATATTATGAAATCTAAATCCGGTAGAGTAAAAAAAATCAATTTTTAAATATTTACATATAGTATAATTAAAAAAAAATGGAGTTAAATATCCAATCAATACAATAATAATATATCTCATATTAAATTTATTGCTAAGATATAAGCCGCTAATAATTAAAAAAAAGAATATTATGGAGTTATTATTTAAATTGGCTCCTATTGACAAAAGTAATGATACTTCAAAAAATTTTTTATAAGACTTATATTCAAGAAATGAATCAAATATTTTTTTAAAGGATATTAAAATTAAAGTATTTATTATGAGAGAATTATTCAGTATTAGGGCGATTGGATTATATGTTGAAATTATAAAGTAGAATATTACAGGAAATATTGAAAAATTAGAGAGAATTCTTTGGTCATTCAAAATTATTAGCAAATAATAAATTTGTAATATAATGTTAGAGTATACTATTGAAAAATAAATTAGTTTAGAGCTTAGTATTTTATCAAATAATGAATTTATTTGAAATGAATTACTGGAAAAGTTTACTAAATTATAATCAAAATTTTCATGATTAATTAAAACTATAGAAATTTGTAAAAAAAATATCAAATAATAAAAATTATTTTTTTTGAATATTGTTATCATAATTTAAATTATTAAATTTACCACATGAATGAAACATTATATTTAATTGGCGACTTATTTCAAACTAGTTTTAAATTAATTGAAATTTCAAAAAATATCCCAAATTTAATTTTATCAATTTCTGGATTTTTAATTTTGATTTTTTGTTCCAAAGTGGCAACTTCTAAAGATAATATTTGTAAGTAGTTTATAAATCAAAACCTATATCTCCCCTGTAATATTTCTTTTCAAATTTAATTTTTTCAGAATTTTTTGTTGAGATTTTTATTGCATCATTCATTGTTTTATTAATAGATGTTACTGAAATAACTCTCCCTCCAGAAGTATATAAACTCCCATTTTTTGATTTAGTCCCACCGTGAAACAAAATTGAATCAGATATTTTGTTGGTATTTTCAATTAGTTTGTTAATTTCATATTTTTTTGGATAACCCCCTGATACCAGAAAAATGGTCGAAGCGAATCTATCATCAATTTTAATTTGATAATTATTTAAATTTTTATCTTTAATATGAATCAATAAATCTAGGAAATCAGAATTAATTCTTGGAAGAATTACTTGTGTCTCAGGATCTCCTAGTCTGACATTATATTCAATTACATAAGGTTCCTCATTAAATTTCATAAGCCCAATAAATAGGAAACCAGAATAATTAATTTTTTCCCTTTTAAGACCAGCTATTGTAGGTAAAATTATTTTATTTTTAATTTTTTTAAAAAAGGATTTTTTTAGAAAAGGGACAGGAGAAATTGCTCCCATACCTCCAGTATTTAATCCAGAATCTCCTTCACCAATCTTCTTATAGTCTTTTGCACTTGGGAGAATGATATAATTCTCTCCATCTAAAATCAAAAATACTGACAATTCAATTCCATCTAAAAACTCTTCAATTATTACTTTTTTTGAGGAATCTCCAAATTTTTTATTTAATAACATTTCATTAATTTCAAATTTAGCTTTGGTGATGTCATCAAAAATTAAAACGCCTTTTCCTCCTGCTAATCCATCTGCTTTAATAACATAAGGTGGAGAAATTGAATCTAAAAATAATTTTGCTTCTTTAATTTCAGACTTATTAAATGACTTATATTTTGCTGTAGGAATATTATTTTTAATTAGAAATTTTTTTGCAAAATCTTTTGACCCTTCTAATTTAGAGCATAATTTATTTGGTCCTATAAATATTATATTTTTTAACCTTAAATCGTTTTTAAAAAAGTCACAAATACCATTGACTAGTGGTCCTTCAGGTCCAACGATCAACATATTAATTTTAAACTTTAAACATATCTTTTTGATTGATTCAAAATCATTGATTTCTGAATTTATATTCGTACCTAAATCTTTTGTTCCTCCATTACCAGGTACGAAATAAAGTTTATTTAGTTTATCACTTTGTTTAATTTTCCATCCAATAGCATGTTCTCTTGCTCCAGATCCTAAAACTAGGACATTTATTTTATAGGGGGATATTTCCATGTTTTTTTTTAGGTAAGTTTTCAACTTTATTTTTTAGCATATTAAGTGAGGTGATAATTTTATTTCTGGTTTCATCGGGGTTAATAATTTCATCTATAAAACCTCTTTCTGCTGCAATGTAAGGATTTGCAAAAATATCACTATACTCTTTTTCTTTATTCAAAATTTCATTGACAGGATCAGATGAATTATTAATTTCTTTTTTAAAAATAATTTCAGCAGCTCCTTTAGCTCCCATTACAGCAATTTCAGCTGAAGGCCAAGCATAATTTATATCCGATCCAATATGTTTAGAATTCATCACATCATATGCACCTCCATATGCTTTTCGCGTAATAATTGTAATTCTTGGGACTGTTGCTTCAGAAAAGGCATATAATAATTTTGCTCCATTAATTATTATTCCATTCCACTCTTGATCTGTTCCCGGAAGGAATCCAGGGACATCCTCGAAAACAATTATTGGTATATTAAAACAATCACAAAATCTTACAAATCTTGCTCCTTTAGTTGATGAATTATTGTCTAGTACACCCGCAAGTATAGATGGCTGATTAGCAACAATTCCTATAGATGTGCCACAGATTCTTCCAAAACCACAAATAAGATTCTCAGCAAAGTTTTTATGAACTTCAAAAAAAGAATTATCATCAACTACTTGTTTAATTATTTCTTTCATATCGTAAGGAGCATTAGGATTCTCAGGAATAATTTTTTGAATGTTTAATTTTTTTTTACCACCATCATAACTTACTTTAGGAACACTATCTTCGCAGTTTTGTGGAATATAATTTAACAATTTTTTTATGTTATCTAATAATTCTAATTCATTTTGATAAGAAAAATGTGCTACGCCTGATTTTTTAGAGTGAGTTTCTGCTCCCCCAAGATCTTCAGCTGATACATTTTCATGAGTTACAGTTTTAACAACATTTGGTCCTGTTAAGAACATGTGAGATGATTTTTCAACCATCATTATGAAATCAGTTAATGCAGGGGAATATACAGCTCCTCCTGCACAGGGGCCCATAATAGCAGAAATTTGAGGAATTACTCCGGAGGCTCTCGTATTTCTATAAAAAATATCAGCATAACCCGCTAAAGAAGTCACTCCTTCTTGAATTCTTGCACCTCCTGAATCATTTAATCCGATAATTGGAGCTCCATTTTTAGTAGCTAGATCGATAATTTGACATATTTTTTTTGCATGTGATTCAGATAATGAGCCTCCAAATACAGTAAAGTCTTGAGCATAAATATATATTAATCTCCCATCAATATTTCCATAACCAGTGATCACCCCGTCACCATAAATTTTAATTTTATCTAAATTAAAGTTTGTAGATCTATGAGTTACAAGCATACCGATTTCTTCAAAAGAATTTTCATCTAGCAAATAATTTATTCTCTCTCTAGCGGTTAATTTTCCCTTATTATGTTGGTCATTAATTTTTTTTAAGCCTCCACCTAGTTTTGCTTTTGAAATTTTGTCTTTAAGTATTTTAATTTTTTTTTCCATAATTATCCTAATTTAAGAACTGCCATAAATGCTGATTGAGGAATTTCAACATTTCCTACTTGTCTCATTCTTTTTTTACCTTTTTTTTGTTTTTCTAATAATTTTCTTTTTCTGGTAATATCTCCACCATAACATTTTGCAGTAACATCTTTTCTTACAGCTTTTACCGTTTCTCTTGAAATAATTTTAGCACCAATTGCTGCTTGGATTGCAATGTCAAATTGTTGTCTTGGTATTAACTCTTTTAATTTTATACATATTTTTTTTCCAATAGATTGAGCATTACTTTTATGGATTAAAGCAGATAGTGCATCAATTTGTTCACCATTCAATAAAATATCCATCTTAACTAAATTCGATTCTTGATAACCAATTGGTTGATAATCAAAAGAAGCATAGCCCCTGGATATGGATTTAAGTTTATCATAAAAATCAAAGACGATTTCAGCTAGAGGCATTTCAAATGTTAGTTCAACTCTCTCAGTTGAAAGATAAATTTGATTTTTTAACACTCCTCTATTTTCAATACATAATTTAAGAATAGGGCCAATGTAATCAGATTTAGTTATAATCTGAGCTGAAATGTATGGTTCTTCAACTTTATCTACTTTTGAAAGGTCAGGTAAATCTGAAGGGTTATTGACTAAAATTTTCTCTCCTTTTTTTAAATAGCTGAAGTAAGAAACATTTGGAACAGTTGTAATGACAGTAATATTAAATTCTCTCTCTAACCTTTCTTGAATTATTTCCATATGAAGCATACCAAGAAAACCGCATCTAAATCCAAAACCAAGTGCTGCAGAAGATTCCGGTTCAAAAACTAGAGAGGCATCATTTAATTGTAATTTTTCAATGGAACTTCTTAATTCCTCGTAATCTTCTGTATCTACTGGATATATTCCAGCAAATACCATTGGTTTTACATCTTTAAACCCTTCAATCGGTTTTAAACAAGGTTTTTCAACATGAGTTATAGTATCACCTACTTTAACTTCATTAGCATTTTTAATTCCAGAAATAATATAACCTACATCCCCAGAAATTATCTCATTTCTTTCTTCTTTTATGAATTTTAGAGCACCAATTTCGTCAGCATTGTATTCTTTCTTAGTGGCAAAGAATTTAACATTTTCATTTTTTTTAATTTTTCCATTAATTACCTTAAAATAAGCTTCGATTCCTCTGAAAGGATTAAAAACAGAATCAAAAATTAATGCCTGTAATGGTAAGTTATTATCACCTTTTGGGGGAGGAATTTTTGAAATAATTTTTTCTAATATAACATCAATACCAAATCCAGTTTTAGCACTTGCAGATATAATTTCAGTTTCATTGCATCCAATTAAGTCAATAATTTGATCTTTTACTTCTTCAGTTTTAGCACTGGGAAGATCAATCTTATTAATAATTGGAAGTATTGCTAAGTCATTTTCAAGTGCTAAATATAAATTTGATATAGTTTGGGCTTGTATTCCTTGAGCTGCGTCAATAATTAATAGTGCTCCCTCGCATGCGGCAATAGATCTTGAGACTTCATAAGAAAAGTCAACATGACCTGGAGTATCAATTAGGTTAAGCCTGTATTTAGTATCATTCAATTTGTATTCCATCTGAATAGCATGGCTCTTAATTGTAATTCCTCGTTCTCTTTCAAGTTCCATATCATCAAGTAATTGATTTTGACTGTTTCTTTTTGAAATAGTTTTAGTTTTTTCAATTAATCTATCAGCTAATGTACTCTTACCATGATCAATATGAGCTATTATACAAAAATTTCTTATTTCATTTTTATTCATCAATGCAAAACTACATTATTTATATTAATTACATACTGACTTATAGTTTAAAAAAAGTTATATTTGTATACTAAGTTTCATATCCAAATTAAAAAAACTTTTATGAAATTAATATTATTTACATTTAATATTTTATTCACTTTAACTTTAAGTTCCCAAAACAAAATTCAATTTGATCAAAGATTACTTCAAAAATATACAGTTGATTATTTAGAAAGAATTTATGAAGAAAATAAAAATCAATTTGATTTTATTGAATTTTTTTTAAATAATTCATATTATTTTCAAAATATCAAACAAATACCTGACCAAAAACAAAAATACTATCCAAACATACTTGAATATTCAAATCAAAATTTCCAAAATATTGAAATAGATGATTTGAGTGAAAATTCTTTTAATATATTTTTATTTAATATCCCTTTCCATCAGAAGGAAAAAATCACCTTCAGTATTGGAGATTTAAATAAAGTTATTATAATAAGATCAAAAAATGAAATTCATGAACTTTTTAAAAGACACCAATTAAATAAATAATGCTCAGATATATTTTTTGTTTTTTAATTTCATTGCAATTATTTTCTCAAGTAAATATAATTTCCTCATGCTCTGACAATGAAGTCGGGGTAAGCATAAATGTTTATACAACTGATCAATTTATATGGGGAAATTATCCGGAGGGTTTGATCTCTTGGAATATTACAGATTCGCAAGACAGTATAATTGTGACTAACTCAAATCCCTATGCCCCATATTTTCTCTATGAATCTGATGAAATATGTTTAAATCAAGGAGAAAGTTATTCATTTAATACTTTTGACCTTGATGGCGATGGTTGGGGGACAGAATCATTTTACAGCCTCTCATTGTGTGGTGGTAATAACGTTATAATTAATAACAATGGAAATACTCCATTTGGATCTCAGACATCTGAAAATTTTGATTTGCCATTGATTAACGACAATTGTTTTTGTTTTTCAGCTGAACTTTTTGGAAATGCAAGTTCTTCAATAAGTTCAGCAGATGGATCAATTGATATTACAACTTTTGGAGGCAATCCACCTTTTTTTTATCAATGGTCAAATGGAGACACAACGGGAAATCTAAATAATGCCATACCTGGTCTTTATTTTCTAACTGTAACTGATTCATTAGGCTGTCAATTAACTCTAAGTGGAGAAGTTCAAGGTCCTAACGTATATATGAATAATCAAGATGTAGTTGCCTGTACAGGATATTTTTATGACTCCGGAGGATCAACAGGTAATTTTTCTGGATCTGAAAATTATCAAATGACAATATGTAGCAATGAATCTGATTTATATACCTCTTTAGACTTTTCTTTTTTTGATTTGGGCGGTAATTTTTTTTCTTCTCCAAATTTAATAATATATGATGGTAATAGTACTAATGAATTAATTTTGTACTCATATTTAGGTCCAGGTGATTCTCCACCAGGTAATATTATAGCTTCAGAAAATAATTCTTCAGGTTGTCTAACTATAGTATTTTCATCTCCTGGTTCTCCAAATAGCCTTGGTGATCAAGGATGGGCAGCAGAAATAAATTGTCAATATCCTTGTCAAGACTTTGAAGTTGAAATTCAGTCAAGTGATTGGATTAATGCACAGGGAGAAATTGATGCTTGTCACGATATTGACCTTAATGCGATAACAAACTTTTCAAATAATAATTTATTTTACAATCAATCAAATGAAAATACACTTTTTGAATGGAGTTTTGGAGATAGTCAAGAAGCTAGTAATCAATATGTAAATCACTTATATTCTGATTTGGGGAGTTATAACTTATCATTAGTTGCTACTGATGTTAATGGATGTCAATCTGAAACTTCTTTGACTGTAGTTAATGATCAACCAGGTATTGATATAAATATTACATCTCCATCAGAGACTCTTGTTTGTCCTGGTACCGAACTAGAAATCGAATCTAATTCATCAGACGATTCCTTAGCTACAAGTTTTTTTCAATCTGTAACTTGGATACTATATGAAGATGCTTTAAATGTAGGAGAAGATTTTGGTGATGCAATTTACTTACCTGATGGTAGTGGAGTATCTTATTCAACTGAAATTAATGTAACTTCATTTGATCCTCTAGCTGTTTTAGATGATGATGATTTTGTAGATATTTGTATTGAGATAGAACATTCCTATTTAGGTGATCTGGAATTAGAATTAACTGCACCTGGTGGGCAAAATGTAATTCTACACTCATACGGGAGCGGAGGGGGAAATACTTGGTTGGGAAATGCTTTAGATAATAACTCTGAAGAAGTTCCAGGAGACTGTTGGGAGTATTGCTGGTCTGCTGAACCAGTATTTGGAACATTTGGTTCCTCCCTGGGAAATACAATGTCTGCCCCTAATGGAGGAAATGCAATGATTCCAGGTTATTATGCCCCAGAACAAAGTTTTTCAAATTTTTCTGGTTCACCTGCTAATGGAAATTGGACATTAATTATAACAGATAATTTATCAATTGATAATGGATTTATATGCAGTTGGTATTTATCAATGAATGTTGTAGGTGAGCAGGATGAAATTATATCTGACTCATTAGTTTCAGAAGTTCTCAATTATAACTGGTATTGTCCTGAAGAACCTTCTTCTATAATTTCCTACGACTCAACATCACTAATAATTCAACCTTTAAATAGTGGGATTCATACTTATCAAATGACAATTTTTGATAATTTTGGTTGTGAATATATAGAGCAATTTGAAATTGATGTATATAGTGCCCCAGATTTACCATTAAATTTAATCTCAGAATGCCAAAGTCAATTAGAATTAAGTGTAAGTAATGTTTCCTCAGGAGGTGGATTTTGGGAATTAATAGATGCTCCACCAGAGTCAACATTATCATTTGATCCAGATTCTAACTCTTTAAATCCAGTAATTAATGTATCTGATCCAGGCTTATATCTACTCTCATTTACTGACAATGATTGTAAAATAACTGAGACTACTTCAGTCAACTTTTCTACGGTTAAACCTATAATTGAAGCTAGTGACAATAATTATTGTTTTTTGAATGGAGATGTTTCAGTAGTAAATCAAAATAATATTTCGGGAAATTGGTCATACTTTAACCAAAATCAAAATAATTTAATATTCGATGATTCATTGTCAGGGTCAACTAATATTGAAGTATCTGATTTTGACACTTATGATGTGTCTTTTACATTTGACTTTTGTAAAGGTTCAGATACTGTTGAAATTAAT
Source organism: Flavobacteriales bacterium (assembly GCA_002692065.1). Lineage (GTDB taxonomy): Bacteria > Bacteroidota > Bacteroidia > Flavobacteriales > UBA7430. The sequence goes on along the minus strand of NZJX01000002.1, from coordinate 84,000 downwards.
TTTTTAAAAATAGACCCTGTAATATTTGATCCCGGGGTCCAAGTTTGCGAGAAAAATGTCGTCCTAGAAGTTGAAAATTTATCAACTACTGGGGGATATTGGGATATAATAAGTCCTCCTGAGCATGGATATGGACAATTTTCAAATAATACAGGACAGTTAACTGATCTTCAAGTTAATTTATTTGGAGATTATAATATATCATATACTATTAATGGATGTGAAACTAAAGATTCTTTAATGGTAAAATTTGGTCAAGGGATTCCTCAAATTTTCTTTGATGATTATGTTAGATGCGAAACTTCGACTAGTATTTATGTAGAAAGTTATGGTATGGATCTAGGATGGGAATATTTGAATGGTCCTGGGAATGCTATATTTAATGATAATTTTTCATTTGAAAATCAAATTGATGTTGATAATTATGGATATTATACATTTTCCTACTCTGGATGTGATACCACAGTAAAATTTTCAATATTATTTATTTGTGATATTGAAATACCTAATGTATTTTCTCCAAATGATGATGGATTTAATGATTATTTCATAATAAATGGTTTAACAAATGAATTTTATTCTCAAAGTAACTTAAGTATATATAATAGATGGGGTGACGAGGTTTATAAAAATGGATATTATGGTTTAGATGGACTTTGGTGGGATGGAAAAAATAATCACTATAATGATGAAAAACTGACTCAAGGTGTCTATTTTTATGTCTTAAAAGTTGCTAATAGAGTCAATTTAAATGAGGAAATATATAAAGGAACGCTTCATTTATTAAAATAATTTATTTTACATTTTGATTATTGAATTCAGCTAAATATTTTCCAATTATGTCGAATTCGATATTAACTTTATCTCCTATTTTTAACATTTTCATATTAGTATTTTCATATGTATATGGAATTATATGAGTTGAAAATTCATTACTTATAGATTTTACAACTGTTAAACTTATCCCATTTAAAGTCACAGAACCTTTTGGTATAGTAGTTTCAAAATTAGAGCTTCTATTATATTGGAATGTAAATTCCCAACTACCATTTTTATCACTTATATTAGTACAAATTGCAGTTTTATCAACATGACCTTGAACAATATGACCATCAATTCTTGATCCTAACTTTAAGCATCTTTCAAGATTAATTAGATCTCCAATTTTTAAATATTTCAAATTTGTTTTAGATAGCGTTTCATTTATTGCAGTTACTGTATGAGATTTATTATCACAATTTACGACTGTAAGACAAACTCCATTGTGGGAAATACTTTGATCAATTTTTAATTCGTTTGAAATAGAACTCTTTATTGTTATGTGTAAGTTACCTTTTTCATGTTTTAGTTCTTTAACTAATCCAATATCTTCTATTATTCCAGTAAACATTTCAGAAAATTAATATATTTATATTTTAATTAAAATTTTAATTAAAATTAGTAATTAATATTATTATGTAATGTTGAATTGTAATAAAATGAATAAAAAAGTTTCAAGAAAAAAAATCAGATTAGGGATTTCTGTAGGCGATTTGAATGGAATTGGAATGGAAATAATTGCTAAAACATTCTCTGATAGTAGAATATTTGAATTTTGTATTCCAGTGCTTTTTGCTTCAAATCAGTTTGTAAGAGATTATTTAAATAAAATAGGGTTTAGTAACTTTAATTTCAATAATGTTGACAGGAAATTTAGTTTAAATTCAAAAAAGCTAAATGTATATAATTCATGGTACAAAAAAGTTCAAATTTCATTTGGTAAAGAGACTGAAGAGGGGGGGGAATATGCTTACCTTTCTCTAAAAAATTCTGTTGAGGCGCTTAAAAGTAATCAAATTGATGCATTAGTAACTGCTCCGATCAATAAAAAAAATATTCAATCAGAAAACTTTAAATTTCAGGGTCATACCGAATTTTTATCTGATTATTTTTCATCAAAAAATGCTCATATGATTATGGTTTCAGATTTTTTGAAGATTTCCTTAATGACTGGTCATGTTTCATTATCATCTGTAACTAATTTTATCAACGAAAAGCTCATCAAAGAAAAAATATTATTATCTCTAAATTCGTTAAAATTAGACTTCAATATTGAAAAACCAAAAATTGCTATTTTAGGAATTGATCCACACCTTGGTGACCAGGGAGTTATTGGTAATGTTGATGAAAAAATAATTAAACCTGCAATAAATAAAATTTTTGAGAATGGAGATTTGGTATTTGGTCCATATTCTTCAGATGGATATTTTGCATCACAAACATATAAAAACTTTGATTTAACTATGGCTGTTTATCATGATCAGGGATTAATTCCTTTCAAATTAATATCATTTGGAGGAGGGGTTAATTATACATCTAATTTATCTGTAATCAGAACATCCCCAGATCATGGAGTTGCATATAATATTTCCGGAAAAAATATAGCTAATGAAGGATCTTTTAGAGAAGCCGTATTTTTAGCATGTAAAATATATACAAATAGAAATAATTAATAATAATATCTAGTTATTAATTTAAAAATTATTTTAAACTGATATCATGATAAAAAAGTTTTTTATATTTGCGGTCGTTTTAAATTTAAAATAATGAACACAGATAATTTCATTATTAAAATAAATGATCTTAAAATATTAAAGAATGAATTAAATTTTAAGATTAATGAGGAGTTCTTTAATACCTTCAATTACAAAGATATAGATGAATGCGATATCAATGTTAAAATGTCAAGTATTTTTGAATTAAATAAGTTCAATTTATCATTTAACATAAAAGGAAATTTAAAAACACCTTGCGATTCTTGTGGAGAAGATTTGGTCTTAAAATTAGAATTTACCGACAAAAGATTAATTGTAATTTCTGATGAAAAACAAAGTAATGAGATAATTTTTCTACCTTTTCATGAAAATGTAATTGATATATCTCATATGATATATGAAATGATTGTTTTATTTATTCCAATTAAAAGATCCCATATCTTAGACGGGAATGATTGTAATAAAGAAATTTTAAATCAAATAAATAAAAAAAATAAATTAATTGATGATCGATGGTCATCTTTAAAAAAAGTAAATATAAAAATTTAAAAAATGGCACATCCAAAGAGAAAAATCTCTAAACAAAGAAGAGACAAAAGAAGAACTCATTATAAAGCCGAGATTCCAACTTTATCAACCTGTAAAACAACAGGTGAAACTCACCTATATCACAGAGCATATTGGCATGAAGGAAAGTTATACTATAAAGGAAATATTGTTATCGATCAATAATTATTATCTGATTTTATTTTATAATGCAAATTACTTAATTTAAGTTTTACTATATTTGATTAAATGATTTAAATTATTATAAATGGGTAATATAAATTCTGCTATAACTGGTGTCAATTCATGGGTACCAGAATACAAATTAACCAATCATGAATTATCCAAAATGGTTGATACTAATGATGAATGGATTACTTCAAGAACAGGAATCAAAGAAAGAAGAATTTTAAAAGGTAATGGCCTTGCTTCCTCTGATTTAGGTTGTAAAGCTGTAAATGGTCTATTAAGTAAGAAAAAAATTTCCCCATCTGAAATAGATTTAATTATTTGTGCAACTGCAACTCCAGATATGTTGTTTCCATCAACGGCATGTATAATTGCTGATAAAATAGGAGCAAAGAATGCATTTGCTTTTGATGTTATGGCTGCTTGTTCTGGATTTTTGTATTCTTTAGATGTCGCTTCTAAGTATATTGAATCAGGCTTATACAAAAAAATTATTGTTGTTGGAGCGGACAAGATGTCTTCGATTGTAGATTACGAAGATAGAAAAACTTGTGTAATTTTTGGAGATGGTGCAGGTGCAGTTTTACTTGAACCATCAGAAAATGAGTATTGTATCAAAGATTCTATTTTAAAAAGCGATGGTTCAGGTAGAAATTATTTGAAAATGGTAGCTGGTGGTTCGTTTAAGCCATCATCTTTGCAAACTGTAAATTCAAAGGAACATTTCATTTATCAAGATGGTAAGACTGTGTTTAAATTTGCTGTTTCTTGTATGGCTGATATCTCAGTTGAAATTATGAAAAGAAATAATTTATCACCAGATGACGTAGCATGGTTAGTTCCTCACCAAGCTAATAAAAGAATTATTGATGCAACTGCAAATCGTATGGGTTTGGGAACTGATAAAGTTATGATTAATATTCAAAAATATGGAAATACCACAAATGCCACCATACCAATTTGTTTATCTGAATGGGAAGAAAAGCTAAAATTAGGAGACAACATAATTTTATCTGCTTTTGGAGGAGGATTTACTTGGGCTGCAATTTATCTTTCATGGTCATATTAAATATTAAATAAACTAGAAATTATGTCATTAGATTTAAAAGAAATTCAAGAATTAATAAAATTTGTCTCAAAATCAGGGGCCTCTGAGGTAAATCTTGAAATTGGAGATTTGAAATTATCAATTAAAACACCCCCCAAAAAAAATAAGAATTTAACTGAACCAATCATTCAGCAAATACCAATAGCAAATCAAGTTATCCCTAATTCGTCAATTGAAACACATAAAATAGTTCAAACTCAAACAGAATCTGTTAATGAGTCTAAAATTTCTAAAGAAAATGTAAATAAAAGTAAATCAGAAGATGAAAATTTAATAACTATAAAGTCTCCTATGATCGGAACCTTTTACAGAAAACCCTCACCAGATAAAGAACCTTTTATAGTCCTTGGAGATGAGATATCTGAAGGTCAAGTTATTTGTGTTATTGAAGCAATGAAATTATTTAACGAAATAGAATCTGAAATTTCTGGAAAAATAGTTAAAATACTTATAGATGATATGTCTCCAGTTGAGTATGATCAACCATTATTTTTAATTGATCCAAAGTAGATTCAAAATAGTCCATTATGTTCAAGAAAATTTTAATTGCAAATAGAGGTGAGATAGCTTTAAGAGTGATAAGAACAGCTAGAGAGATGGGGATTAAAACAGTAGCAGTATATTCGACTGCTGACTCAGATAGTTTACATGTTAAGTTTGCAGATGAGGCAGTATGTATTGGTCCTTCCAGTAGTTCAGATTCATATTTAAAAATACCTAATATAATTGCCGCTGCTGAAATTACTAATGCAGATGCCATTCATCCTGGGTATGGCTTTTTATCAGAAAATTCTAACTTTTCTAAAATTTGTCAAGAAAATAATTTAAAATTTATTGGTGCATCTCCTGAAATGATTGATAAAATGGGTAATAAAGCCAATGCCAAAGAGACGATGAAAAAAGCTGGTGTTCCAATTATTCCAGGTTCTGATGGGATTATAAAATTTTTTGAAGAAGCAGAAAAATTAGCTTCAGAAATTGGCTATCCAGTTATGATAAAAGCAACTGCTGGAGGAGGAGGGAAAGGAATGAGAGCTGTTAGTAACAAATCTGAATTAAAATTAGCATGGGATTCTGCAAAAAAAGAAGCAGAATTATCATTTGGTAATGGCAATCTATATATAGAAAAACTCATACTTGAACCTAGACATATTGAAATACAGATTGTTGGAGATTCTCAAGGTAAAGCCTGCCATTTATCTGAAAGAGATTGTTCAATTCAAAGAAGACATCAAAAGTTGACCGAGGAATCTCCTTCACCTTTTATGACCAAAGAGTTAAGAAATGCTATGGGAAGAGCTGCAATTAAAGCAGCAGAGGCTGTGAGATATGAAGGTGCTGGAACAGTAGAGTTTTTAGTTGATAAAGATAGAAATTTTTATTTCATGGAGATGAATACTAGAATTCAAGTTGAACATCCAGTTACAGAAGAAGTAATTAATTATGATTTAATTGCTGAGCAAATTAAGGTTGCTTTTGGAATTAAAATTTCAGGTAAAAATTACGAACCAAAATTACATGCGATAGAATGCAGAATAAATGCCGAAGATCCTTCGAATGATTTTAGACCTTGTCCTGGAAAAATTACAAACTATAATGCACCTGGTGGACATGGAGTAAGAGTGGATACACATGTTTATTCAGGTTATATTATCCCTCCTTACTACGATTCAATGATTGCAAAACTAATAACAGTAGCGCAAACAAGAGAAGAGGCTATTGAAAAGATGAAAAGAGCTTTGAGTGAATTTGTTATTGAAGGGGTAAAAACAACAATACCTTTTCATTTAAAATTAATGAATGACGATAGATATAAAAAAGGAATTTACACAACTAAATTTATGGAAGAAATATAGTTTATTAAATTATATTTGTATTCAAATTTTGCTTAATTGACTCTATTTTTTCACTCAGTGAACTTTTATAATATCCACAATCTTTATGAAGTTGCTTTTGAGGTCCATGTTCAATAAATTCATCTGGTATCCCAAGTCTCGAGATATTTTTTTTATAATTATTATCAACCATAAATTCAATTATTGCAGATCCAAATCCACCATTTAAACAACCATCTTCAATAGTTATTATGTAATCATATTTTTTAAAAATTTCATGTAAACATTTTTCATCCAATGGTTTTACAAATCTTAGATCATAATGTGCAATTTCAAATCCAATTTTTGAATAATCATTACACACATCAATAGCATAGTTTCCCACATGACCAATTGATAAAATTGCAATTTCAGTACCTTCTCTGATTTTTTTGGAGGTTCCAGGTCTAATGTATTCAAATTTTGATTTCCAATCTTGCTTAACACCTCTTCCCCTCGGGTATCTAATTACATAAGGGCCATTGGGTTTTTTTTGAGCTGAATACATTAGGTTTCTTAATTCATGTTCATTAATTGGTGCTGAAATTATCATGTTTGGAATACATCTGAAATATGCCAAATCAAACGAACCATGATGAGTTGGTCCATCATCACCAACTAATCCAGCTCTGTCTAGACAGAAAATTACATTTAATTTTTGAATTGCGACATCATGAATGACTTGGTCATAAGCTCTTTGCATAAAAGTAGAATAAATATTACAAAAAGGAATTAATCCTTGAGTTGCCATTCCTGCTGAGAATGTAACAGCATGTTGTTCCGCAATTCCTACATCGAATGATCTTTCAGGAATTTCTTTCATCATATATTTAAGAGAACTTCCTGATGGCATTGCAGGAGTTACACCAACAATTTTTAAGTTTTTTTTAGCTAGTTCAATTATGGTATGACCAAAGACGTCTTGGTATTTTGGGGGTAAATTATCAGTATTAGATATAGGTATTATTTTACCTGATTTTTTGTTGAATAATCCTGGAGCATGCCATTTAGTTGTATCGCCTTCCTCTGCCGGGATGTACCCTTTCCCTTTTTTTGTTATACAATGTAAGATTTTTGGTCCAGGAATATTTTTTAAGTCGGCTAATACTTTTAAAAGATGTTCAAGATTGTGGCCATCAATTGGACCAAAATATCTGAATTTAAGGGATTCAAAATAGTTACTTTTTTCCAACATAGATGACTTGAAAGCATTTTCAATTTTCTGAACAATTTTTCTGGCATTAGGTCCAAAATTACTTAGTTTTCCCAGTAAATTCCATACATCATCTTTAATTTTATTGTATGTTTTTGAAGTTGTTATATCTGTTAAATATTCTTTCAATGCCCCAACATTAGGATCAATAGACATACAGTTATCATTTAAAATAACTAGTAAATTGGGATTTTCAGCACCTGCATGGTTAAGTGCTTCAAAAGATTGACCTCCAGTTAACGCTCCATCTCCAATAATTGCAACATGGTTTTTATCATCTTTATTTATTTTAGATGCGATTGACATTCCTAAAGCTGCTCCTATTGAAGTTGAAGAATGTCCCACACCAAATGTATCGTATATACTTTCATCTCTTTTAGGGAACCCACTTAGTCCTTTGTATTTTCTATTGGTATGAAAAGTTTCTCTTCTCCCAGTTAATATTTTATGGCCATAAGCCTGATGACCAACATCCCAGACAATTTGATCGTTTGGTGTTTCGAAAATATAATGTACAGCGATTGTAAGTTCAACAACCCCCAAACTAGCCCCAAAATGTCCTCCATTCTCGGAAACTACATCAATTATGAATTCTCTAAGTTCACTAGAAAGTTTTATCAGTTCGTCAATGCTGAGTTTTTTTAGGTCCTCAGGTGTATTTATCTTTTTTAGTAACAATTTAAAGTTATTATAATTTAACCACAAATTTACCAAAATTAAAAATTGAAACTTAATTTATAGAATTTATTTTTTTAAAATTTAATTTATAACTTAAATTTGTTTAATAAACTATGATATGATTAGAACTGAAATTAAAAATGTATTTGATATTAAATTTTTAGGAAAAAAAATAAAAATATCAGGTTGGGTGAGATTTAAAAGGCAAAGTAAAAATGTATCCTTTATTAATTTAAACGATGGATCAACCATAAATAATATTCAAATTGTATTAAACGAAGATATACAACCTGATATTTTGGATTTGATTAATACTGGAACTTCAATATCTGTTTATGGGACTTTAATTAAGTCTGAAGGAGCTGGTCAAGAATTTGAAGTAACTGCTAAGTCGGTCGAAATTTTGGGAGTTGCAGACTCGAATCAATATCCCCTTCAACCCAAAAGACATTCGTTAGACTTTTTAAGAGAAAATGCTCACTTGAGGTTCAGAACTAATACTTTCGGAGCTATTTTTAGAATTAGACATGCATTATCTTTTGCTATTCATAATTTTTTTAATTCTGAAGGTTTTGTTTATATAAATACACCAATAATTACTGGTTCAGATTGTGAAGGAGCAGGAGAAATGTTTAATGTTACAACTCTAAATAAATCAAAATTTGCAAAAAATCAAAATGGAAGTATTGATTACAGTAATGATTTTTTTGGTAAAGAAACAAATCTGACTGTTTCTGGTCAATTGGAGGCCGAAATGGCGTCTTTAGCCTTAGGAAAGGTATATACTTTTGGTCCTACTTTTAGAGCTGAAAATTCAAATACTTCTCGCCACCTTGCAGAATTTTGGATGATTGAACCAGAGGTCGCTTTCTCTGATCTAAGTCAAATTATTGATTTATCTGAAAAATTATTGAAGTATTCTATAAATTATGTTTTAGAAAATTGTAAAAATGATATTTTTTTCTTGGAAAAAAGACTTTTAGAAGAAGATTCAAAAAAGAAGAAAGAAGAAAGAAATCCTATGAACTTGACTAAAAAATTAAAACATACATTAAATTTTGATTTTATAAAAATTAATTATGATGAAGCATTCATGATCTTAAAAAATTCTAAGCCTAATAAAAAGAAAAAATTTAAATTTATAATTGATCAATGGGGGGTTGATTTCCAATCTGAACATGAAAAATACTTAGTTGAAAAAGAATTTAATTATAAACCTGTTGTAATTACAAATTATCCAAAAGACATAAAGGCATTCTACATGAGATTAAATAATGATTTAAAGACAGTTGCAGCTATGGATTTATTATTTCCTGGAATCGGAGAGATTGTTGGAGGTGCACAAAGAGAGGAGAGGTTACATATATTAAAAAATAGAATGACAGAAATGAAAGTAAATGAAAAAGAATTGTGGTGGTATATTGATTCCAGAAGGTTTGGAACTGTTCCTCATGGAGGATTTGGATTAGGTTTTGAAAGGTTAGTTCAATATGTTACAGGAATGAGTAATATAAGAGATGTAATACCATTTCCAAGGACACCCCAAAATGCTGAATTTTAAAAATATGTTAAAACAAAAAATAAATCAATCACTTAAACAAAAATTATCTCCTCAACAAATTCAATTGATGAAATTAATACAACTACCAAATATAGAGTTGTTGGAGAGAATTAAGAATGAAGTTGAGGAAAATCCTGCTATTGAAGATATAAGTTTTGATAATTTTGATACACCAGACAAAAATCAACAAAGTGGGGATAGAAATGATGATTTTTCAGATTATAATAATATAAATGATTCATTCAACTTTAATCAGAAATTTAACAAAGAAGGTAATAATTATTCAACTCCAATTCAATACGAGACAAGTACAATAGATTCTTTAGAAAAACAACTTTCAATAAGAGACTTAGATTATAAATTTCATCAAATTGGTTCTTATTTAATTGGATGTGTTAATAACAATGGCTATATTTTGAGAGACATAAATTCAATTGTGGAGGATTTATTTTTTAAAAAAAATATTCAAACAACCGAAAACGAGGTTCTTGAAGTCCTAAAAATTATTCATAATTTTGAGCCTTATGGAATTGGAGCCAGGAATTTAAAAGAGTGTATTGAAATTCAAATCAATAAAAAAAAGTCAGACAATATTATTGAGATCTCAAAAAATATCATTAAAAATCATTTTAATGAATTATCTAAGAAACATTACCAAAAGTTGATGGATGAATTAAATATTAATGAGGAAACTTTAAAATCTGCTATAGGAGAAATTTTAAAATTAAACCCTAAGCCCGGAAATTTAAATAATAATAAATTAGTTCAACACATTGTTCCTGATTTTTCTTTGAAAGTTGAAGATGGAAAGTTAGATCTATCAATTAATAATTCATTTATTCCTGAATTAAAAATCAATAAAAAATTTAGAGAAATTTTAGAATCAAGCAATGAAAAAAACAAGGAATTAATTTATGTTAAAAATAAATTAGATTCAGCAAAATTATTTATAAGTTCATTACAAGAAAGAAATTCTACTCTTTTTAATACATTAAATTCCATAGTTAATTTTCAAAAAGAATATTTTCTAACAGGTGATGAAAATAAATTAAAACCTATGATTTTGAAAAATATTGCAGATGATGTTAAACTGGATATTTCAACAATTTCAAGAGTAGCGAATAGCAAATACATTGAGACTCCATACGGTATTTTTTTAGTTAAATATTTCTTTTCTGAATCTCAAAGCAAAAGCGATGGGTCAAATGTTTCAAATAGAGAAGTTAAAAACTTAATTATTGATATGATTAAATCAGAAAATAAAGTTAAACCTCTCACAGATACAGAGATTATGAAACAGTTAAATATTAAAGGTTATAACATTGCTCGAAGAACAGTTTCTAAGTATAGAGAAAATTTAAAAATACCCATTGCAAGGTTAAGGAGAGAAATAATTTAAAAATAAATTAAACGATTCTATCACATTTTTAAAATATTTTATCATTGAAAAAATTAATGTAATAGTAAAAATTTAATGTTTCATAATTGGATTTTAATTTAATTAGATATCAATTATTTAATCTTTTTAAGCTGGTATAAGTTAACATAACGGTAAGTAATAATTATAATTAATTTAGTATATTTGTTAGGTTAATTTCAAAAAATTTATCACTAACTTATCAAATCATTATGAATATTTTTAGAAGCCCTTTAATTCTATTAATTTATTTTTTAACTACCTTAAATTGCATATCTAATAATAAGAATATTTCAATCAATTTAAGTACTGAGAAATCTATTGATATAGATTTCTATTTAAATGAAATTAATTTTTCGGAATTTCAATATCGAGACATAAACTATACTAAAATTTTATTGGCAGGGTTTAATGAATCCAAAGATATTGGGAACCCTAATTTGCCTGTTTTAAATAAATTGATTGAAATTCCTGAAAATGGAAAGTTTGAAATTAATATATACGACAATGAGTATAAGTTGTATAATTTAGACGACATTGGTTATAAAGATATGATATTTCCATCTCAAAGATCCATTTCAAAAGGAGAAAATTCAGAAAACGTTGCATTTTCATTTAACCAAAAAACTTATAACAATGATAGTTTTTATTCTCAAGATTTAGTTAAAATTGAAATTTTAGGTAAAATGAGAGGTAAAACTATTGCAAGGGTTCAAGTTTCTCCAATTTCTTATAATCCTGTAAAAAATGATTTAATTGTTTGTGAGAAATTTAAATTCAGAATTGATTTTGATTCAAAAATCAATAGTCAAAATTCAAGTGTGTATTCAAAAGATTTTAATAATAACTTTAAATCGCTAATTAATTTTGATAAAAATGATTCTAAAGCAGATTTTTCTGATTCTCCAATTAAAATGATCATAATTTCTCATCCACAATTTGAAGAGACTATTCAAGAATATTTATCATGGAAAACTAGGAAAGGATACGAAATTATTTTAGGTTACGTTGGTGATAGTGATGTGGGTAATACTGCAGAGTCAATTAAAAATTTTATCAGAAATCATTATGAAAATGCAACACCAAGTAATCGAGCCCCTTCTTATCTTCTAATAATTGGAGATCATGAACTAGTTCCAAGTTTTGATATGGGAAATCATGTTTCAGATATGTATTTCTGTGAATTTGATGGAAACGGAGATTATTTTCCGGAAATGTTTTTTGGAAGATTTTCAGCTGAAAATATAAATCAATTAATTCCCCAAATTGACAAAACTCTTCAATATGAACAATATACAATGCCAGATCCTTCATATTTATCAGAAGCATTAATGGTAGCTGGAGTTGATGCAAGTATGGCCCCAACTTATGGTAACGGTCAAATAAATTATGGAAATGACTATTATTTTAACACGGATCATGGTATAAACTCTCATACTTACTTATATCCTGAATCTGGAACTACTTCGGCTGAACTTGAAATTATTCAAAAAGTCAGCCAAGGAGTTGGTTTTGGTAATTATACAGCTCATTGTGGACCATCAGGATGGGGAGATCCCTCATTTGTGGTAAATGATATTCAAAATTTAGAAAATGAAGATAAATACGGACTTTTAATAGGTAATTGTTGTCAATCTAGTGTATTTAATGGCACTACGTGTTTTGGTGAAGCACTGTTAAGAGCTGATAAAAAAGGAGCAGTTAGTTATATTGGTGCAACAAATAATACATATTGGAATGAAGACTATTGGTGGGCAGTAGGAACTGGAGCAATTGACGCAAACCCTTTATATGACAATACGGGACTTGGAATTTATGACTGCTCTTTTCATGAAAATAATGAACAGGAAAATATGTGGGCAATTAATCCTTCTCAATTATTTTTTTCAGGGAATATGGCTGTTTCAGAAGCAAATGGAAGTGATCAATATTACTGGGAAATATATCATCTGATGGGAGACCCTACAACTTTAACTTATTATGGAATTCCTTCAGATTTATCAATTGATCATCCAGATGCTATTCCCATAGGAATGAACGTTTTAAGTATCTTATCTGAATCTCATACTTATGTCGCAGTTAATCAGAATGGAGTTTTATTGGATGCTGGATATACCAATAATAATGGCGAAATCTCTCTTTCAATTGATCAAATAGATGGTATGGAATCACTAGAGATAGTAGCTAGTAAGCAAAATAAGAAAGTTTATATTTCAAATATAAATTTATTTTCACCCAATAATCCATATGTTGTTTATTCAAGTTTACTAATAAATGATGGAATAAATGGAAATAATCAAGTTGAGTTAAATGAATCTTTTTTCATTGATGTAGAATTACAAAATTTCGGACTAACATCTGCTGATAATTTAACTATTGAGATTTCCAGCGATAATCCTCAAGTAGAAATTACATCTAATATTTTTACTCTTGATTTTATAGGTGCTGATACTCTGTTTTTTATACCTAATGCTGCTTCAATTGAAATAACTGGAAACTTTTTTGATCAAGAACAGGTAAATCTTTTATTTTCAATATCTGACATTCAGTCAGATTCAACTGTACTGTGGGTATCAAACGGAAATTTTACAATTAATGCTCCAAATCTTGAAATTAATAATTTTAATTTAACTGATAACTTTAATGATGAAATACCTATTATTGAATTTGGAGATACCGCAACGGTTAATTTAACATTAACTAACATTGGAAACGATATATCAGGGATTTTTGATGTTAATATTTATTCTGAATATGATTTTATTGAAATTTTAGATCAACAATTTACCTTTAACCCTATTGATATAAATGAAGATATTCTAATTTCTTTTCCAGTTTCATTAGATTTTGACGCTCCTATGGGAGAAAATTATCAAATTTTTGTTGAAGTCTCAGAAGATTCCTTAATTTATGATTCATACTCAATTAATCTTGCAACCCAAGCTTGTCAAGGAAATTCTTTTCAACTCCAATTATATGATGATTATGGTGATGGTTGGAATAATAATTATTTATTAATTAATGATATTGAGTATACCATGCCATCTGGTTTTACATCATATTATGCTACTTGTATTGATATTGAAATTCAGGGATGTGTCAATTTTCAATGGGTTGAAGGGCAGTATCCAGAAGAAACTTCGTGGATTATTTTAAACACCTCTGGATCAACTTATGCACAGGGTGATTGGGAGTATTTTGAAGATATAAATTTGCCTAATCCAATAGGAGACTGTTCTTTTGGATGCACTGATCCAAGTGCGTTAAATTACGATTCATCTATTGACGTAGATGATGGCACTTGTGAGTTTTTAAATTTAGATTATATAAATAAATCAATTAAGATTTATCCTAATCCAATAAATGATAAAGTGAAAATTGAGTTCAATAATTTAGTTGTAAATAATATAATTATCAGTGATGTCAATGGAAGAGAGATACTTAACAAAAATGCAATAAATCTGTCAACATTAGAAATTGATATGCAAGAACTAAATTCAGGAGTATATTTCGCTAAAATTATAATTAATGAAGAGTTATTTATTATTAAAAGATTACTCAAAAACTAGAAATTTAAATTTTTTAATTTTCTTGGGAGTTATTAATTTCAAGCCTAAAACATTATAACAAACAATGAAAAAAATACATTTAGTTTTCATTTTGAGTCTTTTGCTATCATGTTCTAAGAAGGAAATAAACTGTAGTTCTTGTCATTTAGTAATATACGAGAATTCAACTTCTTATTTAATTACTGATTTAGTCGAATATTGTTCAGACGAATTAGTCGAAATTCAAAATAATGGTTATTTAGTAGTTGATCAATTTTTACAGACTCTTTTGGAGACAGTTTGTTAAATCCTATTTTACCTGGAAATACCTTATATTATCATTGTGGTCACAATCATAATCATTAAATATTCACATAAAAATTATTTTTATGATTTTAAAAAAAAATTAATTATAAAAATCCTTAATTTTTTTTAGATTTGCATCATTGAAAGTAATATTTAAACAAAAAATTATGAAAAAACTGTCTATTTTTATTCTAACAATTACTATGAGTATTAATATTTTTGCTCAATGTGATTTACCAAATTATATAGCTCCAGTAGATTTAAATACTGGTTCTAACATGACTGTCTTAGTTCAGTCATCAACTTTTGAGAATCTTTCCTCTTTTGCTGATAGTTCTTACATTGTTGCTTTAACACCCTCTGGTCTCCTAGTTGGGGCATCATACTTAAGTAATCCATTTTTACAAGAAGCAATAACTATATGGGGAGATGACAGTCTAACTCCTGAAATTGATGGTGCTATCTCAGGAGAAAATATTTCCTTTCAATTAATCAATGGATCTGAGCTATTCGATTTAAACGTTAATCCAAATATATTATATGCTACAAACACCTTCAATGTTTTAATTTCAGTTCAATTAGTTCAAGTTAACTGTGAGTTACCAGGTTGTATAGATTCACTCGCACTAAATTATGACCCTTTTGCCACATTTGATGATGGTTCATGTAATTACCCAATTATAACTGGATGTACAGATAGTAATGCTGATAATTTTGATACCAATGCACAAGAGGATGATGGTTCATGTCAGTTTTCTGGATGTACTGATTCAACATCTTTTAATTTTGACTATTTTGCCAATATAGATAATGGTTCATGCTTAAATGAAGTTACAGTTTCTTTTGATTCAGTAACTTTATCATCTGTTGCTTCTCAATATCTAATTACTTCTGATAATATTGATAGTATTGATCTTACACTAGGAAATAATCAAGTTATGAATGGTGATTTAATTGGTGCCTTCTACTTTTCTAGTGATTCCAATTTATCATGCGCCGGGTTTTCAGTTTGGGATAATGAAGGAATTAATATATCTCTAGTTAATGACGATCCCTCAACAAATGAAATTGATGGCGTGTCAAATGAAACAGAGATATTTTGGATTATTCAACAATCCGCAACTTTATTTAACTTTTTAGTTAATATTTCTTCTACCTCAATCGGTATTGGAGAATCTATTGAAAATATTGTATTAAACGAAAATTTAATATTAGGTTGTAATTCACCAACTGCTTATAATTTCAATCCATATGCAAATATTTATGATAATGCTTGTGTTCCATTCATTGCAGGTTGTACTGATAACTTATTTTGTAATTTTAACCCTGAGGCTAATACTGATGATGGTTCATGTTATAATGTTGATGTTACCTTAAATATTGATTTTAATCAATTAGTAGGACAATCTTCATCTGAATTTGTATCATATCAATGGTATATTATGGGAAATGATTTAGTGCAGCTTCCTGGAGCAAATTCAAATATATATGTTCCTCTTATTAATGGAGATTATCATTTAATTATTACTGATACTTCTGGTTGTCAGGCTTCAAGTAATATTGAGTTCTCAAGTATTTCAATTAATGAAATATTATCTAATAAAGTAAATGTGTTTCCAAATCCTTTATCAAATGGTAATTTTATTATCGAATCTTATTATGGTAAGATAGATAAAATTGAAATATTTGACTTATCAGGAAATTTAGTATTGAATAATAATATTATGATGCACCGTTTTGAAATTCCAAAAAAATTTGAAAGTGGTATGTATAGTTTGAAAATTTATACTAATAATTCTATATTTTTTAAGAAACTATTAGTTTTATAATTAAAAAAAATATTTCAACATAATTTTTAATTAAATAATACTAAATTATGTCTTTCACTAGTTATTTTAATTAACTTAAAAAGTTGTTTTGGGAATTATTATAATTTTAATTACTTTAAAAGTTATTGATTTTACATTTTATAGAAGTTAATTCTGTTTAATAATTTAATTTTATGAATCAAAGTAATAAAATACTTCTAATAGACGACGATAAAGATGTTCTTGAATTTTTAAGTTATAACTTAATTAAAGTTGGATACCAAGTTAATATTTGTTTATCATCTAGTGAGGCTATAGAGCAAATAAATCTTTTTAAACCAGATTTAATTATTTTGGATATTGTAATGAATGGAATAGATGGAATAGAATTATGCGAGATGATTAGATCTAAAAATATTTTTAATCATATATTAATAGTATTCTTTTCAGTTCGAACTGAAGATTATTCGAAAATCGCTGCATTAGAAGCAGGAGCAGATGATTATATTGTGAAACCTATTAAACCTAGATTTTTAATTAGTAAAATTAAATCTTTAATGAGAAGAAAAATTGTACAAAAAGATATTTCTAACAATTTTATTCAAATTGGGACTTTTAGCATTGATTCTGAAACATTTAAAGTTAATTTTGATGGGTTAACTTATAGTTTATCAAAGAAGGAGTTTGAAATTCTTTATTTATTAGCTTCAAAGCCTATAAAAGTTTTTACGAGAAATCAAATTTTTGATTTAATTTGGGGAAATAATGAATTAGTTAGTAAGAGAACTATTGATGTTCACATCAGAAAAATAAGAGAAAAGATAAGTCAAAATCTAATTGAAACAGTTAAAGGGGTTGGTTACAGATTTAAATACAAAAGGTAATGGAAAAATCAGGAGTTCTTTCATTTGTTTTTTCAATAATTCAGATTTTTTTAATATTACTTTTTGTTAAAATCTTTAATATAGATTTTGAAATCAAAAATTTAATTTTCTTCTCATTATCAGTTTTAATATTCTCATATTTAATTTTGAAATGGATGGTGAATAATTTTATTTACTCTAAGGTAAAATTAATCTATAAAAACATAAGAAATTCAAACTCAAGATCAGATTTAGATAAAAATATTAATTTACAAAATGTAAATAGAGAAGTTGAAAATTGGAAATTATTTAAAAACAGAGAACTAGAAAAAATGACAATTAGAGAAAGTTATAGGAGAAGATTTGTAGGTAATGTGGCTCACGAGTTAAAAACTCCAATTTTTAATATTCAAGGATATATAAATACATTGTTAGATGGAGCTATATCGGATAATAAAATAAATAGAAAGTTTTTATCAAGAGCCAATAAAAGTGTTTCAAGAATGATTTATATAGTAGAAGATTTAGATCAAATCACTAGATTAGAGGAGGGGAAGATTGAAATAGAAAACAAATCGTTTGATCTCTTAACTGAAATTAATGATGTTATTGAAAATTTAGATATTAAGGCCAAAAAAAGAGGTTTAAAAATTAAAATTATTAATAACTATAAATCTAAAATTCCAGTTAAAGGAGATAAAGAAAAAATAAAACAAGTATTATATAATTTAATTGAGAATTCAATTAAATATGGAAATGATATGAGTACGATTGATATTAAATTATATGATATGGATGTAAATATATTAACTGAGGTGTCTGACAGTGGAAATGGTATTGAACAAAAACATTTAAATAAAATATTCGATAGATTTTACAGAGTTGATAGTTCAAGAGATAGAGAAAAAGGTGGTTCAGGCTTAGGCCTTTCAATAGTAAAACATATTATTGAAGCACATGGTCATTCAATAAATGTAAGAAGTACAATTGGTGAAGGATCGACATTTTCATTTACTTTAACTAAGTCTAAATAATTTCATATATTGTTTAAGGATTTTGTATTTTTGTATTTAGAATTTAAATATTGTGTCAAAAAATAAACTGAAAAAGTTTGCTGAAAATAAAACTTTTAATAATTTGATTCAACCTGAAAGAAAAAATATACTGAACCATGGCTTTATTTTCAGGGGAAAGTGGTGTAGTAATTATTTTTTTAATAATAATCCTTTAGTTATTGAACTTGGCTGCGGAAAGGGAGAATATACAATTGGTTTAGCAAATCAATTTTCAAAAAAAAACTTTATTGGAATTGATATTAAAGGATCAAGAATTTGGCGTGGAGCAAAAACTGCAATTGAAAAATCATTAAAAAATGTTGCTTTTGTGAGAACTCAGATTCAAAATCTAGATTTATTATTTTCTAATGATGAAATCAATGAAATATGGATTACGTTTCCTGATCCTCATATTAAATTTAGAAAAAGAAATAAAAGACTTATTTCTCAAAATATGTTGGAGCTATATAAAAAAGTATCAAATAAAGATTGTATTGTAAATTTAAAAACTGATTCAGAGTTTCTTCATGGTTATACTTTAGGATTAATTGAAAGTTTTGGATATGAATTAATTGAAACAAGTCATAACATTGACTTACAAAATAAAATTAATGCTATCTTAAGAATTAGAACTGAATATGAAAAAAAATTTAGGAAAGATAATATTCCAATTACATATACAAAATTTAAGTTAAAATGACTGATAATAGATATGATCATATTAATTTTTATGAAAAATGTTTTAAAGTTGTTAAAACTATTCCCTTAGGGAAAGTAACTACCTATGGTCTAATAGCTAAAAGTTTAGGGACTTATAAGTCAGCAAGATTAGTAGGATGGGCTATGAATAACAGTCACGGAAAAGGTTTGCCATCTCATAGAGTTGTAAACAGAAATGGACTTTTAACAGGAAAACATAATTTTGGGGGAGTAAATGTAATGAAAGAATTATTAATAAATGAAGGACACAAGTTTAAAGGTGATAAAATATTGAATCTTGATAAAGTACTATGGATACCAAAATAAACTTTATATAGACTTATGATAAATAAAAAAAAAGTTCAAGAGGTTTTAAATAATGTTTATTTGAATGGACATAAAACTTCAATAATTGAAAACAATTTTGTTAAGAATATAATTATTTTTAATAATGAAGTTGAAATTGATATTGACATTAATCATCCCACTCTTCATGTTAAGAAAAAATTAGAAAATGATATTATTGAGCAAATAAAAAAACTCAGTAATGATATTAAAATAAAATTAAGAATTAAAGTGATATCTAAGAAAAATACTCTTAATGAAACTATCAGTGGAAAAAAATTAGAAAATATAAAAAATATTATTGCCATTGCCTCTGGGAAAGGTGGTGTAGGAAAATCAACTATTACATCTAATATAGCAATTTCTTTAAATAGATTAGGTTTTAAAGTCGGAGTTTTAGATGCTGATATTTATGGTCCATCTCAACATATAATGTTTGATGTGGAAAAAAGTAAGCCTACTGTTAAGACTATTAAAAATAAATCAGTTATTGTCCCTGTTTTAAGTTATGGTATTAAGTTATTGAGTATAGGTTTTTTTACTAATAATTCTCAAGCTTTAGTATGGAGAGGACCAATGGCAACTAAAGCTTTAAATCAGTTAATAAACGACTCTGATTGGGGTAATCTAGACTATCTATTAGTGGATTTGCCCCCCGGCACAGGAGATATTCACTTATCTCTAATTCAAAGCGTATCTGTTACTGGAGCAGTTATTGTAAGCACTCCTCAAAATATTGCGCTTGCAGATGCAAAAAAAGGAGTAAAAATGTTTCAGTATGAAAATATTAATATACCAATAATTGGCTTAATTGAAAATATGTCATATTTTATTTCGGACAATACAAATAATAAAAAACATTATATCTTTGGTAAAGATGGTGTTAAAAATTTATCTGATGATCTAAATTTAAACTTTTTAGGAGAGGTGCCACTTTCAACTAGCATTAGAGAATCATCTGATGTAGGACACCCAACTGCACTTCAAGAAAATTCTGAAAATTCTAAAATTTTTCATAATCTTGCAAAATCTATTGTTAATAAAGTTAATTATAGGAATAAAAACCTTGAGCCATCGAAGATAGTTAAGATTAAAAATATGGATGGATGTTAAAAAATTTAATTATATGACAAGTAATAATACTTCTGATCTAGTCAAAAAAATTCAAGACGCATTATCCGAAATTAGACCATTTCTTGAAAGAGACGGTGGAAATGTATCGTTAGTTGAAATCACCAATGAACTTGATGTTATCGTTAAATTTCATGGGTCATGTCAAAGCTGTACTGTTAATCAAATGACTTTAAAGTCAGGTGTTGAGTATACAATTAAGAAATATGCTCCTGAGATAAATAAAGTTTTAAATATTGAATAGTAAATTTTAGATGAGTAAAATTAAAAAAACACTAGATAGTGTTACAATATTATTCGCAGGAGATTCAGGAGATGGAATACAATTAGCTGGAGGTCAATTTACAAATAATACAGCTTTTTATGGAAATGACTTAAGTACGTTGCCTGATTTCCCTGCAGAAATAAGAGCTCCAATTGGAACTTTAGCAGGTGTCTCAGGTTTCCAAATTAATTTTGGATCTAAAGTTTTTACGCCAGGAGACTATTGTGACGTTTTAGTAGCCATGAATGCTGCCTCATTAAAAAAAAATATTAATAAGCTAAGAGAAAGAGGAATAATTGTATTAAATACTTCAGGGTTTGATAAAAGGAATATTCGTTTAGCAAAAATCCCTGATTCTGATGATCCTTTTGATAATTTTGATCTAAAAAATTTTATAGTTCATAAAATTGATATTACAAAGCTTACCAGAGAAATATTAAAAAATACTGATCTTGAAAAAAAAGAAATTGACAGATGTAAGAATATGTTTGTCTTAGGTTTTATTTACTGGATATTTAATAGATCCATTAATTCAACTGTAACATTTCTTGAACAAAAATTTTTTAATAAGAAAAATATACTCAATGCTAATATTTCTGTTTTAAAAGCAGGATATAATTATGGTGATACTTCTGAGACCTTTTCAAGTAGATTTGATGTGAAACCGAGGAAAATGAAAAAAGGAAGTTATAGAAATATATTAGGTAATCAAGCAATTTGTTTAGCTTTAGTATCAGCTTCATACAAATCAAAATTAGATTTATTTTATTCTGGATATCCTATTACTCCTGCTTCTGACATACTTCATCAATTATCGAAGTATAAGTCTTTTGGAGTAAGAACTTTTCAAGCCGAAGATGAAATATCAGCAATTTGCTCTGCAATTGGTGCTTCTTTTGGAGGAAATTTAGCTGTAACTGCATCCTCAGGTCCGGGTATGGCCTTAAAAACTGAAGCGCTTGGTTTAGTATTTATGCTAGAATTACCATTAATTATAATTAATGTTCAAAGAGGAGGCCCATCTACAGGACTTCCAACAAAAACTGAACAATCAGATCTTTTGCAAGCTGTTTACGGGAGGAATGGAGAAGCACCAATTCCTGTATTTGCACCTTCATCACCATCTGATTGTTTTCTAGTCACTTATAATGCATGTAAGATAGCATTAAAATTTATGACTCCAGTTATTATTTTAAGTGATGGATATATAGCAAATGGAGCTGAACCATGGAAATATCCGGTTTTAACTGACCTAGATGACTTTGAATACGAATTTGAAAAATCAAAGTTCTCTGAAAAATTTAATCCATATTTAAGAAATGAAAATTTCGTAAGAAATTGGGCTATACCTGGAACAAAAGATTTAGAGCACACAATCGGTGGTCTTGAAAAAGATAATAATTCAGGTGATGTTTCATATGAACCTGAAAATCATCAATTAATGGTTAAAATAAGACAAGCAAAAGTTAATAATATTTCTAATTTTATACCAGATCAAAAATTTAGTTCAGGTTCAAAAAAATCAGATATGATAATTATTTCTTGGGGATCTACCTATGGAGTAATTCAATCATCAATAAATGAATTAAAAAAAAATGGATATGATATTGCTCACATTCATATAAATTATATAGTACCTTTACCAAAAAATATTGAAGAAATTTTAAAATATTTTGAAATAATCTTAGTTCCAGAAATTAATAATGGTCAATTAATAAAAATAATTAGAGATAAGTTTTTAGTTAATGCAATCCCTTTAAATAAGATTATGGGAATACCATTTAATTCTCATGAAATTGTTAATAAAGTTAAAAGTTTACTAAACTAAATTTATTATGAAAAATAATTACTATAATTTGAAAGATTTTGCAAATGAGCAAGAAATTAAGTGGTGTCCTGGGTGTGGTGATTACTCAATTTTAAAGCAAGTTCAGTCAATTTTACCCAATATTGGAATTCAAAAAGAAAAAATTGTATTTATTTCTGGTATTGGATGCTCTTCAAGATTTCCATATTATATGAATACATATGGAATGCATTCAATTCATGGAAGAGCCACAGCAGTTGCTACTGGATTAAAATCCTCAAGACCAGATTTAAATGTTTGGGTTATAACTGGAGACGGTGATTCATTATCAATTGGAGGTAATCATTTAATTCATTTATTAAGAAGAAATTTAGATTTAAATATTTTATTATTTAATAACGAAATTTATGGTTTAACTAAAGGTCAGTATTCACCTACTTCAGAGCTTGGAAAAACTACTAAATCAACTCCATTAGGATCGATCGATAACCCTTTTAATCCAATATCCTTATCTCTTGGATCTGACGCTTCATTTATTGCAAGAGCGATTGATAGAGAACCAAAACATATGAGGCAAATTTTAATTGAAGCTAATAATCACAGAGGGACTTCATTAATTGAAATATATCAAAACTGTAACATATTTAATGATGGAGCTTTTTCAAAATTTACTAATAAAGATTTTAAAAAGAATAACTCAATTTATTTAGAAAATAATAAACCATTAATTTTTGGGGATGAAAATGATAAGGGGATCAAATTAGATGGGATTAATCCTCTTATTGTTGATTTAAATGACAAAAATATTTCAATTGAAGACTTATGGGTTCATGATCAAAAGTCAATTGAAAAAGCAAATATCTTATCTAGATTTTCTGATATCAATTATAATTATTCTAAATTTCCTAGACCTTTTGGGATCTTTTTTCAAAAAAAAAGAAAATGCTATGAAGATGAAATGTTGGATCAAATTAATTTTAATTTTTCTGAGGATGATTTAAATAATTTAATTGCAGGTGATTTAAGTTGGAATATAAAATAATTATCTAAGATTATTTGGAATTTCACATACTGGAATTGGATTCATCTTGTGTAGGTTTTTTGAGTGAAAATTTTTATATATATTTAAAACTTTTTGTTCTCTTTTGTTTAATTTTCTTTTTGAATTTTTTTCGATATACTCCATAATTTTTTCAATTTCTTTATA
This sequence comes from Flavobacteriales bacterium, assembly GCA_002692065.1. Taxonomy (GTDB): domain Bacteria; phylum Bacteroidota; class Bacteroidia; order Flavobacteriales; family UBA7430. The sequence goes on along the minus strand of NZJX01000002.1, from coordinate 59,846 downwards.
AGAAGCTCCTATTTGATCTTCATCAGTTCTAAAATCATCCCACAATCCATCTGTTGGTTCAGAATCTTGAATTGTTTTTATGATTTTTAATTCTTTTGCTAATTTATAAACTTCGGTTTTTGTTAAATCTGCAATTGGGCTAATATCTACACCGCCATCTCCATATTTAGTGTAAAAGCCAATTCCAAAATCTTCAACTTTATTTCCTGTTCCCGCAACTAGAAGGTTATTAGTTGATGCCAAGAAATAAAGTGATACCATTCTCAATCTGGATTTTAAATTTGCCAAGGATAAATTATTATTTTTTTTAAATGGTAGTGCAAAATTTAAAGTTTCATATGTTTTAGTTAAGTCAATTTTAATTTCTTCCACTTGAGGATAATTATTTTTTAACCAACTTATGTGGTTTTGAGATAATTCTATTTGAGTTTTATTTTTTTTTATTGGGAGCGAAGCACATATTACTTTTTTTTTAGTCATTGCACATAATGTGGAAGTTATGGCAGAATCAATACCTCCTGAAACTCCAACAACGAAACCATCAGTTTTTGACATGACAGAATAATCAAGTAACCAATTTTTTATAAAGTTTATTGTTTTAATTTTTTTCATGTTGTAATTATTATGCAAATTTACTAAATCAATTTTAAACTTTGTTGCAGGATTTAATATATTGAGAGAAATTTAATTAAATGAAAAATATTTTAAAAATTCTGATTGTATTCGGACTATTAATATTTGTGGTTTGTAACTGTAATCCTTTTTATAAAAAATCAGAAATAAAATTAAAGATTGACAATTTTGATCACTATTTTTTTTCTATTGATTCATTAAAATTTAAAAATGAAATAGGATTACTGAAAAAAAGATTTCCTGAATTTTTTAAGTATGATATTGATTTAAAAACACTGTCTGGAAGATATAATGACAATCAAATTAAGTCTTTATTTTACAAGGTTGATTCTGTATTTAAAGATATTAAAAAGTTTAACTTAGAAATTGAAAAAATATTTATAAACTACTTTAAATATTTTCCAAAATCTGACTCAATTAAAATTTACACATGGGTGTCTAATTTTGAGTCATTAGAACCTATAATTGTTAAAGATAATTTAATATTAATTTCTCTAGATATGTTTCTTGGGAAAAACTCTGTAGAATACAGTTCTTTCCCTAACTATATTAAATCAAGCTTTAATAAATTTAATATTCCTTCAAAACTTTTTAATAGTTATTTTGAATCTAAAATTCAAAAGTCAAACGAAACTAATTTTCTAAGTCAAATTCTTGATTATGGTAAAGTTTATTACTTAACTTCACTAATTTTGAAAAATGAACAACCAAATATTATTTTTGGTTGTGATGAAAGAAAAATGAAATGGTGTATAAATAACCAAGAATTAATTTGGAAATATTTTATAGAACAGGAAATTATATTTTCTTCAGATATTAGAAACAAACAAAGATTTATAGATGATGCTCCTTTTTCAAAATTTGGATCTTCAATTGATCATAAATCCCCTGGAGGAGTTGGTAAATGGATTGGTTGGAAAATTATTGAATCATATATGTTAAATAATTCAGAGGTAACTTTGAATGATTTAATTAACGAGTATGACAGTAAAAAAATTTTAAATAAATCAAGATATAAAGGTAAATTAAGGTTATGAAAGAATCTAATATTAAAATTAAAATTGAACTTGATGAAAATAAAGTTCCTGAAAAATTATTTTGGTCTGCTGAATCAGAAGGAATTAAAAATCAAAAAGCAGATGCATTTTTTTTGTCATTGTGGGATAAAGATAAAAAAAACTCATTAAGAATTGATTTATGGACCAAGGATATGAAAATTGATGAAATGAAAGTTTTTTTTCATCAAATTTTATTTTCTATGGCAGAAACATATGAGAGGGCCACAAATGATGAAAAAATGTCAAAGAAAATAATAGAATTTTCAAGATTCTTTGGGGAAGAATTAAAACTTTATGACGTCAAAAAAAATCAGGATTAATTTTTGAATTTAAGTCATCAATATATCTTAAAATTTGATTTTTGCCAATCTTATTTTTTGATGAAGTTACATAAAATTTTGGAAGTTCCTCCCAAGTTTCATTCAATTTATCATTATAAATATTCAAATTAGAATTTAAAATATTATTTTTTAGTTTATCTGATTTAGTGAAAACTAAAACAAAGGGTAATTGGTTTAAATTCATCCATTTCATGAAATTTAAGTCAAGCACTTGGGGTTTAATTCTACTATCCAAAAGTAAAAAAGTACAAATTAGGTTTACTCTTTTAGTTAAATATGTTTTTATTAATTTGAGAAAAAAACTTCTCTCTTTTTTTGACACTTTGGCATATCCATAACCAGGTAGGTCAGCCAGAAGCCAATTTTGATTTATTGAGAAGTGATTAATTAGTTTTGTTTTTCCAGGTTTATTAGAAGTTTTTGCTAGTGAATTTCTTTCAGTTATCATGTTAATCAGAGATGATTTTCCTACATTTGATCTGCCGATAAAAGCGTATTCCGGAAGATTTGGAGGTGGACAAGAATCAATTTCTGAGCTACTTAATATAAATTTCGCGGATTTAATTTTCATCTATAATTTTTAACCACTTTAAGCAGAAATTTGAAAATATAATTGGATGTTCCATCATAGGTGCATGTCCACATTTATCAATCCAACGAATTGTTGAATTTTTTATTAAATTTTTAAATTCTTTGGCTACTTCAGGAGGTGTGACTTGATCATTATTACCCCAAATTAGTAGAGTTGGGATTTGAATTATTTTTAATTCTTTTGACAAGTTATGTCTAATAGCAGATTTAGCTAAAGTTAAAATTCTGATTGCTCTTTTTCTGTTATTTACATTTTTATATATACTGTCAATTAGTTTCTTGGATGCTATTTTTGGGTCATAAAAAACCTCTTGAGTTTTTAATTTAATATACTCGTAATCTTCTCTTCTAGGAAAAGTTTCTCCCATAGATTTTTCATATAATCCAGAACTACCAGTTAAAATCAAACTTTTTACATTCGATTGATTTTTAATAGTATAAATCAAAGCTATGTGCCCTCCAAGTGAGTTACCAAGAAGTGTTACATTTTTTAATTTCAAATGGCTAATGAATTCTGATAGGAAATTTGAAATTTCTTTCGCAGTAGTCTTTAGTATTGGTAAATCAAAAATAGGAAGTTCAGGGATCAATATTCTATACCCTTTTTCACTAATAATTTTGGTAATTTGATTAAAGTTACTCAATGTCCCCATTAATCCATGAAGGAAAATTATTACAGGACCTTTACCCTTGTCTATATATTTAAATTTATTTACGATGATATCAACTTTAATTAAACTTTTCCAAAGTAATGTCCAAAGTAATGAATAAAATCTAAAATAGTAATTAAATGATTCAATAATTTTTTTTTACGAAATAAAAAAAAAAAATAAAGTTATTAACAAAGTGGTAAAAAGTGGTAAAAAGTGGTATATATTTGTATAAATTAATTTTATATGGATAGTTTAGCAGGAATGTATGAATGTAAAGCGGATTCTAAAGGTAGAATATTACTCCCTGTTGGATTAAAAAAGCAAATTGAGGAATTTAAAAAGGGCTTGATTTTAAAAAGATCAATTTTTAATCAATGTTTAGAAATTCATACACTAGATAAATGGGGCAAGACTATGAAAGAGATAAATAATTTAAATAGATTCATTAAAGAAAATAATGATTTTATTAGATTATTTACATCAGGAGTTAGATTAGTCAAATCTGATAAAATGTCCAGAATACAAATACCAAAAGATCTTATAAACTTTGCATCAATTAATAAAGATGTAATATTAGCTGCTGTAGGCGATATAATAGAAATATGGGATAAGAAGCAATATGAGATATTAATAAAAAATCAATCTGTTAATTTTTCGAATATGGCTGAATCTGTAATGGGTAAAATAAATAGAAATGATGAAAAATAGATTTCATATTCCTGTTATGTTGGATGAAAGTATTAATGGTCTTAATATTAATCCTTTGGGAGTTTATGTTGATGTAACATATGGAGGAGGAGGACACTCAAATCAAATATTATCAAGAATTAATGGAGGGCATCTATTTTCTTTTGATCAAGATAAAATGGCTATATCTAATAAAATCAATAATGATAGTCTAACATTAATTAATATGAATTTTAAATATTTGAGTCAAGTTCTGAAGTCTTATGGAGTAGATAAAATTGACGGACTAATAGCTGATTTAGGTGTATCATCTTATCAATTTGATAAACCAGAAAGAGGTTTTTCAACAAGATTTAATTCAAAAATTGATATGAGAATGAATACAGATAATCCAATTAATGCAGTTAATATTCTAAATAATTATGAAAAAAAAGATTTACAGAGAATATTTAAGATTTATGGAGATTTAAGAAATTCAAAAAATATATCTGAGAAAATATGTGATTATAGAATTGAAAATCCTATAAAATATGTCAATCAATTAAAAGAAATTCTCAAAAATACTTATGAACAGAAAAAAGAAAATAAGTTTTTAGCAAAATTATTTCAAGCAATAAGAATTGAAGTAAATGATGAAATAAATTCTTTAAAACAGATGTTAAAACAATCTATAAATTTAATTAAAATAGGAGGTAGATTGGTAGTTATATCATATCATTCTTTAGAGGATAGATTAGTAAAAAATATTATTAAAAATGGAAAGTTTGATGGTGAAGTTGATAAGGATTTTTATGGAAATCCTATACCCTTATTTAAAAAAATTAATAAAAAACCAATTACTCCTTCAAATAAAGAATTATTTAACAATAGTAGATCAAGAAGTGCAAAATTAAGGATAGCTGAAAGAATATGAAACATTTAATAAAATTTTTTTTTAAAAATATGTTATATGGTCAAAAACTAAATATCGAATTAAATTCAAAATTTATTTCTTTATCATGGCAATTTCTAATTTTTATGTCATTTTTATTTTTAGTTATAATTTTCAGTTCACATAAATTTGATCAAAAAATAAATTATCTGGACAGACTTAATAAAGATATTATAGATTTAAAATCAAATCATATAAACTTAAGAATTTCTTTATCTTCATTGAGTTCTTTTTCAAATGTATCAAAATCAGTCTCAAGAATAGATTTAGTAGAAACAAACGATACCATTTATCGAATAAATTTTGATAAATATGACTGAAAAAAAGAAAATCTTTTACAGAGTTATGTTCATAAGTATTTTAATAGTATTTATTGCAAATATTATAATACTTAGAATTATATCTATTCAAGGAGACTCAGAATTAGAAAATATTTATCCTTCAACTATAAAATTTAAGGAAATACCTCCTCAAAGAGGTAATATTTTTGATATTAATGGAGATTTGTTGGCCACTTCAGTACCATTCTTTACAATTGCTTTTGATTCTACTGTACCAAATGATTCATTATTTTTTAAAAATTACAAGGATCTAGCAAGAGATCTTTCTGAATTACTTGCTGATAAAACTAGTTATGATTATGAGAAGTTATTATTGGAAGCAAGGGAAAATAAAAAGAAATATTTAAAAATAAAATCTGGTTTAAGTTACAGTGAACTTAAGCAAATTAAAAGTTTTCCCATTTTTTCAAGTGGAAGATTTAAAGGGGGATTAATTTACTCAAGAAATATTGAAAGAATTAGACCATTTGGAAAATTATGTGAAAGGGTAATTGGCTATGGACGAAATAATAAAGATGTTGGGATTGAAAAATCTTATGATAATTTTTTAAAGGGTATTCCTGGGAAACAAATGATGCAGAAAATAAATAATGGAATATGGAAACCTATTTCAAATAAATATGATATAGAACCAAAAATAGGATATGATATTTTTTCAACTATTGATATTAGATTTCAAGATATAGCTCACAGAGCATTAATTAAAACTCTCAAAAAATATAATGCTGAAAGTGGTGTAATTATTGTTATGGAGGTTAAATCTGGAGCAATTAAAGCTATGTCAAGTTTAAATAAATCCTCATTTAATATTTATAAAGAATACTATAACCATGCTATAGGTTCAAATTATGAGCCTGGATCAACATTTAAATTAGCATCATTATTAATTGCATTAGAAAATAAGATTGTTGATACGTTGAGTAAAGTTGATACAGGAAATGGTAGATATAAATTTTATGACAGATACATGTATGATTCTAACTACAAGCAAGGTGGACATGGAGTACTATCTCTTTCAGATATTTTTAAACTATCATCTAATATTGGGGTCTCAAAAATAATTAACGAGGGCTTTAAAGATGATCCAGATTTATTTGTTAATGAATTAAAAAAAATTGGGGTTAATATAAATTTAAATTTTGATTTAATAGGACAAGAAGTTAGTTATTTAAAAAATAGTTCTCATTCAACATGGTCAAAAGTTTCTTTACCTTGGATGGCTTTTGGATATGAAATTCAAATTTCACCACTACAGCTATTAACTTTTTATAATTCAATTGCAAATGATGGAAATATGGTTCAACCATATATTGTTCAAAAAATTCAAAACGGTCAGAAATTAGAATATGAAAAGCAGAAAAACGTCTTGATAAGTCAGATATGTTCTAAAGAAACTTTAAAAGTTTTAAAAAATTTTTTGATTGAAGTTGTAGAAGACGGAACTGCTAGTAATATATTTTCAGAAGTAAATTCTTGTGCTGGAAAAACAGGTACAACTAAAATTGCAAAAGATGGATCTTATTCAAATGAATATAGGTCATCATTTGTTGGATTTTTTCCAGCGGAATCTCCAAAATATTCGTGTATGGTTCTTGTAAATAAGCCTGATGTAAATATTGGATTTTATGGGAATGTTGTTGCGGCTCCAGTATTTGCTGAAGTTAGAGATTTACTTTTTTCCAGAGAAATAATTTTACCTAGTAATCGAAAAGTATTTAAAGACAAAAAATTGTTTTTTCAAATCATTAATAAATTACTGAAAAATAAAAATAATGATTTTATTAATGAATTCAATATTGAAAATTTCAATATAGTCAAATCAAAAATTAATGAAAAAAATATTCCAAGTGTAATAGGAATGAATAAAATGGATGCCATATATATACTTGAGAACTCAGGCTTAACAGTTAAATCAAATGGAAATGGGATTGTAGAGAGTCAATCACTCTCTGTAGGAGATAATTTTAATTTAAATGATACAATAATGATAACACTAATTTGATGAAGTTATTAAAAGATATTTTATATAAAGTTGAATTGATTGAAATTAAAGGTGATACAAATATTGCTATATCTAATATTTGTTTTAACTCAAAAAAAACAAAAAAAGACTCACTTTTCGTTGCATTAAAGGGAAATATATTAGATGGACATGATTTTATTTCAAATTCAATAAAACTTGGTTCAATTTCTGTAGTATGTGAGTATTATCCTAAATCAATTGATGAAAATATTACATATATCAAAGTTAAAAATTCAACAAAGGCATTATCGGTTATTGCATCAAATTTTTATAATAATCCTTCAGATGAAATTAAGTTAATTGGAGTAACTGGAACAAATGGTAAGACAACTGTGGTTAATTTATTATTTGATTTATTCATTTCTTTTGATTACAAAGTTGGACTTCTTTCGACTATAGTAAATAAAATAAATGATAATGAATACCCATCAAAATACACTACTCCTGATGCAATTGAGATTAATAAAATGCTGAGACTAATGGTAGATCAGAAATGTAAATATTGTTTTATGGAAGTTAGTTCTCATGCAATAAAACAAAATAGAGTACATGCTTTAAATTTTGATTTAGGATTATTCACAAATATAAGTCGAGACCATTTAGATTATCATAAAACTTTTGATAATTACATCTTGACAAAAAAAAGCTTTTTTGATGACTTATCATCAAGTTCAGTTTCAATAATAAATTGTGATGATATTCATGGAAAGACAATGGTTTATCATTCAAAGTCAAATGTGAAAACATTTGCTATAAATTCTATTGCTGATTACCATTTAAAAATTATTGAAAATAGCTTTGATGGATTATGTTTAAAAATTGACAATAAAGATTTTTACTCAAGTTTAATTGGTGAACATAATGCGAGGAATTTATTATTAACATATGCAGCAGCAATAGAATTAGATCAAGAATCATCTAGAACTCTTACAAATTTATCAACATTGAAAAATATCGATGGAAGGTTTCAGTGCCATAAACTAAATAAAGGTATAATATCAATTATTGATTATGCTCATACACCTGATGCATTAGTTAATATATATAAAACAATCTATAAAATTAAGAAAATCAGTGCAAAATTAACTACAGTTATTGGATGTGGGGGTGATAGAGATAAAGGAAAAAGATCAATTATGGGAAAAGAGTCATGTAAATGGTCAGATTGTGTAATTTTTACTTCTGATAACCCCAGATACGAAAACCCTGAGGATATAATTAATGATATGAAATATAATCTTAACAGTAAAGAATTAAATAAAGTAAAAGTTGAACAAGATAGATATCAAGCAATATTAATGGGAATATCGAATTGTAAATCAGGGGATATTATTCTCATTGCTGGCAAAGGTCACGAAAAATTCCAAGAAAGGAATGGGTTGAAAATTCCTTTTAGTGATTATGATGTTATTTTGAATCTAAATAAAAGTTAATTATGTTGTATTATCTAATCAATTATATTAATAAAATTTATGATATACCAGGAATTGGAGTTTTTGAATATATATCTTTCAGAGCTTCATTAGCCTTAATGATCTCATTACTAATATCACTATTTCTTGGAGGTTATATAATTAAAATATTAAAAAAATATCAAGTTGATGACCAAATTAGAGAGTTGGGATTAAAAGGTGAAAATAAAAAAAAAGGGACACCTACCATGGGGGGGTTCATAATAATAATATCAATTTTAATTCCAACTATTTTAATATGTAAGATAAACAACATATATATATTATTGATGGTAATTACTACTATTTGGTTGGGTTTGATTGGTTTTATTGATGATTATATTAAAGTTTTTAAGAAAAATAAAAAAGGCTTAGCTGCTAAGTTTAAAATTATTGGACAAGTAATATTAGGATGTGTAGTAGGTTCTATTTTGCATTTTCATTCAGATGTTTTAGTGAAAACTTCAAAATCAATAGATAATTTAGGCAATGGACTAAATACATATGTAAAATCTTCAATTACAACTATTCCATTTTTCAAAAATAATGAGTTGAATTATTCAGATCTTATAAGTTTTTTAATAAATGAACCAGAGAAATGGTCATGGATTATATTTATTCCAATTGTAATATTTATTATTTCAGCTGTTTCAAACGCTTCAAATTTGACTGACGGAATGGATGGATTAGCTCCCGGTATTTCAGCAATTATTGGATTAGTACTTGCATTATATGCATATGTATCTAGTAATCTTGTTTTTTCAGATTATTTAAATATTATGTTCATTCCTTATTCAGAGGAACTTGTAATTTTTATGAGTTCATTTGTTGGATCATGTATAGGATTTTTATGGTATAATTCATATCCTGCCCAAATTTTTATGGGAGATACAGGTAGTTTGTCTATTGGAGGAATTATTGCAGTTTTTTCCATTGCTATTAGAAAGGAACTTTTAATTCCAATATTCTGTGGTGTTTTTTTTATTGAAAGTATATCAGTAATAATTCAAGTACTATATTTTAAATATTCTAGAAAGAAGTTTGGTAAAGGGAAGAGAATATTTCTTATGTCACCATTGCATCACCATTTTCAATTAAAAGGAATTCACGAAAGCAAAATTGTAACAAGATTTTGGATTTTGGCTGTAATATTAGCAATACTTAGTTTTTTAATTTTAAAATTAAGATGATGATATATATTCTTGGAGCTGGAGAAAGCGGTTTAGGGTCTGCATTATTAAGTAAAAAACTTGGATATAAATTTTTTATTTCAGATCAATTCAAAATCAACAAAAAGTATAAAAATGAACTAATTGCTAATTCTTTTGATTTTAAGGAGAATGGTCATAATAAAGAACTATTATTATCTTCTAATTTGGTTGTTAAAAGTCCGGGTATAAAGGATTCTCTTTTACTTAATGAAGTAAAAGAGAAAGGAATTGAAATAATTTCTGAAATTGAATATGCATATAGATATTGTAAAGGTAAAATAATTGCTGTTACTGGAACCAATGGTAAAACAACAACATCCAAATTAATATATGAAATATTAAAAAGCTCAAATATTGAAGTTTCTTTATGTGGTAATATTGGAAAAAGTTTTTCAAGAGTTCTATCAATAAGAAATTATAAATATTGGGTAATAGAAGTAAGTAGTTTTCAATTAGACGATATTAAAGATTTTAAGCCTTTTATATCTATTATTTTGAATGTTTCTAACGATCATTTGGATAGATATCAATTCGATATAAAAAACTACCTAAAATCCAAGTTAAAGATCACTAAAAATCAATCAAATTCAGATTACTTTATTTTTTGGAATGAAGATAAATTAATTAAAAGAGAAATAAATTTTATCAAAGCAAAGATTATTTCTTATGGCGAAAAATCAATAAATGATATAGCATTTATATCAAATGACGAAATTAAAATTAATATAAATAAACAAAAATTTACTATGACAATTCATGAACTAGCCCTTCAAGGAAGGCATAATATCTATAATTCCATGGCAGCAGGAATTACATCTAAAATATTAAATATTAATAATCAAATTATAAGAGATTGTTTATCAAGTTTTGATAAAATGGAACATAGATTAGAAGTGGTTTTAAATGTTTATGGAGTTACTTATATAAATGATTCAAAAGCTACAAATGTTAATTCAGCCTGGTATGCTATTAATTCAATGAATAAACCAATTATTTGGATTTGTGGTGGAGTTGACAAAGGTAATGATTATTCAGATCTAGTTCCATTAGTTAAAGAGAAGGTTAAGTCAATTATATGTTTAGGAAAAAATAATACCAAGATTATTAATGAATTTGAAAATGTTGTTAAAAAAATTGATGAGGCTAAGTCTATGAAGGATGCAGTCCTTTTAGCTTATCAACTATCTTCAAAGGGTGATATAGTTTTGTTATCACCTGCTTGCTCAAGTTTAGATTTATTTTCTAATTATGAACATAGAGGTAGAGAATTTAAATCACAAATAAGATTATTATAAATGGATGTTTACAAACTAATAAAAGGAGATAAATATATTTGGACTATTGTATGTTTATTATCAATATTTTCAGTTGTAATGGTATATAGCTCCTCAAGTTACTTAGCTTTTGCATATAAAAGTGGTAATTCATTATCTTATTTATTTAGACATTTATTTCATTTATTTATCGGGTTTTTAATAATGGGATTAATTGCTATTGTTCCTTATAAATATTTTTATAATATTTCATATTTCATATTTTGTATCTCATTAATTATGATATTTTTTTCAATTAAAACAAATATAAAAATTGAAGGGGTTAATGCAAGTAGGTGGATAAAACTCGCAGGTTTTACATTTCAACCTTCAGAACTCGCTAAATTATCTTTATTTATGCTTTTATCAAGAAATCTTGTTCACTATAAAGATAAACTTCATTCTATTAGATTTTCATTCATTCCAATTTTACTACCAATATTAATAATTTGTAGCCTTATTCTTCCATCAGATTTTTCTTCCGCAGCTATAATTTTCTTGGTAAGTTTAATTATAATATTTGTAGGGGGATTAAATTTTAAAAGTTTTTTCTTATTAGTAATTTCATCAATTATTTCATTTATTATTTTTTTTAAAATTAGTAAAACTATAAGTAGTTCAGACTCGAGAGTTTTCACGTGGGAATCAAGAATATCTTCATATTTTTCGAGTAAAAATAAATTAAATTATCAAGTAAATCAGGCAAAAAAAGCAATATATTTAGGTGGAGTTTGGGGTAAAGGACCAGGGAAAAGTATCCAAAAATATTTTTTACCTCAATCTTCTTCAGATTTTATTTTTGCAATAATAATTGAAGAATATGGAAGAATAGGGGCTTTAATTATTTTATCATTATACTTATTTTTTATTTATAGGGTATTAAAAATTGGTGTTAAATGTGAAGATCAATTTGCTTTGATGCTATCAATTGGCTTGGGTTTATCCATAATTTCTCAAGCATTTTTAAATATGTTAGTAGCTGTAAATTTAATACCTGTTACTGGACAAACTTTACCTCTATTGAGTGCTGGGGGATCTTCAGTATGGATTACATGTGCTTCAATAGGAATTATACTTAGTATAAGTAAAAGTGTTAAAAAATTGAACTATGAATAAAAAATATTTGATTTGTGGTGGCGGGTCAGGTGGACATATTTTCCCTGCAATTTCAATTGCAAATGAAATAAAATTAAAAATACTTAACTGTGAATTTTTATTTGTTGGAGCAAAAAATATGATGGAAATGAAAAAGGTTCCAGAAAGTGGTTATCAAATAAAAGGTTTATGGATCAGTGGTTTTTCTAGAAAATTTAGATTTAAGAATTTTATTTTTTTCATTAAACTTTTTCACAGTTTAATTATGTCATTTATAATTTTAATAAAATTTAAACCAAATATAGTTATAGGAACAGGGGGGTATGTATCTGGACCAGTTATTTTTGTTGCATCTATTTTAAAAATTCCAACTATAATTCAAGAACAGAATTCCTACCCTGGAATTACCAATAGAATCTTATCAAATTTTGTTAATTTCGTTTGCGTAGCTTATGAAGGACTTGATAAATATTTTCCTAAAGAAAAAATAATATTTACGGGAAATCCGATTAGAAAAGAAATTGAAAATTTTCATTCAAAATCAAAAACTATATATAAGAAAATATCTTTTGATTCGTCAAAAATTACCGTTTTAATTTTGGGAGGGAGTTTAGGTTCAAAAAAAATAAATGAAATAATATCATTAAATTTAGATTGGTTCAAATTAAGAAATATTCAGCTAATTTGGCAAACTGGAGAATTATATTACGATCATTATGTTACAAAATATGATAATTACGATTCTAAAATAATTATTAAACCATTTTTTAAAAGTATTTATGAAATTTTAAGTATCTCAGATGTGGTTATTTCTAGATCTGGAGCAATTGCTATATCTGAATTTATGGCATTAGGTAAATCAACTATCTTAATTCCATCACCGAATGTATCTGAAGATCATCAAAATAAAAATGCTGAACATTTAAAATCTAGAAAAGCAACTATTTTAGTTAAGGAAGAAAATATTGAAAAATTATTATTTAGAGAACTAGAAAAATTAATCAGCTCCAAAGATAAAAGAGAACTTCTTTCAAAAAATATGAAAAAAATGTATGTACCTAACGCATCTTCCAAAATAGTTGAATTAATAAAAAAAATATCATTGTGATTAAAAAGAACTATAAAAAAATTTTTTTAATAGGAATTGGGGGGATTGGTATGAGTGCCTTGGCAAAATTTTTTATCCAAAAAAAAAAAGTTGTAGAGGGGTACGATAGGATACGATCAAAAATTACTATTGAGTTAGAAAGTCTTTCTTGTAGAATTTTTTATGATGAAAGTATATTAAATATTTCAAATAATTTTAAAGTCAATAAAGATGTTTTAGTAATTTATACACCAGCCATAAGCCAAAAAAATTTAATATTTAATTTTTTTAAATTTAATAAATATCCATTATTTAAAAGATCTGAAATATTAGGAAAAATATCAGAAAACTCTGATACAATTGCAGTAGCTGGGTCACATGGTAAAACAACAATATGTAGTATTCTAGCTTCAATTTTAAATCATAATTATAATGATTTTACGTGTTTTGTAGGAGGAATTTTAAAAGATTACAAATCAAATTTCATATCTGGGTCAAGTGATAAATTTTTAATTGAGGCAGATGAGTTTGATAGATCTTTTTTATGTTTAAGTCCAAAATATATTATAATTTCATCAATTGATTTTGATCATCAGGATTGTTATAATAATTATGAAGATTTGTATAAATCATTTATTGAATTTTCAATAAAAGTAAATCATAAAAATTTAATTGTTAAGGAGGGTTTGAGGATTGATTCAAAGTATACTTATTCATTGAATTCAAATACTTCAAATTTTTATTCTGAAAATTTAAGAAAAAAAAATGATAATTTCGTCTTTGATATTGTTTATCCTGGTGGAAAAGCTAAAAATATCTATACCAATTTAAAAGGTTTTCACAATATAGAAAATATAGTTGCAGCGTTTTCTTTAGCATATTTAAATAAGATTAAAATTTCAGATATTATTCAGTCAATAAGGGAATTTACAGGAGTAAAGAGAAGATTTGAATATCACATAAATAATAAAAAAATTAAGTACATAGACGATTATGCTCACCATCCAAATGAAATTTCAGTAATTATCAAATCTTTAAGGGAATTATATCGTAATAAAAAAATTTCAATTATTTTTCAACCTCACTTGTATTCTAGAACTTTTCATTTACTAGATGATTTTGCAAGTGTACTATCAATGTCTGATGAAGTAATGCTTTTGGATATTTATGGTGCCAGGGAAAATGCGTATAATAGTGTAAGTATAGTTGATCTTTTAAAAAAAATTAATTGTAGTGAGAAGGGTGTTTATAAAAAGACTTCTTTTCCAAATATATTAAATAAAGATAATATTGATATTTTACTCACTCTTGGTGCAGGTGATATCAGTGATCTAGTTAGTCCAATTAAATTTTATCTAGATGATTAGAAATTTAATTAAAATATTCGCTGTTATTATTTTAGTAATAATAATATTTTTTTTTGATAAAAAAGTTGAATTAAAATTATCAGAAAAATTTATTGATTCTATTAATATTAAATATAAAAATATTCAAGAATCAACATTTGTAAATGATATTGAAATTATGGATATAATTAACACTGTTGAATACTCAATTTTAAATAAGCCTATTAAAGATATAAACATTTATTTGTTAGAAGATTATATTGAAAGTCATTCAAACATTGACAAAGCAGAATTATATTTAGATAATGATGAAATTTTGAATGTTGAGATTTTTCAGAAAGAACCTTTATTTAGGGTATTTGAAGATAATAAATCTTATTATTTAGATTTTAGTTTAGATTCTTTTTCATTATCTCCATTCTATTCAGCATGGGTATATCATGTTTATTACGATAAAATGGATGATTATAAAAAGAATGTACTAAATGAAATATTGAATATTATCAATTCTGACAAGTTTTTTAGTACTCAAATTTTTGCATTAGAATTTGATCTGAATAGCGAGTTATATATTTATTTCAGGACGGGAAATTACAAAGTCTTGTTTGGAAATAAAGAAGAAATAAAATTAAAATTTGAAAAATTTAAAATTTTTTATAAAAATTCAATAGATAAAATTGATTTAAATAAATTTTCACTAATTAATTTAAAATTCAATAATCAAGTTGTTTGTGTAAAAAAATAGTGACAATGGAAAATAAAAGTTTATCAGTTGGTTTAGACATTGGAACAACAAAGATTGTAGCTATTATAGGAATGAAAAATGACTATGGAAAGTTTGAAATTTTAGGATTTGGAAAGGCTCATTCTTTAGGAGTTCAAAGAGGAGTGGTAGTTAATATTACTCAAACTATTGACTCTATCAAGTATGCTATCAAGAAAGCCGAGGAAGATTCGGGGTATAAAATTAATAAATGTGTAGTCGGAATTGCAGGTCAGCACATTAGATCTTTACAACATAGTGATTATATTATTAGAAATGATGATACAGCCGTTATCGACCAGAATGATATTGAGAAGCTGATTGATAATGTTCACAAACTTGTTATGAAAAACGGTGAGGAAATTATTCATGTATTGCCTCAACATTTTAGTGTTGATAGTGAACCAAATATAAAATTACCAATTGGAATGTTAGGTAGAAGATTAGAAGCAAATTTACATGTTGTAATTGGTCAAACTACTGCAATTGGAAATATATGTACCTGTATTCAAAGTTCAGGGTTAAAAGTTTCTGGGATTACGCTTGAACCACTTGCGTCTGCAAGTGCAGTTTTAAGTGAAGAAGAAAAAGAAGCTGGAGTATGTTTAATTGATATTGGTGGTGGAACAACTGATTTAGCAATTTTTAAAGATGGAGTTATAAGACATACTTCTGTGATCCCTTTTGGGGGGAACATAATTACTAAAGATATTCAACAGGGATGTTCAATAATTGAAAAACATGCTGAACAATTAAAAGTAAAGTTTGGTTCAGCATTACCTTTAAAGAATAGTGATAGGCAAGTTGTATCTATTCCAGGATTTAGAGGTAGAGAACCAAAAGAAATTTCATTAAAAAATTTGGCAGAAATAATAAATACAAGATTAATCGAAATTATAGATCAAATTTTAATAGAGATAAAAAATTATGGATATGAGGAAAGTAAGAATACCTTAATATGTGGAATTGTATTAACAGGAGGTGGCTCAAACCTTAAACATATCAAACAATTATTTGTTCATGAAACGGGTTTAGATACTAGGTTAGGTTTCCCAAATGAGCATTTAGCCAATGGAGAAAGAAAAGATTTAGATAGTCCAATGTATTCAACAGCAATAGGATTGCTGATGAATAATTATAAGAATGATATTGAAAAAAATAGTAATTCTAACTTAAAAATAAATTCAAAAACTAATTATCAAGATTCATTTTTTGATAAGTGGGTAAAAAAGTTTATGGAATTTTTAAATAATTAAAATTAAAATTTAAAAAATATGAGAAATTTAGCTTTTGATCTTCCTCAAAATCAATCTTCAGTTATAAAGGTAATTGGCGTAGGTGGAGGAGGAAGTAATGCTGTTAACTATATGTTTCAAAAAGGAATTAAAGGAGTAGACTTTATAGTTTGTAATACTGATCAACAAGCATTAGATAGCAGTCCTATATCAAATAAAATACCTTTAGGAGTTACGATTACTGAAGGGTTAGGTGCAGGAGGAGATCCATTAAGAGGTAAGTTCGCAGCTGAGGAAAATATAAATGATGTAATAGAAATATTGAGACATAATACAAAAATGGTTTTCATAAATGCTGGAATGGGTGGAGGAACAGGAACAGGTGCTGCACCAGTGATAGCTAAGGCTGCAAAAGATAATGACATACTTACAGTTGCAATCGTAACTACACCATTTGAATTTGAAGGAGATTTAAGAATGAAACAAGCTAAAGAAGGTATTTTAGAATTAAAAAAATATGTTGATTCAATTATTGTAATAAATAATAATAGATTAAAAGATATTTATGGGGATCTTGGTTTCAAGTCAGGTTTTGAGAAAGCTGATGAAATTTTAGCAACTGCATCCAAAGGAATATCTGAAGTAATTACCCAAAAAGGTCATGTTAATATTGATTTAAATGATGCTAGAACTGTACTAGCTAAGAGTGGTACAGCTATTATGGGATCTTCCTCTGCTGTTGGTTCAGAGAGAGCTCTAAATGCAGTTAAAGGAGCTATTGAATCTCCTCTTCTTGATAATGGCCACATTCGTGGAGCAAAAAAAGTATTACTATTAATTTTATCAGGAAAGGAAGAAGTCACATTTAAAGAGATGGATCAAATTTCATCATATATACAGAATGAAGTTACTTTAGATGGAGATACTAAAGCAGATATTATAATGGGAGTAGCAGAAAATGAAGAACTTAACTCTTCAATAAATATAACAGTTGTAGCTACAGGTTTTCAAGAAATTGATAATAATATTTTAACAAATAATAATTCAAGTATTATAATTCATAATTTAAATAATAAAATCAAAAGTAGAGAAGAAAATAATATTTGTGATAAATTAGAAAATAGTTCAAAATTAAAAGATCAAAATTTGTTTTTTGATGACAAAAAAAATAAAAATAGTTCTCAAGCAAAAATATCTTTTGAGTTTGATATCTCAGATAACAATGAATTTGAAAAAAAATCTGATATTTTTGATGATAATAAAAATAACCTTGAATTCAATAGACAAAATAATTTAACTGAAAAAGTTCAAGATAGCTTTGAAGAAGTTAATTTTAAAAAAGAAGAATGCAATCAAAATTTAAATCATACTGAAGTCAATAATAAAAAAATTATCGATATCAATCAATCAGATACCAAAGTTGAAAACTTTAAGTCTAACAGTACTGAAGTGAAAGAACAACTTGAAAGAGCGAATAAAAGGAAAGAAAGACTACAAAAATTTAATTATAAGTTTAGATCTAGAAATCTTATAGATAATCAAAAAATATCTGAAATTCATGAGATTGAACTAAATGATAAAAAAAAATTAAACGATAATCAGTTTTCAAAATCCCTGCTTGATCCAACACAAAATGGATCAATAGAATTTAATGCAAAATCAATTTAATATATAATAGTAAAAACATGAGTTTAGAAAAACAAATAATTCCGGCTATTAAAGATGCAATGAGGAATAAAGATAGAATAATGTTAGAAGTTTTACGAGGTATTAAAAGTGAGATAATTAAGTTTAAAACCTCAGCTAACGGCAAACAGGAACTTAATTCTAATCAAGAGATTGGAATAATAAAAAAAATGATAAAACAAAGAAAAGAATCAGCTTTAATATATTCAAATCAAAATAGAAGTGATTTGGCTGATATTGAAAATAGTCAACTTAATATTTTAATGGATTTCCTACCTGAACAAATGAATGAAGAAGATATAACTAATTATATTAAAAAAATAGTGTTGGAAAACGATTATAGTGATTTAAAGGATTTCGGCAAAATTATGTCGAAGGCAATGAATGATTTATCTTCTAAAGCAGATGGTAAATTAATTTCTTCTGTAGTTAAAAAAATAATAAATAAAAATTAATAAAGGCTTATTTCTCAATAAGCCTTTATTAAGGATCAATTTACATCATACCTGGCATTCCTCCACCTGGCATTCCTCCACCCATCGGAGGTGCATTATTCTCCTCTGGAATGTCTGCTAATACACATTCTGTTGTTAGGAGCATACCAGCAACTGATGCTGCATTCTCCAGAGCTACTCTAGTTACTTTTGTTGGATCAATTATACCAGCTTTAAGCATTGGTTCAAAGGTATCCGTTTTTGCATTGTAACCATAATCATCTTTATTTGCTTTTATTTTAGAGACAATTACGGCACCTTCTCCACCAGAGTTAGAAACAATTTGTCTTATTGGAGCTTCAATTGCTTTGGAAATAATTTGAATACCTGTTTTGACATCTTCATTTTCACCTTTTAACTTTTCTAAAGCATCTCCTGAACGAACAAAAGCTACACCACCACCAGGTACAATTCCCTCTTCGACTGCAGCTCTAGTAGCATGTAAAGCATCATCTACTCTATCTTTCTTTTCTTTCATTTCAACTTCAGATGGAGCACCAACATATAATACTGCAACACCACCAGCTAGTTTTGCGAGTCTTTCTTGCAATTTCTCTTTATCATAGTCTGAGGTCGTACTTTCCATTTGAGATTTTATTTGTTTTACTCTTGCATCAATATCAGATTTTTTTCCTTTACCGTTAACAATCATAGTATTGTCTTTATCAATAACAACCTTATCAGTTTTACCTAACATTTCAATTGTTGTTGATTCCAATTTAAAACCTCTTTCTTCAGAAATAACTGTTCCTCCAGTTAAAATTGCAATATCTTCTAACATTTCTTTTCTTCTGTCTCCAAATCCAGGAGCTTTAACAGCTGCAATTTTCAAACTTCCTCTTATTTTATTTACAACAAGTGTGGCTAGTGCTTCACCATCTACATCTTCAGCAATAATGAGAACCGGTTGACCAGTTTGAGAAGTTTTCTCTAACAATGGAAGAATATCTTTCATATTTGATATCTTTTTATCATAAATTAATATGTAAGGATTTTCTAATTCAGTTTCCATTTTATCAGCATTAGTTACAAAGTAAGGTGATAAATAACCTCGATCAAATTGCATACCTTCAACAACTTCAACAGTAGTTTCAGTACCTTTAGCTTCTTCTACAGTTATAACTCCTTCTTTTTTAACTTTTTCCATTGCCTCTGCTATTAGTTTTCCAATTGATGGATCATTATTTGCAGAAATTGAAGCAACTTGTTCTATTTTATCTAAATTATCACCAACTTCAATTGTTTGTTTTTCTAAACTTTTTATAACAGTTTTAACCGCAATGTCTATACCTTTCTTTAAATCCATTGGATTTGCTCCAGCAGCAACATTTTTGA
This sequence comes from Flavobacteriales bacterium, assembly GCA_002692065.1. Taxonomy (GTDB): domain Bacteria; phylum Bacteroidota; class Bacteroidia; order Flavobacteriales; family UBA7430. Next base: position 39,572 of record NZJX01000002.1, on the reverse strand, counting down.
GACCAGTAGAAACAATTGACTGGGCTAATACTGTTGCAGTAGTAGTTCCATCTCCAGCTATATCAGCTGTTTTTGAAGCAACCTCTTTAACCATTTGAGCTCCCATGTTTTCAATTGTATTTTCTAGTTCTATTTCCTTAGCTACTGTTACTCCATCTTTAGTTATTGTTGGTGCTCCAAATTTTTTATCAATTACTACATTTCTTCCTTTGGGACCTAATGTAACTTTAACTGCGTCAGCAAGAGCGTCAACTCCTTTTTTAAGAGCGTCTCTTGCTTCTAAATCAAATTTTATTTCTTTTGCCATTTTTTTAATTTTTAGATTATTGCTAAAAGATCAGATTCTCTCATCATGAGATAGTCCTCTCCATCAAATTTTAATTCGTTTCCAGCATATTTCCCATATAAAACTTTGTCTCCAACTTTAACTGTCATTGGAGAGTCTTTAGTTCCGTTTCCAACAGCAAAGACTTCACCTTTTTGAGGTTTTTCTTGAGCTGTATCTGGGATTATTATACCTGAGTCTGTTTTAGTTTCAGCGGGGGAAGGTTTAATCAAAACTCTGTCCGATAGTGGTTTAATTTTAAGTTTTGTCATTTTATTTATTTTAATTAAAGTTTATTTACATTTAATTAATCATAAATTGTGCCGAGTAGAAAAATATGTCAATTTGTCTTATTTATTAGAAATAAATTGAGAAAAATTGTCATCCTTAGCTTTTATGATAATTTAATTGTTACTCTGAGTTAAAGTCATCAGATGAGTCTTCGACTTCATTAATTATTTCAGATTGATTATTTTGTTTATCTCTATTTATAGCAAAATTAGATAAAAGGGTAAGAGCAACTAAAATTAAGGCAAGTGTCCAAGTACTTTTTTCAAGAAAGTCTGATGTCTTTTTTACTCCCATAAATTGATTGCCTTCACCAAATGTTGATGAAAGCCCGCCACCTTTAGGGTTTTGAACTAAAATTACTAATAAAAGAAGAACACAACATAATATTATTAGCATATAAAATAATGAGTACATAATTATTTATTCAATTTTTTAATTAATTTTATTTCGTTTGCAAATAAACTACTTTTTTGTGGATATTTCAAACTTAAAATTTCGTAAGCAATTATTGCTTTATCATAATAACCTTGATTTTTGTAAATTTCAGCTAGTGTTTGAGTAACGGAATAATTTTTTAAGTCATAAATTTCAATTCTATTTTCAAATTTATTTCTATTTTCAAATTTATTTTTTTTAGCTTCTTTGCTTGAATTGATGTAGTTCAAAATGAAATCAGTTTTTTTAGAAAAATCAATTTTATTATTTTCTTGATTTATAACCTCAGAAGTATCAAGCCATCTGAGAAAGGTCTGTTTGTTTTGTTTTACTCCTATTTTTTTATTAGTGTTCAATAAAAAATTTCTTTGGGGACTATTTAATTTAGCAATTGAATCGTAAAGTACTTTTCTGTCATTTATTTTTATGGAATTTGCTATTAAGTTTTCATGAAATTTTTCATTTGAAATGTCTTTAGACAAAATAATTTTCATTAAATAAACTGTTGAAAAAAAAGGATATTTTTTTGAAATTTGATCTAAATCTTCATATACTATTTTATTGTTATGATAGATATTGTTAATAATATTAAATAATTTATTTTTTTTCATTTTACCACCCTGCAAAAGCTTTGTTAAATATGTCTTCAATCAGTTCAAGTATTATTTCATTAATTAACTCAACTTCAATATCACTGAAATTTAGGTTACTGTCATAATCAGCAAATCTCATGAAATTTTCATTAAATGATTTATTAGGATCTAGTGAATTTGTAAATTCAATATATATTTCAATTTGAAGTCTATTTTGATTAGCTTGGTCATTGGAAGTTATACTGATTGGTTTAATTTCATAATTTTTAATAAATCCATTAAAAGTTAATTCTGCCTTTTCTTCTATGATTTCTAAAGAAGTTTGTTGTATAAATCTGTCTTGAAGAGCTAGAGTGAAGATTTGACTTAATTCCGGATAAACCAATTTTGATTTATTTTGAAATAATGGGATATATACAGTTTTAATATCTGAATTAATTGATGTCCCAGAAAAAGAGTATATAGAGCAAGAACTGATTAAAATAGAAATTGTTGGCAATAAAAATATTTTTTTCATTTTTACAATTTAAATTGTTTTATTTTTCTGTAAAGTGTTCTTTCAGATATTCCCAACTCTTTTGCAGCTTTATTTCTTTTACCTTTAAATTTTGTTAAAACATTTTTAATCATATCAATTTCTCTCTCTTGTAAAGAAATAGGTTCTTTAATATTAATTTCATCATTAACTTTTTCTTTCGATATTGAAGGAATTATAATTGTAGATTTAACTAACTCATCCTTAGAAAATTCATTTGAATTTTCACTGTTAATGTTAATTTTATCATTTTCTTCTAAGAAACTATTTGTAATTTTTTTCAATTCAGATATATCTTTCTTCATTTCAAACAATACCTTGTAAAGAATTTCTCTTTCAGTTAGTTCAGAATCTATGTTTTTTTTATTTTGAATTACAGGTAAATTATTATTTTGGGGTAGATAATTTTTTAGAATATTTGAATTAATCATTCTTTTCTCTTCAATTACAGAAATTTGTTCCGTTAAATTTCTGAGTTGACGAATATTACCTGGCCAATGATAAGAAGAAATTAATTTAATTGCATCATCAGTTAATCTTATAGATGGCATTTTGTATTTTTCAGCAAAATCCATAGAAAATTTTCTAAAAATTAATTCAATATCCTCTTTTCTATGTCTGAGAGGAGGTAAATTAATTTCAACAGTATTTAATCTGTAAAATAAGTCTTCTCTAAATTGATTTTTATCAATTGCATTTATCATATCAACATTTGTAGCTGCAACGATTCTTACATTAGTTTTCTGCGTTGTAGATGCTCCAACTTTGATAAATTCACCTGTTTCCAATACTCTTAATAACCTTACTTGAGTAGATAAAGGTAATTCACCAACCTCATCTAAGAAAATAGTTCCATTATTTGCAACTTCAAAATAACCTTTCCTATTATTAGTAGCTCCTGTAAAAGATCCTTTCTCATGACCAAATAATTCACTATCGATTGTTCCCTCTGGAATTGCCCCACAGTTCACTGCGATATATGGACTATGTTTTCTAACTGAATTTTGATGAATAATTTTTGGAATAACCTCCTTACCTGTTCCACTTTCTCCAGTAACCATAACAGATATATCTGTTGGAGAAACTCTTAGCGCTTTTTCAATTGCAAGTTCAAGTTTTTTTGAATTTCCAATTATTCCAAATCTTTGTTTAATGTCAGTAATAGATTTCATCTAAAGTATTTTAAATTAGATTGATTCACCAAATAATGTGGCTGAATTACAATCTTTAATTTTAATTTTCACATAATCTCCAGGAGAAAATTTTTTTTTTGGAAAAATAGTTACAAGATTGTGAGTAGTTCTTCCGTATAAAAAGTCATTTGATTTTTTCGATTTTCCCTCTACTAACACTTTGTAAGTATTTCCAACTTTTTCTCTATTTTTAATTAAAGAATGTATTCTTTGTTTCTCAATTATTTCTGATAATCTTCTTGATTTTACATTCTCTGAAACATCATCTTTAAATTTTCTAGCTGCTTTTGTATTCGGTCTTTCCGAGTACTTAAACATATATCCATAATCAAATTTAACTTCTTCCATCAAACTGAGTGTATCATTATGATCTTTTTCTGATTCAGTACAAAAACTACTAATAATGTCATGAGAAATTCCACAATTTGGAATTATTTCTCTTATTTTATTAATTCTGTTAATATACCAGTCTCTATTGTAACCTCTGTTCATCAGTTTTAATATTCTGGAACTACCAGATTGAACAGGTAGATGGATATAATTGCAAATATTTTCAAATTTTGAAATTGTATTAATTACTTCATCAGTGATATCCTTGGGGTGAGAAGTAGAAAATCTAATTCGCATATTAGAATTTATTTTTGCAACTTTTTTTAAAAGTTGAGAAAAATTTACAGAGGAAGCTTTTTTAATTTCAGAAAGTTTATTGAAGTCAATTTTGGGACCTCCCCCATACCAGAGATAAGAATCAACATTTTGTCCCAGTAAAGTTACTTCTCTGTAACCATCATTATAAAGTTTTGTAATCTCCTGGACTATTGTTTCAGGATCTCTACTTCTTTCTCTTCCTCTAGTGAAAGGTACAACACAAAAAGTACACATATTATCACATCCTCTCATTATTGATACAAAAGCAGTTACATTATTACTGTTTAATCTTACAGGACTGATATCTCCATATGTTTCCTCAAGAGATAATTCAACATTGACTGCTCTTTCTCCACTATTTACTGATTTAAGAAGTTCAGGTAAGTCTTTGTAAGCATCAGGTCCAACTACTAGATCAACTAGTTTTTCTTCTTCTAAAAATTTATTTTTTAATCTTTCTGCCATACACCCCAATACTCCAATTTTTAATTTAGAATTTTTACTTTTAAGATTTTTAAAACTCTTAATTCTTGATCTTATTGTTTGTTCCGCTTTATCTCTAATAGAACAAGTATTTAGGAATATCAAATCAGCATTTGTAATATCAGAAGTTTGAATATATCCAACTTTTGATAAAATAGAGGCTATGATTTCACTGTCAGAGAAGTTCATTGCACATCCATAACTTTCAATATACATTAATTTTTTTTCCATAAGTCTCAACAAAATTAAAAAAAAAAAATTGACATATTGTCAGTTTTTTTTAAAATATGTGAGCAAATGAAAGGATTTTGATAATCAATGAAAAATATTTTTATTGACCAATTTGGAAGTTTACTCAAAGTTGTTATAATTTTGTAGGGTTAAAAAATTAAAATATGGCTACTAATTTAGTTATTGTTGAATCTCCTGCTAAAGCTAAAACAATCGAGGGTTTCTTGGGAGATTCCTATAAAGTTTTATCTAGTTTTGGACATGTAAGAGATCTTGCCTCTAAAGGGATGGGAATAGACATTAGAAAAGGTTTCATTCCAGATTATCAAATATCTAATGATAAGAAAGAAACAGTAAAAATACTGAGAAAAGCTGTAAAAGATGCCAGTATTATATGGTTAGCTACTGATGAGGATAGGGAAGGAGAGGCAATTGCCTGGCACTTGTCAGAAATTTTAAAACTCGAAGAAAAGGAGACGAAAAGAATAGTTTTTAATGAAATAACAAAAAAAGCAATTACAAGAGCAGTTGAAAATCCAAGAACGATTAATTATGATCTGGTTAATGCTCAGCAAGCAAGAAGAGTTCTTGATAGATTAGTTGGATTTGAACTTTCTCCAATTTTATGGAGAAAAGTTAAACAAGGACTATCTGCAGGTAGAGTTCAATCTGTTGCTGTGAGATTAATTGTCGAAAGAGAAAGAGAAATTTCTGTTTTTATCCCAGAATCATATTTTAAAGTTAGTGCTGTTTTTTCAAATGAAAATGGAGAAAATTTTTCAGCTGAATTATCCAAAAAAATAAATAAAATTAGCGAAGTTGAATTATTTTTAAATGAGTGTAAGAATTTTACTTTTAATGTTAAAAATTTAGAATTTAAACCTGGAAAAAGAAAACCATCCGCTCCTTTTACCACTTCAACTCTTCAACAGGAAGCTGCAAGTAAATTGGGATACTCAGTTGCCAAAACAATGACCATAGCTCAAAAATTATATGAAGCTGGAAAAATAACCTACATGAGAACAGATTCTGTCAATTTATCAGATGATGCAATTAGTTCAATTGGAGAATATGTAATAAATAATTATGGAAAAGAATATTCTAATCCAAAATCATATGTTACTAAATCTAAGTCTGCCCAGGAAGCTCACGAGGCAATTAGACCAACAAACATGAGTATTAAAAATGCCAGTGAAGATAATTTTCAACAAAAATTATACAATCTGATATGGAAAAGAACTATTTCTTCTCAAATGTCTGATGCAAAGTTGGAAAAAACTAAAGTTACAATATCTAATCCAAATAGTAACTTAAATTTTATTTCAAATGGAGAAGTAGTAGTATTTGACGGTTTTTTAAGAGTTATTTTAAATAAAGATGAATCAGAACTAGCTTCAAAAAATGAGGATATGTTGCCAAAGTTGACATTAAATGAAAGGCTAAGTTATAAAAAGATTTTTTCAAGAGAGAGGTTTACACAGCCACCTTCTAGATTTTCTGAGGCCAGTTTAGTTAGGAAACTTGAAGAACTTGGTATTGGAAGACCATCAACATATGTCCCAACAATATCAACTGTTTTAAAAAGAGGATATGTAGAAAAAGGAATATCTGATGGTAAAGAGAGAAAGTATGAATATATTGAACTTATTAACTCTGAATTGACAAAATCTACACTTAAGGAAAATTATGGTTCTTTAAAAGGGAAATTGTGTCCTACAGATGTCGGTTTAGTTGTAAATGATTTTCTTGTTTCAAATTTTGATTCAATTTTAGATTATCATTTTACTGCTAGTGTTGAGGAGGAATTCGATGAAATTGCATCTGGTAAAAAAAAATGGAATCACATGCTTGAAAAATTTTATGGTGATTTTCATTCAAAAGTTGAATTCGTTAAGGAAAATTCAGAGCGAGCAATTGGTGAAAAACTTTTGGGAGTTGATCCCAAAACTGGCTTAAGCATATATGTAAAAATTGGACGTTATGGACCAATGGTTCAATTAGGGGACACTAAAGATGATGAAAAACCAAAGTTTGCAAGCTTAAAAAAAGGACAATCAATACAATCAATCTCTTTAAATGAGGCAATAGAATTATTCAAACTTCCTAGAAATGCTGGTTCTTTTGAAAAAAAGTCAATTACTATTGGAATTGGAAGATTTGGACCATACATATATCATGATAGTAAATATATTTCTTTGAAAGACCATGACCCCATGTCAATTACCTTTGAGGAGTGTGTTGAAATGATAATAGAAAAAAGAAAATTAGATGCATCAAAGAAAATTCATTTATTTGACAAAGTTGAACCAATTATTGAAGTATTGAATGGAAGATGGGGGCCATACATTAGAATGAATAAAACTAATTTCAAAATTCCAAAAGAAACTAATGTTGATAATTTATCCAGAGAGGATTGTATTTTAATAATTGAGAAAAATGACAGTAAAAGAAAGAAAAGACCAAAGAAATCAGTTAAAAAATCATAAAATTAGTTTTATTATTAATAAAAGAAATTAATAACAATAATTGGGGTTTCTAAAAAAATAATTACATTTGCACACCAAATTTACTTAAAAATACAAAAAGCGTGAAAACTAACGTCTATAAAACTGTTTCGGCAAACTCAAACACTGTTGAAAAAAAATGGGTGATAATGGATGCTAAAGATCAAAATTTAGGAAGATTTGCATCTAAGGTGGCAAAAGTTATTAGAGGGAAATATAAGCCAAACTTTACCCCACATGTTGATTGTGGAGATAATGTAATAGTTATTAATGCAGAAAAAATAAATCTCTCCGGAAATAAATGGGAAAATAAAAAATATGTTTCACATACTGGTTATCCTGGAGGTCAAAAAACTATTTATGCAAATCAAGCACATTCCAAAAGCACAACATTTTTAGTATCTAATGCTGTTAAGGGTATGTTACCTAAAAATAAATTAGGAAGTTTATTAAACAGAAATCTCAGAGTTTTTTCAGGAGAATCTCACAACCTTATTGCTCAAAAACCTACACTAATTAACTTAAAAGATTTAAAATAATATGGAAAAAGTTCATTCTATTGGAAGAAGAAAAAAATCTATTGCTAGAGTCTATTTAGTTGAAGGAACTGGTAAATTCAAAATTAATGGAAGAGAAGCAAAGAGCTACTTTAAAACTGAATCGTTATTGTACAAATTAAATCAAGCTTTTATAATTTCTGATCTGGAAAATAATTATGATATGTATGCCAAAGTTGAAGGAGGTGGGACAACAGGTCAAGTAGAGGCGATAAGACTGGGTATTTCCAGAGCTTTAGTTAAAATTAATCCAGAAAACAGACTAAAATTAAAACCAGATGGTTTATTAACTAGAGATCCAAGAATGGTAGAACGAAAAAAACCTGGTCAAAAGAAAGCGAGAAAGAAATTTCAGTTTTCTAAGAGATAAAATTTATTTAGTATCTAAATCATTAAGACTGATAATTCACTACTTAGTGATTGCGAGTTTAACCGTTATAAAGAATGTAAATATATAATTATGATTGATGTAAAAAAATTATTAGATGCCGGAGTACATTATGGGCATCTCACCCGAAAGTGGAATCCAAACATGTCTCCGTATATCTTTATGGAGAGAAATGGAATCCATATAATCGACCTTCACAAAACAGCCAGTAAACTAGATGAAGCCAGTAAAGCCCTCAAGAAAATTGCATCCTCTGGAAGAAAAATAATGTATGTCGCAACAAAAAAACAGGCGAAAGATATTGTTGCAAATGCTGCAAAAGAAGTAAATATGCCGTATATAACAGAAAGATGGCCTGGAGGAATGCTTACAAATTTTGTTACAATAAGAAAAGCTGTTAAAAAAATGACATCAATTGATAAATTGATGTCTGACGGGACATTTTCTGTACTTTCAAAAAGAGAAAGATTACAAATTGAGAGACAGAGATCAAAACTAGATAAAATGTTAGGCTCAATCTCAGATATGACGAGACTTCCTGGAGCACTTATGATAGTTGATATTAAAAGAGAATCTATAGCCGTTTTAGAGGCCAAAAAACTAGGTATACCTATTTTTGCTATTGTGGATACAAATTCTGATCCTGATTTAGTTGATTTTCCAATTCCTGGAAATGATGATGCATCAAAATCTATATCTTTGTTATTAGATCACTTAAATCTAGCTGTCAAAGATGGATTAACTGAGAGAAAAAAAGATAGAGAAGATAAAAAATCATCATCTAAAGACGAAAAAGACTCAAAAGAATCAAGTAATGTTAAGATGAACAATTAAATTTTTTAAATATGAAAATTAGCGCAAGTCAAGTTAATGATCTAAGAAAGCAAACTGGTGCAGGTATGATGGATTGTAAAAATGCTTTAGTTGAATCTAATGGTAATTTTGAAAATGCCATTGACATATTAAGAAAAAAAGGTCAAAAAGTTGCTGCAAAAAGAGCCGACAGAGATGCGTCTGAAGGTTGCGTTTTATCCTTAACTAATGACTCAAATACAAAAGCTTTCACCTTATCTTTAAATTGTGAAACAGATTTTGTAGCAAAGAATGAAAACTTCATAAATTTAACTAAAAGTATTTTAGATAAAACAGTCAAAAATTCCCCTAAGAACTTGAATGAATTATTAAATATACAAATTGATGGTTTAACTCTCAATGAAAAATTAACTGAACAAACAGGAGTAATAGGTGAGAAAATTGAAGTTGGGGACTTTAAGTTTCTTGAAGCAAATTACGTTAGTTCTTATATTCATCCAGGAAATAGATTAGCAACAATTGTTGGTTTTAATATCCTGCCAAGTAATCCTGAAATAGTCGGAAAAGATATAGCAATGCAAGTAGCTGCCATGAATCCATTATCAGTTGATAAAGAAGGTATTGATAAAACAATTATTTCTCGTGAACTTGAAATTGCTAAAGATCAGATTAGACAAGAAGGCAAGCCTGAAAATATGATAGATAAAATTGCAAATGGTAAGCTTAATAAATTTTACAAAGAAAATTCTTTACTCTCTCAGTCATTTATTAAGGATAACAAAATTTCAGTTTTAAAATATCTTGAAAGTATCGATAAAAATTTAATTGTCACATCTTTTCATAGAGTTTCATTATCATAATTTTTAGCAATTATTTTTTTTTTGAATTTATATTAATTTAAATATTAAAAGTAATTTAATTTATAATTATATTAGCTAAACTTTATCTTGATAAATAATGAATAAGTACAATAGGATCCTTCTCAAACTCAGTGGTGAATCTTTAATGGGAAGTAAAAAATTTGGAATTTCTTCAAAGAAAACATTTGATTATGCCTCTGAAATACAATCAATTGTAAAACATGGATGTCAAGTAGCTATTGTTATTGGAGGAGGTAATATTTTTAGAGGAGTTGAACAATCAGATTCTGGTATGGATAGAGTTCAAGGAGATTATATGGGTATGTTGGCAACTACAATAAATGGACTTGCTCTCCAAACTGCCCTGGAAAATATTAAAATTAAGACTAGATTAATGTCTGCGATAAAAATGGATGAAATAGCTGAACCCTACATTAGAAGAAGAGCAGTTAGGCATCTTGAAAAGGGAAGAGTAGTAATTTTTTCAGCTGGGACAGGAAATCCATATTTTACAACAGATACAGCTGCTACTCTGAGAGCAATTGAGATTGAAGCTCAAGTTGTTTTAAAGGGTACCCGAGTTGACGGAATTTATGATTCTGACCCGGAAAAAGACTCCAAAGCAGTAAAGTATGATTCAATTACTTTTGATGAAATTTACAAAAATCGACTTAAAATTATGGATATGACAGCATTCACTTTATGTAAAGAGAATAATCTTGAAGTAATGGTTTTCAATATTAATAAAAAAGGAAACTTACTTGATATTGTAAGAGGAAAAAACATAGGTACATTAGTCAATTTATAAAAAAAATATTATGAACTTAGAACTAAATTCTTGTATAGAAAATACTAGAAATACAATGAGTAAATCTATTTCCCATTTTGAATCAGAATTGTTAAAAATAAGGGCTGGTAGAGCAAATCCTGGCATGCTTTCAAGTATTTCGATTGATTATTATGGAACTAATACTCCAATATCTCAAATTGCAAATGTGACTACTCCTGACTCTAGGACAATATCAATCCAACCTTGGGAAAAATCAATGTTATCTCAGATATCGTCTGCAATTATTAATTCTAACTTAGGATTTAGTCCAATTGACAATGGAGATATACTAATTATAAATGTTCCTACATTAACTGAGGAAAGAAGAATAGAATTAGTAAAAAAGTCAAAATTTGAAGCTGAAAATTGTAAAATTTCAATTAGATCAGTAAGAAAAGATTCAAACGATCAATTAAAAAAACTTAAAAAAGAGGGATTGCCTGATGATATTTTTAATGATTCTCAAAATGAAATTCAAAAAATAACAGATTCTTTTATAAAAAAAGTTGAGGAGATACTTCACTTGAAAGAAGACGAAATTATGACTATATAACAGCAATTTTAGTTAAATGTGGACAAGGGTTTCTAGATTCATTATTAGATATAAGTTTTTATTGGTATTTTCTGTTATAATATCAACTTTTTTTATGTTTAATCAAGCAAAAAAAGTTCTCTTTTCCTATGAATTCATTCCATTATTACCAGATAATTCTGAGGTATATGTTGAATATCAAAATTTTATAAATACATTTGGTCAAGATGGAAATGTAATGTGTGTTGGATTTAAATCGGATTCACTATTTACATTATCAAATTATAATTCTTTGATTGATCTCTGTGATAATTTAGATAAAATTTATGGCGTTGATAAAGTACTATCAGTAATACAATTTGAAAATTTAATTAAAAATGAAAAAAAATTAAAATTTGATTTATTACCTGTTAATAAGGAAAAAGTTTACAACATCACTAAATTAGATTCAATTCAAAATATTGTAAGATCTCTCCCTTTTTATAAAAAATTATTTTTTAATAAAGATGGCAATTCTTATTTCATTGCCTTAACCCTGGATAAAGATTTATTGGATACTGAGTCCAGAGTTAAATTTATTAAAGAGATTGAAAAGAATGTTTCAATTTTTGCAAATAAAATTAATGTTATCCCTCATTATTCTGGATTACCCTACATTAGAACAATTACAACCTTAAAGACTAAAAAAGAAGTTCAGTTTTTTATAATATTAGCTTTTTTTACTACAGCTTTGATAATGTTTTTATTTTTTAGATCATTTTCAGCTGTCTTTTTTTCTATGATTGTAGTTGGAATTGGAGTGATTTGGGCAATAGGAACTATTCATTTATTGGGATTTAAAATTACTTTTTTAACTGCATTAATACCACCTTTAATAATTGTAATAGGAATACCTAATTGTGTCTTTTTATTAAATAAATATCATTTAGAATGTAAACTTCATGGCAACAAGATAAAGGCAATATCAAGAACCATCCAAAAAGTTGGTAACGCCACATTCATGACTAATGCGACAACAGCTGCAGGTTTTTCAACTTTTATAATTACAAGAACGGACTTATTGGTTCAATTTGGAATTGTGGCGTCAATTAATATACTTGTTGTTTTTTTTATTTCTTTAATTATTATACCATCTGTTTATATAATTTTACCAATTCCTAAAGACAAACATTTACACCATTTAAAAAGAAAATGGATTAATAATTTTACTGATTGGCTAGAGTATTCTGTTATCAATAAAAGAAAACATATTTTTGTTATTACAATTTCAATGATAGTTTTTGCCATAATTGGTATCACTAAAATTGAAACTACTGGAAATATAGTTGATGATATTCCTAAAAATGATCCAATTTCTATTGATTTAAAGTTTTTTGAAGATAATTTCGTTGGCGTGATGCCTTTTGAGATTATGATTAACACTAATAAAAACAATGGTATAACTAAATCGTCAACTTTAAAGAGAATTCAAAAATTAGAAGATATTTTATCGGAGTATCCTGAAATTTCTTCAACGACTTCAATCTTAGATTTAGCAAAGTTTACCAAACAAGCTTTTTACAATGGAAATCCTAAATTTTATTCCTTGCCTTCTTCTCAAGAAAAAAATTTCATTATGAAATATGCAAGAAATAGTGATAACGAATCTAATGATATATTTAATAGGTTTGCTGATTCGACTTTATCTATTGCAAGGATGTCAGGAAGAATGAAAGATATTGGAACTAAACAAATGAAAACTTTAAGAGATGAGATTATTCCAAAAATAAATGAAATTTTTGACCCTAAAAAATTTAAAGTTTCAGTAACTGGAACAAGTTTACTTTTTTTAGAGGGTACAGATTATTTAGTTCGTAATTTGTTTAGTAGTTTATTTCTTGCAATAGCTTTAATTGCTGTTTTAATGGCTTGGATGTTTTCATCTTCAAGAATGGTTTTAGTTTCCTTAATACCAAATTTAATTCCTTTAATTTTTACTGCATCTTTAATGGGGTATTTTGGAATTTCAATTAAACCGTCTACGGTATTAGTTTTCAGTATTGCATTTGGAATTTCAATAGATGATTCAATTCATTTTTTAGCAAAATATAGGCAAGAATTAAAGGCAAATAATTGGAATATAAAAAAAGCCATATCAATTGCTATTAAAGAAACAGGTGTTAGTATGTTTTACACTTCAATTGTATTATTTTTTGGATTTTTGATTTTTGTTGCATCAGATTTTGGTGGAACTATTGCTCTAGGTTTTTTAGTTTCAGTAACTCTTTTATTTGCCATGTTAACAAATCTACTATTACTCCCTTCACTTCTGTTATCACTAGAAAAAAAAGTAACAAAAAAAAAATCTGAGGATCAGTTAATACAAATATTGGATGATGATGATTTGAAGTACAGTAAATAGATAAAGTTATGCAAGAATTAAATTTTATTGAAAAATATATAAAGTTAATAAGTAAAGAAATGGATAAGGAATTAATTATCCATGATCCAAAAGAATTATATGAACCTATTTCATATATTTTAAAAATAGGTGGAAAGAGGTTAAGGCCAATTTTAGTTTTATTATCTGCTGAATTGTTCAACTTGAATCTAAAAACAATTCTAAATAAAGCTATTGCTGTAGAGTTATTCCATAATTTTACTTTGATTCATGATGATATAATGGATAATGCACCTATCAGGAGAAATCATGTGACAATTCACAATAAATGGAATTTAAATGCAGCCATTTTATCTGGTGACGCTGTTTTAATTAAAGCATATTCATCTTTAATATCTGATAATTTAGATTATTCAAAATCTGTTATTGAATCATTCAATGAAACTGCATTGAAGGTATGTGAGGGACAGCAATTAGATATGAACTTTGAGAGTGAAGATAAAATTTCTTTAGATAAATATATTGAAATGATTAAGTTAAAGACTGCAGTTTTAATAGGTTTTTGTTTTAAAGTTTCAGCTATAATATCTGGAACATCTCTTTCAAATCGAAATTCAATCTACAATTTTGGACTATTTATGGGGATATGTTTCCAGTTAAAAGATGATATTTTAGATTTATTTGGAGATGAAAAATTTGGAAAAAAAATTGGAGGTGATATAATATCAAATAAAAAAACTTGTTTATATATAATGGCTGAAAAATATTCTAATTTAGAACAAAAAAAAATATTGAAAAATATTTATAGTAACATTAATATAACTAACGAAGAAAAAATAAATAACGTAAAAATATTGTATAAAAAAATTAAAGTTGAAGAAAATTCCAATAAACTCGTCCAAAAATATTATAATAAAGCATTAATTGAATTAAATAAAGTGTCAGTAGAAAATTCAAGAAAATTAAAAGTTAAATTATTTTTTGATCAAATTATAAATAGAAAAATTTAATTATATGATTTAATTTTTTTGTTAATTAACTTTTATGGATATTAATAAGACTTAATTAAAAATTCTTTAATAATTTTATCATAGTTTTAAATAATAAAATATATTATTTTTGAACTAAATATTAGTAAATTAATATGGATCATTATTCTTTTTTAGGTGCAGCTAATTCAGCTTTTTTTGATGAAATGTATAATAAGTTTCTCAATAGTCCTGACTCTATTGAATCATCTTGGAGAAATTTTTTCCAAGGATACAGATTTGCTGGCGAAATTTACACTAAAAATGATTTTGAAAAATTGTTGCCAGATTCTTTTAAAAAGGAATTTAGTGTCTTAAATTTAATAGATGCATATAGAAATAGAGGTCATTTATTTACTCAAACAAATCCGGTAAGAAAAAGAAGGAATTACAGTCCTAAGTTAGATATTTCAAATTTTGATTTAGGAGATGAAGATTTAGAAACTACTTTTCAGGCTGGAACACAATGTGGACTTGGTCCATCTTCTCTAAGAAAAATAATTACTCATTTAAATTTAGTTTATTGTCAATCTATTGGTATTGAGTTTATGTATATTAGAGATATCAGCGAGAGAAATTGGATTATGGATTATCTCCACAGAAATGATAACCAACCAAATTTTAATTTATCTGAAAGAAAACAAATTTTAAAAAAATTAAATGAAGCAGTTGCTTTTGAAAATTTTCTTCATACAAAATATGTTGGTCAAAAAAGATTCTCAATAGAAGGTGCTGAGGTTTTAATTCCTGCATTAGATACACTTATTGAATTTGGAGCTAATAATAAAATTTCAGAATTTGTTTTTGGGATGGCTCATAGGGGTAGATTAAGTGTTTTAGTAAATATTTTTAAAAAACCATATAGAAATGTTTTTCAAGAATTTGAGGGCATCACTTTTGATGATAATGAATTTGATGGAGATGTTAAGTATCATCTTGGATATTCTAATACTTTAATTTCAGATTCTGGAAAAGAAGTTACTTTAAGTTTAGTCCCAAACCCTTCTCATTTAGAGGCAGTATCTCCTGTAATGCTTGGTATTTCTAAGGCTAAAATCAATAAAAAATTCAAAAATGATTACAATAAGTTGCTGCCGATAATTATACATGGTGATGCTGCTTTATCAGCTCAAGGTGTAGTTTATGAAGTTATTCAAATGTCTCAACTTAATGCATATAAAACAGGAGGTACAATCCATATTGTAATTAATAACCAAGTAGGTTTTACAACAAACTATTTAGATGGAAGAACTAGTACATATTGTACAGATGTTGCAAAAACTACTCTTTCTCCTGTTCTTCATGTTAATAGTGATGATGTTGAAGCTGTAGTCCACTCTGTAAAATTTGCCTTACTTTATAGACAAAAATATAATAAAGATATATTTATTGATTTACTATGTTACAGAAGATATGGTCATAATGAAGGTGATGAACCAAGATTTACTCAACCAAAACTTTATGAAACTATTGCAAAACACCCAAATCCAAGAGAAATTTATAACAATAAATTAATTGGTAAGGGAATTGTAGAAGCAAATTTAGTAAAGGAAATGGATAAACAATTTAAACAACTTCTCCAAAGCGACTTAGATGAAGCGAAGAAGAATGTAAATGGAGCTTTCACCTCCTTCATGAAAAAAGAATGGAATCATATTAAAAATGAAAGTGAGTCTAAATTTTTATCGGATACTGGAGTTAGTATCAAAAAACTTAATAAAATAGCTAAATCAATTTACTCAGTTCCAAAAAACTTCAATTTTTATAAAAAAATACTTAAACTGATGAATGATAGAGAAAAAATGTTTAAGGAAAAAAAATTTTTAGATTGGGGGATGAGTGAACTTCTTGCATATGGTTCACTATTAATTGAAGGTATTGGAGTTAGAATTTCTGGCCAGGATGTTGAAAGAGGTACTTTTTCACATCGTCATGGTGTTCTTAAGACTATTGATTCTGAAGAAAAGTATTTTCCATTGAACAATATTGATAAGGATCAAGCAAAGTTTGAAATTTATAACTCATTATTATCAGAATATGGTGCATTGGGATTTGACTATGGATATGCACTTGCATCTCCAAATGATTTAATTATTTGGGAAGCCCAATTTGGAGATTTTTCTAACGGTGCTCAAATAATTATTGATCAATATTTATCATCGGCTGAGGATAAATGGAAAATTTTTAACGGTTTAGTTTTATTGTTACCTCACGGTTATGAAGGACAAGGCGCAGAGCACTCAAGTGCAAGATTAGAGAGATATCTTCAATTATGTGCTCAAAATAATATTCAAGTAACCTACCCAACAACACCTTCAAATTTTTTTCATTTAATTAGACGACAAATGCTTAGAAGTTTTAGAAAACCTCTTGTTATAATGAGTCCCAAAAGTTTACTAAGGCACCCTAAATGCATATCAAATATTAAAGAATATGAAAAAGGTGTTTTCCATAAAATTATTGATGATAAGAATGTTAAAAAAGTTAAAAAAATAGTTTTTTGTTCAGGTAAAATATATTATGACCTCTATCAAGAAAAAGAAAAAAGAAATATTTATGATATTGCAATAATAAGACTAGAACAATTATATCCATTTCCAATGAAAGATTTTAAATTATTAGTTAAAAAATATGAAACTAATAATATAATTTGGGTACAAGAAGAACCTGCAAATATGGGAGCTTGGAGTTTTATAAATAGAATGTGTAATGATATTAAATTTGATTTAATTTCTAGAAATGAGAGCGCATCTCCTGCCTCTGGATCTTACAAAACTTATTTTGATAGACAGGTAAAGTTAATTAATGAAGTTTTTGATTACTAATTAAAAATATAAAAATTATGATAGTTGAAATAAAAGTTCCTTCTCCTGGTGAATCTATATCGGAGGTTGAAATATCTAACTGGTTAGTTAAAGACGGTGAATTCGTTGAAAAAGACCAAGAAATTTGTGAAGTTGATTCTGATAAAGCTACTTTGACAATAGCTGCAGAAGAAAGTGGAGTAATTAAGCTATTAGTAAAGGAAAATGAATCTGTTTCAGTTGGAGAAAACATTTGTACAATAAACACTCTCCTCAAGGGGAATGTCAAACAAAATAAAGTTAACAAAATCATAGAAAAAAATATAATTAGCGGTATTAAAAAGTATCCAGAAGTTCAAGGTTATGCTGAAGGTCATCCTTCTCCGTCAGCAAGAAAAATTCTTTCTGAAAAGAATTTACAGATTAGTCAAGGAACAGGAAAAAGTGGAAGAATTACCAAAGAAGATGCAATAAAAGCATTACCTCCAATGGGGAATAAAAGTGGGTTTAGAGATTCTAAAAGAGTTAAAATGTCTACTTTAAGGAGAAAAATTTCTGAAAGATTAGTTACAGTAAAAAATGAAACTGCAATGTTAACAACTTTTAACGAAGTTGATATGAAAAATGTCATGGAAATTAGAAATAAGTTTAAGGAAGATTTTAAAATAAAACATGGAATAAGTCTTGGATATATGTCTTTTTTTACTAAAGCAGTTACTAGATCATTAAAATTATTTCCTCAAGTTAATTCTATTATTGATTCTGAAGATATTGTAACATTTAATTATTTTGATGTTTCTATTGCCGTAAGTTCTCCAAAAGGTCTGATGGTTCCAGTCATAAGAAATGCAGATAAGTTAAGTTTTTTTCAAATTGAAAAGGAAATAAGTCGACTGGCAATTAAAGTAAGAGATGGGAATATCTCTATTGATGATATGATTGGTGGTACATTTACTATTACTAACGGAGGAGTATTTGGTTCAATGTTATCTACTCCTATTATAAACCCCCCACAATCAGCAATATTAGGAATGCATAATATCGTCCAAAGGCCAGTAGTGGTTAATGGAAAAATTGAAATAAGACCAATCATGTATATTGCTTTATCTTATGATCACAGAATAATTGATGGAAAAGATTCTGTAGGTTTTTTAATGTCAATAAAGGAGTCAATTGAAGATCCAAGTAATTATTTGATAAACAATAAAATAAAATTTAAAGATAATTTTGGTATATAATTAATTTAGCTTTTCATCAAATATTTTTAGTTTATTAATAGCTTTAGTAATTTCAAAAATATTAATAAAAACTATTACTAACTTATTATTTTTTTCTTTTACTTCGCAGTCAATTGAGTTTGTATTTATTAACTTTAAGATTAAGTTCAAATTTGAATTATCATAATTAGCTGGAAAGTGAAGTATTAACCTATTAAACTTTAAACTTATTTTTTTAAGACCAATTTTATTTCCTATCCACTTTAACTTAATTGAATCTAAAAGTTTTAAAGTCGAATTTGGAATTTGTCCAAACCTGTCTTTTAAGTTTAATTTAAATTCATTAATCATGTCAATATTTTTGATTTTGTTAATTTGTTTGTATAATTTTAATCTTTCATCTATAGATTTGACATAATCATCAGGAATGTGAATTTCTAAATCAGTCTCAACAAGGCATTCATCGTATAAAAATGAATTTGAATTGATTTTATTGAGATCATTTTTAAATTCTTCTTCTTTTAATTCAATAATAGCTTCATTTAATATTTTTTGATACATGTCAAATCCAATATCAGCTATAAAACCCGACTGTTCAGGTCCTAAAATATTTCCTGCCCCTCTAATTTCTAAATCTTTCATTGCTATATTGAATCCTGATCCAAGTTGATCATAATCCTCTAATGCTAATATTCTTTTTCTAGCCTCATCTGTCATTAATACTTTAGGAGGAGTAATTAAAAAGCAAAATCCTTTGATATTAGATCTTCCAACCCTACCTCTCATTTGATGTAAATCACTTATCCCAAAGTTCTGAGCATTATTTATTAAAATTGTATTAGCATTAGGAATGTCTAATCCATTTTCAATTATGGTAGTAGATACAAGAATTTCAAATTTTTTATTCATAAAGTCCAATAAAATTTTTTCTAATATTTTTCCATCCATTTTTCCATGGCATATTTTCACACTAACATTAGGTATTAAATTTTCAAGTAAAATTCTTATTTTATTTATATTCTCTATTCTATTATGAATAAAGAATATTTGACCTTCTCTTGATATTTCATTTTCAATTTTTTCTTTAATAATATCACTATCAAAAATTATATTTTCAGTATGTATTGGAACCCTATTTGGAGGAGGCGTTTTAATTATTGACAAATCTCTAGCACTCATTAAAGAAAATTGAAGAGTTCTTGGTATTGGAGTTGCAGTTAAAGTTAAAGTATCAACATTTTCCTTAAAAGTTTTTAATTTATCCTTGACAGAAACCCCAAATTTTTGTTCTTCATCTATTATTAATAAACCTAAATTTTTAAACGAGATGTCTTTACTGACTATTCTATGAGTTCCAATTAATATGTCAGTATTCCCATTTCTGATGTTATCTAAACTTTTGACTTTTTCTTTGATAGTTTTAAATCTATTTATATAGTCTATATTGCAAGGAAAATTTTTCAATCTGGATTTAAAAGTATTAAAGTGTTGCATTGATAAAATTGTAGTAGGGACCAAAATAGCTACCTGTTTTTCATCACATACCGCTTTAAATGCTGCTCTTATTGCTATTTCTGTTTTTCCAAAGCCAACATCACCACAAATTAGCCTATCCATGGGGTAATCAGATTCCATATCTTTTTTAACTTCTTTATTTGTAGTAATTTGATCTGGAGTATCTTCAAATATGAAACTAGCTTCTAGTTCTTCTTGAAGATAAGTATCTTTTGAAAAAGTGAATCCTTTTTTCAATTTCCTTTTAGCATATAATTTAATCAAATCAAAAGCTATTGTTTTAATTTTAGTTTTTGCCTTTAACTTAGTTTTTGTCCAGCTTGAAGAACCTAGCTGATGAATTTTAGGGACTGTTCCATCTTTACTTTGATATTTATTAATTTTATGCAAAGAATGAATGCTTATATATAAAATATCGTTATTTTTATAGTAGATTTTAACTGCTTCTTGTTTTTTCCCTTGAATATTTATTTTTTGTAGACCCGCATATTTTCCAATGCCATGGTCCATATGAGTAATGTAGTCCCCTACATTAAGACTTGATATTTCATTAATAATATCCTCTTTTATTGAGATTTTATTGAATTTTAAATTGGATCTCTTATATCTATTAAAAAGTTCATGATCAGTATAAAAAATTTTTTTATTTTCAGAATCTATGAAACCTTTGTTTAGATTTAATAAGATTGAATTAAATTTCAGGTTTTTATAATTTTCTTTTAAAATATTGGAAACTTTGTAAAGTTGTTTTTGAGCTGAAAAAACTAAAAAAACTTCAAAACCTAATTTAGTTTTTTCATGAATTTCTTTAGAAATAAGTTCTATTTTTTTATTGAAGCTAGGTTGACTATTTGTTCTAAAAATAAAATTAGGGGTATTTAGTTTATTACTATTTGATAAATTAACCAAATTAAATTTCTTTAAATTTAAATTGAAAATTTCATAATTAATATATTCATTTGATTTTGCAGATTCATTTTTTAAAAAATCAAGAGAATAATCAATGTCATCAAACCATATTGAAGATTCACTTGAAAAATATTCCAATAATGAATCATCTTTTTGAAACTTGACATTATCAAAATTTGAGATAATCTTGATCTCATTTACTTTACTTATTGAATATTGGGTATTTATGTCAAACAATCTTATACTTTCAATTTTATCATCTGAAAATTCAATTCTAAATGGATTTTTCATTGAAAATGAAAAAATATCAAAAATACCTCCTCTAATTGAAAAATCTCCTGGTTTTGTTACAAATTCATTAATTTCATAACCGTTATCAAATAAATAATTTTGTAAATAATTTAATTTGACCTCCGTATTTATATCTAAATTAAGTTCAGACTTTTTAATTAATTTCTTGGAGATTAATTTATTTAAAATTGCTTTGGGGTATGTAACTATAATTTTTTTTGATTGAGTTATTGTTAATTCACTAAGAATTTTACTTCTCGTTGACAGGTTCATTGAATAATTTTTATCATCGATATTTTGATTAGAACTTTCTGGAAAAAAAAATATATTTTCTTTTGGAATTAATTCTTTTAGATCATTAATAAAAGAGATAGCATCATCTTTATTGCTATTGATAAAAATAAAGTTTTTATTAAATTTTAAAAAACTAGCTGAGAAAATTATTGACTTTATTGAACCAATTAAACCATTTATTTGTGTTATTTTTTCTTTTGTTAAAGATTGTGTTATTTTTTTTTCATCAATTATCTTACTGTAATAGTTTATGATATTTATTTTTTCCAATTTATTAAGTTATATGAAATCAATTAATTTTTAATCATATTTTTCGACCCAACGATAAATGGTGATTTTTCATAAATATCGCTGATTTTCTTGTCGCTTATTTTCATTTTTACATCTTTAGCCATTCCATCAGCCTGTTCAGAAATGAAAGAAATTTCAAAACATTCATATTGTAATCTGAGCTTATCATTTTTATCATTTTTAGTATTAGGATAAATAAATATTCCCCCTTTAATTATTAATTAATTATTATCTGAGTTTATAACATATACCTAGGTTAACAGACAATTGGGCATCATTTCCGTTAGATTCATTAATATAATTGTCAATATTATCTCTTAGAAAAAAACAATTTGTAACATCAAATATTAGTCCCCAATCATTTTTGTTAAAAAAGCTTATTTCAATACCTACAGGGAAATAGGTTGACCAAATTTCGTATTCATTATTTTGATTGTATCCATTTCCATTAAAATAACCAAAGCCAGTAAGAAAATGTATTAAAAACTTTTCAACCTTGTTATGATTTAAATGTTTTCTGAAAGATAAATCAAATTTAGAAAAATTACTTCTAAATTCAATATCATTATTTTCATAAGAATTATTTTGACCACTATTATTTCCTGAAGAAATTGAAAATTGAATTGAATTATTTGAGGATATCTGTTTATTAAATTCAATTGATAAAGAAACATTTGAAAGATATTTTTGTGAAGATTTTTTATATAAATCTCCTAGAAAAAAATTATTACCAAATAAAATATTTCCTGTCCAGTTATATTCAAATTCATCAACATTTTTGTCAAAAGTCATAAATTTTTGGTTTTGAGCACTCAAATTGATAAATAATAAACAAAAGTTAAAAATTAGTATTTTTTTTTTCATTTTAATAATAAATTATATGCAAATATAAGTTTTATCAATTTTTGTCAAAAATATGATAAATAATTAATCTTACACAAAAAAAAAATTTATGTTTCATGAATATTAAATATTACATATATTTGCTCGCTATTTAATTAAAGTTAATCTTTAAATCATGAAAATTTCAATTGAAAAATCAGACACATTAAATGCAGTTTTATCAATATTTATTGAGTTTAACGATTATGTTGATAAAGTTAATTCTGTTATAATTGATTATCAAAAAAAATCTGATTTACCTGGATTTAGGAAGGGTAAAATACCACAAGGTATTATTAAAAAAAGATACGGAAAATTGATTAAAATTGATGAAATAAATAAATTATTGAATGATAACGTTTACAAGTATATTGAAGATAACAAAGTCAATATTATAGGAGGTCCAATTCCATTGAGTAATGATACCCAAAATTGGGATAACGCATCAGATTATACTTTCAAGTATAAATTAGGTTTGTGTCCTGAAATTAATCTGAGTAAAAATATCAAGAAAACCATAAATTATTACAAAATTAATGTAGGTAAACCATTAATAGATAATTATATTAAAAACTTATCGCATCAATTTGGGAATTTAATAGAAGTTAAAGAAGTTAAAGATAATGATTTATTGTATGGTGAAATAGATTATATCAAGTCCAAAAAAAATAGTAAATTAAATAATTATTCAAAAAATATATCATTTTCAATTTCAAAAATTTCTAGTTCATTAAAACATAATATTATTGGAAACAAGATTAATAATTCAATATTAATTGATTTTAAAAATGATTTTGATGATTCAAATTTTGTATGCTCAAAACTAGGAATTGATAATAAAACATTCACAAATTTTGACTTAAAATTTTCTTTTAAGATTTTAAAGATTCAAAGAAATATTCCATTAAATGAAGATCAAAATTTATATGATAAAGTTATAGGAAAAAATTTAGTTAAAAATAAAAAAGAATTTCGATTATCAATTGGAGCTAAAATTCAAAGTAATTTTGATATTCAATCTGACTCAAAATTCTATGATAATGCTATGATTTTTTTAATTAAAGAGTTAAAATTAGAATTACCAGAGCAATTTTTAAAAGAATGGATTAAATTTAGATCTGAAAAAGAAATTAATGAAAAAGAACTAGATGAAAATATTAATTATTATTTAAAAAATTTTAAAATTGAATTAATAGAAAATGAAATAGTTAAATCGTCAAAAATTTCATTTAACAAAGATGAAATTTTATCTGAATCTAAATCTTTCATTAGAAGACAATTTGAAAGTTATGGACAGTTAAATCCTTCAGATGAAATTATTAATAAATATTCCGATGAGATTATAAAAAATGATGAAGAATCTAAAAAAATAAAGGAGAGTTTAAAAAGAAAAAAAATTATTAAATATTTGAAAAAAAATATTAATATTAAAGAAAAAAAAATAAGTTATGAAGAATTTGTTAAATTGATTCAATAATTTTATAAATAATTATTAAAATAAATTAAAATAAATTAAAATGATTTCAAAAGATGAATTTAGAAAATATGCAATAAAACATCACGGAATAAGTAGTTTGAATTTTGATTCAATTCAGTCTATTTTGAATAATTATATTTCACCTACAATAATTGAAGAAAGACAAATGAATGTTGCTTCGATGGATGTTTTTTCAAGGTTGATGATGGATAGAATAATTTTTTTAGGAGTTCCTATTAATGATTATGTAGCCAATATAATTCAAGCTCAACTTTTATTTTTAGAATCAGTTGATTCTAAAAAAGATATTCAAATTTATCTAAATTCTCCAGGTGGTGGAGTTTATGCCGGTTTAGGAATATACGATACTATGCAATATATTTCTCCAGATGTTTCAACTATATGTACCGGAATGGCAGCCAGTATGGGAGCTGTATTATTGTGCGCTGGTACAAAAGGGAAAAGAACAGCACTAAAACATTCTAGGGTAATGATTCATCAACCTTTAGGTGGTGCAAGTGGACAAGCTTCAGACATAGAAATTACTGCTAGAGAGATTCAAAAACTTAAAAAAGAACTTTACAAGATCATCTCAAATCATTCAGGTAAATCTTTTGATGATGTTTGGAATGATAGTGATAGAGATTTTTGGATGACTTCAGAAGAAGCTAAAAATTATGGAATGATTGATGAAGTTCTTGTTAAGAGCAAGTAATTAATTTAAACTTAAAATTTTAAATTGAGATATTTTGTTAAATTATCATATAACGGCACAAAATTTCATGGCTGGCAAATTCAATCAAATGCCCACTCTATTCAAGAGGATCTCAATAATGCCTTTTCAATTTTAATTGGTGAAAAGATTAAATTATATGGATCAGGAAGAACAGATACTGGTGTTCATGCAAAAGAAATGTATGCTCATTTTGATACTTCAAATCTTATTAACTGCAATATATTAGTAAATAAGTTAAATTTATTTTTGTGTAGAGATATAGTTATTTTTTCTATTTTTAATGTTGATGAAAAATTTCATGCCAGATTTGATGCAATATCTAGAACTTATGAATACATAATTTCTAATTATAAAAATCCTTTCAACTATAATTTTGCATATAATTACAGGGGATTCTTAGATTTTGATTTAATGAATACAGCTTCTGAATTACTTATATTAAACAAAGATTTTGCTAGTTTCAGCAAATACTCTTTATCAAAATCTACAATATGTAACGTTACTTATGCAAGGTGGTACAATGATGGAAAGGATTGGATTTTTAAAATCAAATCTAATAGGTTTTTAAGAAATATGGTAAGGTCAATTGTTGGGACTTTGATTTTAGTTGGTCAGAGAAAAATTTCAGTTGATGATTTTAGAAATATAATTGAAAAAAAAGATAGATCATATGCAGGGCCCTCTGCTCCAGCTCACGCTCTTTATCTTTTAAAGATTGATTATCCAAATAATATTAATGAAAAGTAATTTTAGTAAAGATTTTTTTGATTTTAAGTTATTTAAGAGAATTTTAAGATATATAAATCCCTATAGATTTATTTTTTATTTATCAGCACTTTTTAGTATTTCTCTTGCACTTTTTTCTATTTTAAGACCAATAATTATAGAGTACACCATTGATAATTACATCATAGGAAAAAATAAGGAACTATTACTAAAATTTATAATAATATTATTTATTCTTTTAATTCTAGAATCTATTTTTCAATTTTTATTTATTTATAGTGCGAATTGGATTAGTCAATCTGTAATAAAAGATATTAGACAAAAGTTATTTGATAAAATTTTATCATTTAGATTAAAGTATTTTAATCAAAATCCTATTGGTTCGCTTGTAACACGAACAGTATCTGATATCGAAACAATTTCAGAAATTTTTTCTCAAGGTGTTTTAGTTATTTTGAGTGATTTATTTAAGATTTTAATAATCATAATATGGATGATTAACAGAGATATTAAATTAACTCTAATTTCTTTGTCAGTTTTTCCAATTCTAATTTTGTCAACAAAGTTTTTTCAAAAATTAATGAAGATAGCTTTTGAGGAGGAAAGATATGCCATATCAAGGTTAAATGCATTTTTACAAGAACATATTTCAGGTATGAAAATTGTACAAATTTTTTCAAGAGAAAAACAAGAGTTTAAAAAATTTAAACAGTTAAACAAAAATTTTAAAAATTCTACTATCCAAGCTATTTGGTATTTTTCAATTTTCCTTCCAATTATTGAAATTATTAGTGCACTTTCTCTATCGCTCATGGTATGGTATGGAGGTATAAATATATTGAAAGATGGTCAAATTACTCCAGGTTTGATGGTATCATTTATTTTGTTAATTAATATGTTATTTAGACCTGTTAGAAATTTATCAGATAGAATTAATATTCTTCAAAGGGGTGTAGTTGCATCAAGAAGGGTTTTCAAAATAATAGATTTAAAATATCAAATTAAGTCTACTGATAATTTAAATTTAAAAAATTTTAGAGGTAACATAGAGTTCTCAGATTTGACCTTTTCTTATAATAAAAATGAGATAGTATTATCAAATATTTCCTTCAAAGTCAATCAAGGAGAGAAATTAGCAATTGTAGGAGAAACAGGCTCTGGTAAAAGTACAATAATAAATTTATTATTAAGATTTTATGAATTTAGTAGCGGTAAAATTTTATTAGATAATCAAGACATAAGAAAATTTAGTCAAAGTTCAATAAGGAAAAATTTTGCATTAGTACTTCAAGAAATATTTTTATTTTCAGATACAATTTTAAATAATATTATATTAGATTCTAAAATTACTTCAGATGAAGTAATTAGAGCATCAAAAGAAATTGGTTTATTTAATTTTATTAATGATTTTCCAGGAGGATTTGAATATAATGTGGGGGAAAGAGGGGTAATGCTGTCATCTGGACAAAGGCAATTAATTTCTTTTTTGAGAGCCTATGTAATTAATCCTAAAGTGATTATTTTAGATGAAGCAACTTCTTCAATCGATTCAAATACTGAAGATTTAATTCAAAAAGCTTTAAAAAAAATTACAGATGGAAAAACTACCATAATAATTGCTCATAGACTATCAACAGTTAAAGATGTTGATAAAATTTTAGTGTTAGAAAAAGGGAAAATAGTTGAGTGTGGAAATCATGAAGATTTAATCAAATCTGATTCTGTGTATAAAAAAATATTTAACTCTCAAATTTTTAATATTTAAGTTTATCATTAAGAAATGTTGATGTCAAACTTTTTTTGTTGTTAATTAAATTTTCAGGTTGACCTTCAAAAATTAAATTCCCACCATCTTCTCCGCCACCTTCTCCCAATTCAATTATCCAATCTGCAGTTTTAATGACATCAATATTATGTTCAACAACTAATATTGTATGTCCTTTTTCAATTAAAATTTTGAAAGAATTGAGTAATTTTCTTATGTCATGTATATGAAGTCCAGTTGTTGGTTCATCAAATATTATAATTTCTTTATCGTTAATTTTAGAATTTCCAAGAAATGAAGCTAATTTAACTCTTTGAGCTTCTCCTCCACTCAGAGTTGAAGATGATTGTCCCAAATTTATGTAACCTAAACCCACATCTTTTAATGGGGTAATTAAGTTTACAATTTTTTTGTTTTGTTTTGATTCAAAGAAAACTATGGCCTCATTTACTGTTAAATTTAGTATATCAAATATATTTTTCTTAAAATATCTAACATCAAGGATTTCTTTTTTAAACCTTTTACCTTTACATACTTCACATTTAATTTTAATATCAGCCATAAATTGCATTTCTATTATCTTTTCACCTTCTCCCAAACACTCTTCACATCTTCCTCCATCTACATTAAATGAAAAGTGTTTAGGTTTATATTTTCTAATTTTTGAAAGTTCAATTTTAGAAAATAAATTTCTAATTTCATCATAAGCTTTTATATAAGTTACTGGATTAGATCTTGAAGATCTTCCAATTGGATTTTGATCGATAAATGAAACAGAATTTAATTTGTCAATATCTCCAGTCATTTCCTTAAAATTTCCTTGTTTTAAATATTTTTGGTTCAGATATTTTAATAAACATGGATAAATTACATTTTTAACCAAGGTGCTTTTACCGGATCCGCTAACTCCAATAATAACATTTAATACATTAAGAGGTAGTTTAACATTTATATTTTTTAAATTATTATGTTTAATTCCATGAAATTCTAAAGAATTTTTCCAACTTCTTTTTCTTGTCAATTCAATTTTAAGTTCATTATTGAGATATTTAGCGGTTAAACTAGATTTTGATTTTAATAAATTCTTAAGGTTACCTGAATAAATAATTTCTCCTCCATCTTTTCCAGCTTTTGGACCAATATCAATAATATAATCAGAATTTTTAATAATTTCTTCATCATGTTCAACTACTACAACAGTGTTACCTAAGTTTTTTAATGATTGTAATATTTCAATGAGTTTCAAAGTATCAATTGAATGAAGTCCAATACTAGGTTCATCTAAAACATAAATTGAACCTACTAGACTACTTCCAATTGATGTTATAATATTTATTCTTTGTGATTCACCTCCAGATAAAGTTGATGATTTTCTATTTATTGTTAGATAGCTTAATCCAATTTTAATTAATAATTTAAGTCTATTTTTAATTTCAAAAATAATGTTTCTTGAAATATCAATTTCAGTTTTATTTAATTTTAAATTATTAATTATTTTGTAAAGCTCCTTAATTGAGATATTTAATAAATCTGTAATATTATAGTTATTAATTTTCACATAAGTCGATTCCTTTCTTAATCTAAATCCATTACATGTTTTACAAGTAGTTTTATTTCTGTATCTGGAAAGTAATACTCTATTTTGAATTTTATATTTTTTTCTTTCGATTTTTTTAAAGAATTCATATATTCCAGTAATATCTTTTGAACCTAACCATAATAAATTTTTTTCAATATCATTTAATTTTTTATAGGGTTTATGAATTGGAAAATTATATTTTTCTGAGTTTGATATAATTTGATTTTTAAATTTTGAGTACACACTACTTCTCCAACAAAATATTGCATCTTCAAATACTGATAAATTTTTATTTGGAACAACTAAATCTTCATCAATTCCAATAACCTCACCAAATCCGCTACAAGTTTCACAACTACCAAATGGACTGTTAAATGAAAATAAATGTATATTTGGTTTTTCAAACTTAATACCATCCATTTCAAGTAAATTGTCAAAGTAAAATTTATTTCTATCATCGATATTTTCAATAATACATTTGCCTTCTCCCTCTATCAGAGCAAGGTCAATTGATTCAATAATTCTATTTTTAATATTACTATTAAGTTTTAATCTATCAATTATCAAGTATATAGTCTCCGATAAATCAAATTTATTATTTATTAAGTCTTCTATTTTAGTTATTTCATCTTTATATAGTACTCTTTGGAATCCTTTTTTTAATTTTTCTTGAAGTATTTCTATTTTTTCATTTTTATTATTGTAATAGAAATTCATGGGTGTCATGATAATAAATTTATGACCTATTTTTTGTTGCATCATAAAATTTAAAATGTCGTCTCTATTATTTTTCTTTACCTCATTTCCTGAAAGAGGAGAAATTATTTTCCCAATTCTAGAGAAAAGTAATTTGAGAAAATCATATATTTCTGTACTTGTTCCTACAGTTGATCTTGGATTATTACTTTTTACTTTTTGTTCAATGGCAATAGCTGGGGATAGTCCAGTTATTCTTTTAACTTTAGGTTTTTTAATTTTACCTAAAAATTGTCTGGAATATGACGATAAACTTTCGACATATTTTCTTTGTCCTTCAGCATATAAAGTGTCAAAAGCTAAAGTAGATTTTCCTGAACCAGAAAGACCGGTTATTACAGTTAGTTTATTTCTAGGTATTTTGACAGTAACATTTTTTAAATTATGAAGGTTAGCTTCTTCAATCTCAATAAAATAGTTCTTATTAATCATCTAAATCATTTTTAACAAAAAATATTTCAAAGTTAACTACAAAAATTTAATGAATCTTTTATTTACAATTTATTTTTTTTATATTTGCTATAACAAAAAAAATGCCTATACACACTTTTACCTATTAATATTTATTGTTTAATTTAAATTAGTAGTTATGTGTGTACAAAATAATCAAGATTCTATTTATATATCTACCTTCATTTCCGGTAATACTGAATCGTTCAACCAATTAATTCTAAAGTATAATGATAAAGTATATGGATATATACTTTCAAAAATAAAGGACAAAGATATCTCAAATGATATATTTCAAGAGGTATGTATAAAAGTATTTAACATTTTAAGGTCTGGTAAATATAAGGATCAAGGAAAATTTCTTCCTTGGTTTATGAGAATCACTCATAATGTTATCATAGATTATTTCAGAAAAGAATCTAGATTGCAAAATTTTAATAAGAATTTTAAATTTGATTTAATCAATTCTCTAAATGATAATAATGAAATTCAAGATTCAAAATATCCAAACTTTGATCAATCTAAAGAATTAAAAAAATTGACTGGATTACTATCAGAGGATCAAAAAGAAGTTATTGAAATGAGATTCTTTGGAGGGATGACGTTTAAAGAAATTTCAAATGAATGCGGAATTAGTATTAATACAGCTTTAGGAAGAATGAGATATGCTTTATCAAATATGAGAAAATTATGCATTAAAAATAAGTTTGAATTTTCATTTCAATAATTTTAAAAATTTGTTAATAATAAAAAAAAAATATGCCGGTAAAAATTTCATTTTTTAATAAATTTGAAAAAAAAAATTAATGAAAAAACTAAAAGTAGGAGATCAAGCTCCTAATTTTTCCTTGTTAAATGAAAACAATGAAAAAGTTTCCTTAAGTGATTACTCAGGAAAAAAAATTGTTTTATATTTCTACCCCAAAGATTTAACTCCTGGTTGTACAAAGCAAGCCTGTAATATTTCAGAAAATTACTCTGTTTTATTAAAAAAAGGATACATAGTTTTAGGAGTTAGTCCTGATAGTTCTTCATCTCATTTAAAATTTATTAACAAGTATTCTTTGCCTTTTTCATTATTAGCTGACACTAATAAAGAGGTTATAAATTTGTATGGTGTTTGGGGGTTAAAAAAATTTATGGGAAGAGAATATGAAGGTGTTCTTAGAGTTACATTTATTATAAATGAAAATCAATTAATAGAAAATATTATTGATAAAGTCAAAACAAATGATCATTCGAATCAAATTTTAAATTTTAGTTAATGACACAAATTGTCATTTTTTCGTATTTAATTTGACAAAAAATATATTATGGATAAAGAAAAAGAATCAAAATTAAAAGCATTAAACATTACTATTGATAAGTTAGAAAAAACCTATGGTAAAGGAGCTGTTATGAAAATGGGTAGTGTTACTCATGAGAATATATCTTCAATTTCAACTGGTTCTATTGGTTTAGATCTGGCATTAGGAGTTGGAGGTTATCCTAAAGGAAGGGTAGTCGAGATATATGGACCAGAGTCTTCAGGAAAGACTACTCTTGCAATTCACGCAATGGCTGAAGCTCAAAAAACTGGGGGTATTGCGGCTTTTATTGATGCAGAGCACGCTTTTGATAGGATATATGCTGAAAATCTTGGAGTTAATATTGATGAATTAATAATTGCTCAACCAGATTCAGGAGAACAAGCATTAGAAATTGCTGATAATTTAATCAGATCTGGAGCTATTGATATTATAGTAGTAGACTCAGTTGCCGCCCTAACACCTAAAAGTGAAATTGAGGGTGAAATGGGAGATTCTAAATTAGGTTTACATGCAAGATTAATGTCTCAAGCTTTAAGGAAATTAACTGCTTCAATATCAAAAACAGGATGTATTTGTATATTTATTAATCAATTAAGAGAAAAAATTGGAGTTATTTTTGGAAATCCAGAAACTACAACTGGTGGAAATGCATTGAAATTTTATGCTTCAATAAGATTAGATATAAGAAGAAGTACACAACTTAAAAATGGTGAAAATTTGGTTGGAAATAGAACCAGAGTTAAAGTTGTCAAAAATAAAGTTGCTCCTCCATTTAAAAAAACAGAATTTGATATTTTATATGGTGAAGGAATTTCTAAAATTGGTGAAATAGTTGATTTAGGAGTAGAACTAAATTTAATAGATAAAAGTGGTTCTTGGTTTAGTTATGGTGATATTAAGTTGGGTCAAGGTAGAGATTCTGTTAAAGCGCTTTTGAATGATAATGTTGAGTTAATGAACGAAATCGAATCAAAAATTATTGAAAAAATTGAAAGTTCTTAGATATAATGTTTTTAATATATTATCTATTTTATCAATAATTTTTTTATCATGCAATTCAAATAAAAATTATAAAAAAATTAATTATAGTTTTAATGATTCAATTAAGTCTATTGATTCAATAAATAATTTAATAAAACTTGACTCTTTAAACGCAGATTTATTTTTCTCAAGATCTAATTTTTTCATAAAGTATTCAAATCTCTCAGATGCCTACAAGGATTTAGTTATTTCATGTAGACTGGATTCCTTTAATTCATTTTATAAATTTAAATTAGGGTCTTTGTACTATTTAATGGGTAATTCAAAAAAAGCAAAAGATACATGGGAATTGTGTGCAAATATAGATTATACTAATATAGATTGTAGACTAAATTTAGCTGAACTTTATTTAGCCGTAAATGATTTTAAAAATGGATTAAAAATAATAAATGAAATTCTAGATTATGATTCTGAAAACTTTTATGCTTTATTTTTAAAAGGTAATTTTTTTTTATTTAATGATGACACAACTAAAGCGATTACGTTAATTCAAGAGTCATTAAATTTAAATAACAAGTTTTTTGAAGGATTTGACTTGATGGGAACTATTTATTCTGATTTAAATAATTATTTGGCAATCGATTATTTTAATTATGCATGTATTATAAAACCTGATAGATATGATATTTTTTACAAGATTGGGATGTTCTATCAAAAAATGAATAATTATGATAATGCAATTTTAAATTACCTCAAATCAATTAAATTAAATCCCTCGGATAAGTTTTCATATCATAATATTGGAGTAATTAATATTTACAAAGATAATTTTGAAGACGCTATAGAAAATTTCTCATATGCAATTGATATTGACCCAACCTACAACGAAGCATATTTTGGAAGAGCATATTCTTATGAATTATCAAATAAAAAACTTGCATCTGAAACTGATTACAGAACCTCATTAATGATTAATCCTTCTTACAGACCTTCAATTTTAGGGCTTGAGAGATTATCAAAATAAACGAGGTAAAAAGTTATTTTTGTATTTTTTCAATAATACTCTTAAATGCCTCTGGTTGATTCATGGCTAAGTCAGCTAGAACTTTCCTATTAATTTGAATATTATTTTTATGTATTAAGCTCATAAATTGAGAGTATGACATTCCATATTGTCTTGCACCTGCATTGATTCTTTGTATCCACAAAGAACGAAATTTCCTTTTTCTAACTTTTCTGTCCCTGTAGGCATATAGTAAAGCTTTTTCAACCGCGTTTTTAGCGACCGTCCAAACATTTTTTCTTCTTCCAAAAAATCCTTTTGCAAGTTTTAATATTTTTTTTCTCCTAGCTTTTGAAGCTACATGATTTACTGATCTTGGCATTTTTTTAATTTTTTTAAACTTAGCGAATAAATTATTGCTTAAGAGCTAAGAATAGGGTTAATTAATAAACACTAAATTTAATTTAAATACATAATTGTTGTTTAATGTTAGATACATCACTTTTATGTACTAAACCAGATTTAGTAAGATTTCTTTTTTGTTTAGTTGTTTTTTTAGTCAATATATGACTTTTGAATGCATGCATTCTTTTAATTTTCCCAGTACCAGTCAATTTGAATCTTTTTTTCGCACTGGATTTAGTTTTCATTTTAGGCATTATACTTTGATTTTATTTATTATTTTTTTTCGCACTCATCAACATTATCATTCTCTTACCCTCTAACTTTGGTAATTGATCAACTTTTCCAAATTCTTCAAGTTCTTGAGCAAATCTTAAAAGTAAAATTTCTCCCTTATCTTTGTATAGTATAGATCTACCTTTAAAAAAAACAAAAGCTTTTAGTTTTGCTCCATCATTTAAAAATTTTTTTGCATGCTTAAGTTTAAAGTCAAAATCATGATCATCTGTATTGGGACCAAACCTAATTTCTTTAAGAACTATTTTAGCAGTTTTTGATTTTAATAATTTTTGTCTCATTTTTTGTTCGTACAAAAATTTGTTATAGTCAACAATTCTGCATACAGGTGGGACGGCATTATCTGCGATTTGAACTAAATCTAATCCTAATTCATCGGCCAAGCCAAGGGCCTTTTGAATAGGATATATTCCATCCTCGATTTCTTTGTTAGATACTAGCCTTACGTCTGAGGATTTTATTTCAGAATTAATTTTGTGAGCATTAGTTTTTACTATTCGCCTGTTTGTCCTGTTAATCTTTCTTCTTAATACTATAATTTGGTTCCTCCTTTAAGTTTTATGTTATTTATTAATACTATTTTTAATTTCTTTTTCAATTATTTCAATAAATTTTTCAATTTTCATTGATCCCATATTTTCGCCACCATGTTTTCTGACAGATATTTTATTTTCTGTTGATTCTTTTTCTCCAATTATCAACATATATGGAGTTTTTTTAATTTCTGCGTCTCTAATTTTTCTTCCAGTTTTTTCATTTCTATCATCAATGCAGGCGCGAATATCGGAAATTTTAAGTAAATTAAAAACTTCTTTGGCGTAAAGAATGAATTTTTCACTAATAATTATTATGGATACTTGATTTGGTGACAACCATAAGGGGAAATTCCCATTACAATGTTCAGTTAAAACAGCAATAAATCTTTCTAGAGAACCAAATGGAGCTCTATGAATCATTACCGGTCTATGTTTTTTATTATCATCACCAATATAATTTAGATCAAATCTTTCAGGAAGATTATAGTCAATTTGAATTGTTCCAAGTTGCCATGATCTCCCAATTGCATCTTTAACCATAAAATCAAGTTTTGGTCCATAAAATGCTGCCTCTCCATATTCCAAAATTGTCTCTAAGCCTTTATTTTCAGCAGATTTAATGATAGCATCTTCAGCTAATTTCCAATTATTATCATTTCCAATATATTTGTTTCTCTCAACTTTATCTCTCAATGAAATTTGAGCTGTAAAATCTTCAAAGCCAAGAGATTTAAAGACTAATAAAACAATATCAATAACTTTTTCAAACTCTTTTTGAATTTGATTTTTAGTTACAAAAATATGTGCATCATCTTGGGTGAATCCTCTGACTCTGGTTAAACCATGAAGTTCTCCACTTTGTTCAAATCTGTAAACTGTTCCGAACTCAGCAAATCTTATGGGTAGGTCTTTGTATGATCGTGGTTTGCTTTTATATATTTCACAATGATGAGGACAATTCATTGGCTTTAAAAAAAATTCTTCATTTAAATCTGGAGTTTTAATGGATTGAAAAGAATCTGAACCGTACTTATCGAAATGACCAGAGCAAACATAAAGACTTTTGTGACCAATATGGGGAGTAATGACAGGATCATAACCATTATCTAGTTGAATTTTCTTTAAAAAATTTTCTAAACGATTTCTTAGATTGGTCCCATTTGGTAACCAAAGGGGAAGTCCTTGTCCAACTTTATTTGAGAAAGTGAAAAGCTCTAAATCTTTACCTATTTTTCTGTGATCTCGTTTTTTTGCCTCCTCAAGAAAATTTATATAATCTGATAAAAATTTATTTTTTGGAAAACTTATACCATAAATTCTTGTCAGTTGTTTATTTTTTTCATTTCCTCTCCAATAAGCTCCTGCTGTACTGAGAATTTTAAACGCTTTGATATGTCCGGTGTGGGGAATATGTGGGCCTTTACATAAATCTATAAATTTTCCTTGTTGATAAAAAGTAATTTCACCATCTTTTAATTCTTGTATAAGTTCAAGTTTATAATTATCATTTTTTTCTTTAAAATATTTTTTTGCATTTTGTTTTGAAATATTAGTTTTTAAAAATTTAGATTTCAATCTTGATAGTTCATTTATTTTTTTCTCA
This sequence comes from Flavobacteriales bacterium, assembly GCA_002692065.1. Taxonomy (GTDB): domain Bacteria; phylum Bacteroidota; class Bacteroidia; order Flavobacteriales; family UBA7430. The sequence goes on along the minus strand of NZJX01000002.1, from coordinate 3,123 downwards.
ACTTTTGTAAAATGATCAGATGAAAAAGAGTAGTCTCCAAAATCAATATCATAATAAAATCCATTTTCAATTGGAGGCCCAATAGCAAATTTAATTCCAGGATATAGTGATTCTAGTGCTTCTGCCATTAAATGAGCTGAAGAATGCCAAAAAACTTTTTTACCATTATTGTCATCCCAAGTTAGAAGCCTGATTTTACAATCATTTTTTAATTTAGTATCTAAGTCAAATATTTCTTCACCAATTTCAGCCGCAAGTACATTTCTTGCAAGACCTTCACTTATTGATTTAGCAATCTCATAAAAGGTTATACCTTTTGGATATTTCTTTGATCTACCATCAGGGAATTCTACTTTTATCATTTTTTTTTAAATTGGTATACAAATATACATTTTTGTGATTTTTTGAAATTAAATTTTATAAATATATTTTAATAAAAATTAATATTTAAGCATTAGTCAATCATATTTTTAGTAAATTTGTAATTCTTTTTTTAGAAAAAATGACAAAAATTTACTTATTATTTATAACCAATGTTTTTATTGTATCTAACTTATTTTCACAAGTTAGGCCAAATATAGAAAATTTAGAAAGAGTTGTTGGAGGAATTGATGCTGATATTAAAGACTATCCCTGGCAAATTGCATTGGTTTCTGGAAATGGTTTTGGTTTTTGTGGTGGAGCTGTAATAGGAGATTCGTGGGTTTTGACTGCCGCTCACTGTGTTGATAATAATAATCCTAATAATACTTACATTAGAGGTGGGTCATCTGATCCATATGCCTCTGGTGGCGAAACATATTCTGTTTCACAAATTATCATACATCCATCATATGGAAATCCAAATAATTTATCTTATGATTTTGCATTAATTGAAATAGATGGTGATTTTAACTTTAATGAAAATTTACAAATTATTGATATAATTGACCCTACTGAAGTCCTTGCTGGAAGCGAAAGTGCTGGAGTTATTTCATATATTACAGGGTGGGGTTCTTTGTCTTCTGGGGGGCCATCTTCATCAACTCTTCAAGTTGCTACTGCGCCAATTGTTTACAATTCAGTTGCTTGTGGAATAGATGTTGACGAAAATGGTAATTCAGGTGAGTATCCTTGTGGAAATTTAGATACAACTATGATATGCGCTGGAGATTTGATAGATGGGGGCGAAGATGCATGCCAGGGAGACTCCGGAGGCCCCCTTGCAGTGAGAAGTTCAGATTCTACAAGATGGCTATTAGTTGGAATTACAAGTTGGGGTTATGGATGTGCTCAAGTTCAATATCCTGGGGTCTGGTCAAGAGTTTCTTACGTTTACGAATGGATAAATGAAAATGCTAATATTAGTAGTGATTATGGGTGTATTGACACACTGGCATGTAACTTTGATTCTCTTGCAATTTATGACAATGGTTTATGTTTTGAAATTGATGAGTGTGGAGAATGTGGCGGAAATGGCCCTCAGATTGGATTAGATTGTAACGGAAATTGTTTAGAGGGAACTTCTGTTAATGTTGAAGTTGGTGGCGGAAATTGGGAAAATACTGTTTCTTGGGAAATTCAAGGATTTGAGGGTGGGGCTGGTGTATACCAATTATGTTTAAATGATGGTTGTTCATTTTTTAATATGTTTACTTCTTTTGGAAATGGTTGGTATGGAAACTATGTTGAAATAATTAATAACGATACTGATTCTCTTATGATATCTGGAACTTTGACAGGAAGTGCAAGTGATGCAATTGCTTTGCCAATTAATTTTTCTGGAGAATGCGAAGTAATATATGGATGTACAGATTCGACAGCTTTCAATTTTAATTTTGTTGCTAATACTGATGATGGAGGTTGTGTGGGTATTATCTATGGTTGTTCAGACATTAACGCTCTAAATTTTGATTCTGATGCAAATACTGATGATGGCTCTTGTACTTATCCTCTCACATGTGGAGATCTTAACTTTTACAATCTTTTAATGTATGATTCTTTTGGAGATGGTTGGAATAATAATGCCTTTTCAATCATTAATTCAGACGGTCAAATTTTACACAATGTTTCCTTGGAAGATGGTGATTTTGGATTTTATCAATTTTTTTTATCAAGTGGATGTTATGATTTAGTAATGGATAATTCAGGAATATATAGCAACGAAGTTTCATGGGAAATAATAGATTCAGATGAAAATTTAATCTTAAATGGTTTGTCTCCTTCAAATTCAGTCCTTGAAGTTAACGATTTTTGTAATCTTAGTGTTGATAACAATAATATCAAAGAAAAAAAAATTATAAAGATTCTAAATGTCCTTGGACAAGTAATTCTTGAAAATAACTTGAAATCTAATTCAATATTTTTTGAAATTTATGATGACGGTTCTGTTGTAAAAAAAATTTTAAACTAATTTTGAAGTTAATTTAATCTCATTTTAAATTTGTTAGTAACTTAAATTTCAGTAAGTAAATTGTATTAATTTTTTTATCAAAAAATTTGTATTTTCGTACCCATTCTAACAATATATTTAAAATATGAAAAAATTAAAATTATTATATCTTTCAACATTTATATTATTGAATTCCAGTAGTTTAAGTTTGTATAGTCAGCAGTGTTATATACCTTCCTCAGACTATTCTAATACTGGTTCGAATATGACCTTATTATTCTTATCGTCATCAAGTAACAACTACGTTTCTGATTCTCCATATATGGTGGCAATTTCCTCTAGTGGTCATACCTATGGTTCAGTTTCTGTTCCTACTGACGGAGGTTCATTTTCAATTGCCGTTTGGGGAGACGATACTACGACAGGAGAGATAGATGGTTACTCTGGAAATGAAGTTGTTAATTTACAAATTATTGACGGTAATTTGGTTTATGATGTCTTTCAGCTTATTTCCACAACTGGGCCTTTTTCTCCTTCATACGTAACTAATAGTTTTACTCCAATTGTTTCATTTAGTATCAGTTTAAACTGTCAAGGTGATGAGATTATTTATGGATGTACAGACTCTGATGCAACTAATTACAATGCAGATTCTAATGTAGATGATGGTACATGTGAATACGCAGTGGTTTACCCATCATGTGTATTAGGCACAGTATATATCTCTGAGGCTCATGGTTCAGGAGATCCTG
>NZJX01000001.1 GCA_002692065.1 Flavobacteriales bacterium | reverse complement strand
TGATTACAAATCAGCTGCTCTAGCCAGCTGAGCTACATCGGCAATGTCATCTCTCTCTTAACCAACAAAACCTTCAGAAAAAGAGACTGCAAATTTATAAAACTAATGAACATGAAAAAATAATATTCAATTTTTTTTTAAATGATTTATTTCATTGTAAGAAAAAAAATAAAAAAGTTAATTTAAATTATTGGATATAATTTGTTAAAATTAGAGAATTATTCTGAACCACGAGGATGAGATAAGTTATAAACTTTCTTTAAATTTTCATAGGATGTATGAGTATAAATTTGAGTTGAATTGAGACTGGAGTGTCCTAATATTTCTTTTATTGCCATAAGATCAGCTCCTTCATTGAGCAGGTGAGTGGCGAATGCATGTCTAAGAGTGTGAGGACTTTTTTTTGTTATAGTAGAAACTTTGCTAATGTATAATTTTACAATTCTGTAGACCAATTTAGGGTATAATTTTTTGCCATTATGATTTAAAAATAAATATTGAGAATTATTTTTAAAATTATCATTTCTTACACTGATAAATTTTTTTAAATCATTTAAGTGACTATCTAATAATGGAATTAACCTTTGTTTATCTCTTTTTCCAGTAACTTTAATATATTTTTGATAAAAACTTATATCATTAACTTCTAAGTTAATTAGCTCTGATAACCTCATTCCAGTATAGTAAAACATTTGTAATATAGTTTTATCTCTTTCCCCAATATAACCTTCAAGAAAAAAATTATTATCAAAAAGTTTATTTAGATCCTCTTTACTGGCAAATTCTGGAATCTTTTTTTTTGTCTTCAAGGAAATAATATTTTTGGTAGGATTACCTTTAAAAAAATTATTGTTATTTTGAAATCTGTAGTATCTTCTTAAAACAGAAAGTTTTCTATTAACTGAGTTTTTATCGTAGCCTTTAGAAACTAGATGAGAAATCCAAGCTTTAATATTTTGAGTTTTTACATCTTTTAATGTTAAATCTAAATTAAGTAATAAAAATTTTTCAAACTGATTTAAATCTGAAACATAGGATTTAACAGTTAGTGAAGAATATCTTTTTACTGAATCAATATATTCAATAAATTTGGAAATGTGATTCATTCTTATATTAGAGAAGGATGTGAAATTTACTCAGCTTGCTTGAGTTGTTGAACATATGCTGCTTTGATGAGCTGCTGTCTTCTTCTAATTGATGGTTTTATAAATTCTTTTCTTGCTCTTAAATCTTTCATAGCACCAGTTTTATCAAACTTACGCTTAAATCTTTTGAGAGCTCTTTCAATTGCTTCTCCATCTTTAACAGGGATTATAATCATTTCATTAAAAATTAGTTTTGCAAATATAATAAAAATAACAATATTTAAAACAACTTAAATTTATTTTAATATTTCCTTAGAAATTACTAACAACTGAATCTGAGAAGTACCCTCACCAATAGTTGTTAACTTAGAATCTCTGTAAAATTTTTCAACAGGAAAATCTTTAATATATCCATAACCTCCAAAAATTTGTACTGCAAGATTTGATATATCTACCGAAATCTCAGATGAATAATACTTTGCCATTGAACTTTCTTTAGTAACCTTTAAAAATCTATCAATCTTATCTACTGCTTTATAAATTAGTAATTCAGATGCCATAATTTTACTGTACATATCTGCTAAAATAAATGCTATAGATTGATGATTGGATATAGGTATTTTAAATTGGATTCTTTCCTTAGAATACTTTAGAGAATTTTGATAAGCACCTTTAGATATGCCAAGTGCCAAGGCAGCAATTGAAATTCTTCCTCCATCTAAAATTTTCATAGATTGAATAAAGCCCTCTCCAATTTCTCCAAGTAAATTTTCTTGAGGTATTCTACAATTATCAAAAATTATTTCGGAAGTCTCTGATGCTCTCATTCCTAGTTTATCCTCTTTTTTCCCCGAAAAAAAACCTTTAGTACCTCTCTCAACAACAAAAGCAGACATGTCACTTGAGTTATTTTTGTTACCCGTTCTAACTACTACAACTGTAATTGAAGCAGAAATACCATGAGTTATAAAATTTTTTGAACCATTTAAAATCCACTCATTACCAACTTTAACTGCTTTAGTTTTCATATTACCAGAATCGGACCCAGTATTTTGTTCAGTTAAAGCCCAAGCACCTATTTGTTTTCCTGAACATAGTTTAGGAAGCCATTTTTTTTTCTGATATTCATTTCCAAACTTATAAATATGTGCTAGACAAAGTGAATTATGAGCTGCAACAGACAACCCTATAGAAGGATCAATTTTAGAGATCTCTTCAATTATTTTAACATATTCTTTATAAGTTAATCCCGATCCACCATATTTTTCAGGAATTAACACTCCCATTATACCCATTTTTCCTAGGATTTTAAATAAATCTACAGGAAAATATTGTTTATCATCCCATTCTTTATAAAATGGTAAAATATGTTTTTTAACAAGATCCTTTACTGACCTTTGAATACTTTTTTGAGTATCAGAATATTGTATCATTTATTTTACTTTTTTCACTTTACCAGAATTTAATTTCTCTGAATACATTTCTAAATCTTCTTTAACTTCATTGCTTAAAAAATATAAACCTAGAATATTTGGGAAAGCCATTGCTAAAATCATCATATCAGAAAAATCAATTACAGAACCTAAACTAACTGAAGATCCAATAACTACAAATAATAAAAATAACAATTTATAGGAAATATCTACAAATTTTGAGTTTCCAAATAAATATGTCCATGATTTTAACCCATAATATGACCAAGATATCATTGATGAAAAAGCGAATAAAAAAATAGCTACAACTAATAATAACGGAAACCACGAAATAACTGATTCAAAAGCTGAAGAAGTCAATTGAGCTCCTTCTAAATCAATTCCTAAATGTCTGTCTGTAATAATAATAACAAAGGCAGTCATGGTACAAATTACAACTGTATCGATAAATGGTTCCAAGAGAGCAACAATTCCCTCTTTTACTGGTTCATCAGTTTTTACTGCTGAGTGAGCTATGGCAGCAGAACCTATTCCAGCCTCATTTGAAAAAGCTGATCTTTTAAATCCTTGAATTAAAACTCCAATAATACCCCCTTTTGTTGCATCATTTGAAAAAGCAGAGGTTACTATTAAATGTAAAACATCAAAGATTTTGTTATAATTTAATATTATTATAAATAATGATGCTCCTACATATAAAAAAGCCATAAATGGTACAATTTTTTCAGTTATCTTAGCTATTGACTTTATCCCGCCTATAATAACTAGGCCTACAAATAAAGAAAGTATCAAACCAAAATAAAAGCCATTTCCAGGCATTATTTGAAATTGACCTTCAATTTGAGCATAAGCTTGGTTGGCTTGAAACATACATCCTCCACCGAATGATCCACCTACACATAATACAGCAAATAAAGCTCCTATAAACTTACCAAATTTTTCAAAATTCCTTGATTTAAATGTCTCACTTAAATAATACATAGGCCCCCCTGAAACTTCACCTTTATCATTTATTTTTCTATACTTTACTCCTAGGGTACATTCAACAAATTTAGAGGACATTCCCAGAAACCCTGCAATTATCATCCAAAATGTTGCACCCGGTCCACCAACAGAAATTGCTACTGCAACACCTGCTATATTTCCTAGTCCAACTGTCGCAGATAAAGCCGTTGTCAGTGCTTGAAAATGAGATACTTCACCATCTTCATTTGGACTATCATACTTGCCTCTAACTAAATCTATTGCATGTTTAAAATAAAAAATATTTACGAATTTCATTTTTAAAGTAAAAAAAACTGCACCACTTATTAACCATATTACTACAATTGGAATTCCCATCGAAAAAGGTTCCCAAAATATTGTTTTTGACATTATTTCGACAATTGGCTCAAAAACTGAGTTAATAGATCTGGATAAATTATTTTCTGCAAACGTAAAATTATGAATGAATAATAAAATATATTTGATTTTTTTCATTGGATAATATTTAAAATAATGAAGAAATATAATTTGCACCTATGATACTCAAATTCATTACTTCATCTGAACCCATTTTCTTTAATTTTGATTCAGAATTAGGATTATCTGATACACTAACAACTTTTATATTATTATTTAATTGTTTTACCAAAAAAATATTATCAATATTTAAATTATCTTTTTTGTGAAGAGTTAAAAAAACTTTAGCTGTATTGACTTTTATTTTAGTTAGTAAGTTCTCATCTATTTTTTTATTAATGGTAATTAATTTATTTTGATTTTTAACATTATCCATTTCAATAAAATTATTTTCAAAATTATTTTCATGATTCTCATTAACAATAACTATAAATTTATTCTCACTTTTAATTTTAGATACAACTTCATTGACTAAGTTTTTATCACCGCATATAATCACATGACTTGACATATTAACAAATAATTTTTCCACTTTATTTTTTTTTAATGATTTACTTAAATTTCTGTCTATAAAATATGCAGTTACAATTGATATAGCATAGGTATATATACAAATATTAAAAATTATTAATATTGACACAAAAATTCTACCAATTGAGCTTAAGGGTTGAACTAAACTTAAACCAACGGTCGAAAAAATTACAATTGTTTCATAAAATGCATCAAAAATTGAATAATCTTCAATTATTATAAAACCTGAAATTCCAGTAAAAAAAATTAAACTTAATAAGATAATAGCTATACCTAATCTCTTGTAAAAAATTTCGCTGTTCATATTTATATATTATAGTATCAACTATATCGACATAAAATTAATATTTAAATATAAAAAAAAGCGTCTAAAAAGAGACTTAAAAAATTATTATTTTAAATTCTTGATATTTAAGTTATAATCTTTAATAACTTTTGACAATCCCTTTTTGTTGATTGTTTTGAGAATTGAGGTAGATATTTTTAGAGTAACCTGTTTTTTCAACTCAGGAATATAAAATTTCTTTTTAATCAAATTAATTGAAAAAGTTCTTTTTGTCTTTTTATTGGAGTGAGAAACATTATTGCCAACTAAAGCTTTTTTGTTTGAAATTGAACATATTCTTGACATAATAAAAATTTTAGACAAGCAAAATTAATTTTTTTATTTAAAACTCAAAAAAAATTACAAAATTATTTGGAATTCCTTAAATGAAGTAATAACTCAAAAAAAATTGAATTAGCAGTTCTTTGAATATTTGAAACTCTATTTTTACCAAATTTATATTTATAAGTTAAACAAGACTCAGGTGTCGCAATTGCAGCCCAGGTCAATCCTACAGGTTTATCAGTACCATCAGATTCTGGGCCTGCAATACCAGATACAGATATAGAATAATCAGTTTTAAAGATTTTTTTTGAATTTACAGCCATTTGATTGACTACTCTTTTACTTACTGCTCCATATTTTTGAATTATTATTGGGTCAACATTTAAAAAATTTGTTTTGATTTCATTATTGTAGGCTATAACTGAACCTTTAAAAAATTTTGAACTTCCAGAAATTTTTGTGAATAAGTGGGATAAATACCCTCCTGTACAACTTTCAGCCAATGAGATAGTTAATTTTTTTTTAATTAATATTTTTGAAATACTTTCTTCAATTGTAGTTTGATCCTCTCCAAAAATATATTGTGGAATTATTTTATACAATTTTTTAACATGATAATCTATAATATTTTTAATACTTTCATTGTTATTTCCACTTATACTTAATCTTAATCTAACTCTATTGTAAGATGGCAAAAAAGCTAACTTTACCTTTTTATCTAAATTATCCATCCATTCTTCAAGTATTTCTACTAAATTAGTCTCTGGGAGACCAAATGTATTTATTGTTTTATTTATAACATTAATTGGCTTAAATAAAAGTTTCAAATTCTTTATTACATAATTTTCCATCATCATTTTCATTTCAGAGGGAACTCCAGGAAGAGCAATGACATGACTATCATTCTTTTCAAACCACATTCCTGAAGCAGTTCCAATTTTATTTAATATTATTTTACATTTTTTTGGAAGATATGCTTGATGAAAATTTAGTTCATTTGGAACTTTATTTCTTTTTTTAAACAATTGAATAATATGATCTAATATTTTTTCATTTTTAACCAGACTATCATTAAAAAATTTACATAAGACTTTTTTTGTCAAATCGTCGTGAGTGGGTCCTAGTCCACCTGTCATTATTATAATATTAGATTCCTTCAAACACAAATTTAATGTATTTATTATATCCTTTTCTGAATCAGATATTGATATAATTTTTTTAACTTCTAATCCTGCATTATTAATTTCTTTTGCAATCCATGATGAATTAGTATCTTGAACTTGTCCTATAATTAACTCATCACCAATTGTTAAAATTGATATACTCATTCTTTTATTTTATTCCATAATATCATAAATTTATATTAAAAAAAAAAATTAATGTATGTTAAAAAAAAATTCATCAGAAATTATTTTTAATAAAGATTTATCAATATATCATTTAGGACTAAATACTGAGGATTTTGCTGATGATATAATCCTTGTTGGTGATCCAAAAAGAGTTTCTTTTGTCTCTAAGTACTTTGATAAAATCGAAATTCAAAAATCTAAAAGAGAATTCATAACTAATACTGGGTATATTGGTAAAAAAAGAATTAGCATTATATCATGTGGTATTGGTGTAGATAATGTAGATATAGTTATAAATGAACTCAATATTTTAAATTCTAAAAAGTCAGATTTTAAAAATACAAAAAGAAAGTTAAATTTTATTAAACTCGGGACTTGTGGATCAATGTCAAAAAAAATTGATGTTAATGAGATTATTTTTTCTAAATATTGTATAGGTTCAGACGGTATTATTTATTACTATATTTTTGATAATTCTATTTTAGAGAAAGAATTAATTGATAAATTTATTCATTTTACAAAATGGAATTCAAAATTAGCTTTGCCTTATGCAATTAAAGCATCGGAAAAGTTATGGAAAAGTCTTTACAGTAATAATTTCAGAATGGGTATAACTTTAACTACAAATAGTTTTTACGGTGGTCAAGGTAGAGAATTTAATGTAAAACTTCAACATAAAAATTTAATAAAAAATTTATCTGATTTAACATATAAAAAATTAAAAGTTTTAAATTTCGAAATGGAGTCATCTGGAATTTACAGCTTAAGTAAAATATTTAATCATAATGCAATCAGTATAAATGTTGTACTTGCAAATAGGGTTACTAATAAATTTTCCAATTCTCCTGATAAAGCAATTGATAATATGATAAGATCAATCCTTGGTGAAATTGAAAAAATTTAATTTTATTAAACTATCATCTTATAAAATTTAAGTGCTAATTCAAGTTGATCAGATTTTGACAAATTTGTATTATCTATATATATTGAATCAGTTGTTCTTATTAATGGAGAATTTTCTCTATACTCATCTGTAATATCTCTTTTTTTAATATTTTGCTCAACTTTGATAAAAGTAGTTTTCTCATCTTTTCTTTTTAATTCATTAAATCTTCTTCGAATTCTTTCATTTAATGATGCATCAATAAAAAACTTCAACTCAGCATCAGGTAAAACAACTGATCCAATATCTCTGCCATCAATAACAAATCCCTTGTCTTTTGATAATAATTGTTGTTGTTTAACTAATTTATATCTAACTTCTTTAATTTTACTTATGTTACTTACATGATTTGAAACTTCCATACTTCTTATGTCTTTAGTAATATTTTTTCCATTTAAAATAATTTCTGATAAATTAGACTTAAAATAAACTTCTATGTTAATATTTTCTAGAGTATTAATAAGTGAATTAACCTTAACATAATCATTTTCAATCAAATTATTTTGGATAGAAAATAATGTAACAGCTCTATACATAGCCCCAGTATCAATATATTTGTACCCTAATTTGAGAGCTAAAGATTTAGCTAGAGTGCTTTTCCCAGACGAAGAATATCCATCAACTGCAATATTAATTATTCTCATACTAATTTTTATTTACTAAGTTTGAAACTAACGAAATTGTACTTAATGGACCAAATGCATGATATATTACTCTTGCAAAGTTGAACTGAAACTTTTTAATTTTTAATAAAAATCCATAAGACAATCCAACTCCTCTGTTATATAAGTCTAATCCAAGCTCTTGACTTAACCTAAAATTATATCCAACTCTAAAGTTAAAATTATCTGAAAATAAAATTTCTGAACCAATATTAATATGAGAGATAATCTCATTTCTTAAATTCAATGAATTGTTATTATAATCGTTCAAAATTGAATTTTCATTTGAATCTACATCTCTTTCGTAAAAAAGATTCCAATCTTCAATATGATTTAATAATATACTAATTCTAAATGGGGCATTTTCCAATCTTGAAGTTAATCCCATTTTTAACTCAAAAGGCATATTTTCTTTATTATTATAACTTTTAATTTGAGAACCTAAATTTTTCATTAAAAATGAATATAAGATCCTATTTTGCTTTATTTCATATGTAAATGAAAAATCAGCTAAAAATCCATATGAATTTACGTTATAAAAATTTGAATAAATTAACTTTAAACTGTAACCCAAACTACATTTTTTTTTTCTTAGTAATAAAGTTGACGCTGAAAATAAATATTCTCCAGCTGAAAATTCTCCAATTATATTACCAAATTGATCAGTCTCATCAAATTTACCATAATTTATATATTTCAAAGCAAGTGTAATATTTTCTGTTCTATCAGACTTTAAACCATATATAATTGAACCGAAATCTATATCAGCAAAATAATTTGTATAATTAATTGAAAATTGGTTATTCATTTTTTTATTATTCAAAGATGGAAGACAATACGACAAATTGACATCATCATCAAAAATGTTGAGTAAAACATTTCCTTGTGACAACAATCTAGCTGAAGAGGATAGATTGACAAACTCATAAGTATTCTCCCCTCCAATTTGACAAAGAACTGAATTTGAAAAATATATTGAAAAATAAATCATTAAAAAAAACGAAAATTTTGCATTCATATTAGCTAATTTAATAATCTAAAGTTTAAGATATTAAAAATGTTAATTCAATTTTAAAAAAACATTATTAGATTTGCAAAATTATAATATACTTGAAAATGAAAAGAATAATTATTATACTAGCTTTCTCAACTAATATATCTTTAGCTCAGAATACAAATTTAAGTTTTGAAGACGCTATTCTGGGAAATAAAAATTTTTATAAAGACAATTTATATAATATTCAATGGATTAATAACAGGAATGAATTTAGTTATGTGAAAAATAATATTTTAATTGTTGAAGATTTAAATATTCAAATAAAACAAATTACATTAGAAAAAATTAATTCAATTCTAGAAGATGATATACTAAATAGTTTCAATTATATAAAATGGATCAACTCTTCGAATTTCATCTTTCAAATTGATTTAAATATTTACAAATATAATTTTGAAAATGATCATATTTCAAAAATATTTTCTTTACCTGATAATTCCTCAAATATTGAATATAGCCATGACCTTTCAAAAGTAGCTTTTACAATAAATAATAATTTATTCATTTTAGATTCTAAAAATAAATTAACACAAATAACTTTTGATAATGATGAAAATATAGTAAATGGTCAGATTGTCCATAGAAATGAATTTGGTATTGATAAAGGTATTTTTTGGTCAAACAATGATAAATATGTTGCTTATTATAAGAAAGATGAGGGAATGGTAAGTAATTATCCAATTATAAATTCTAATTCTAGAATAGCTAGTATTAGAAACATAAAATATCCTATGGCAGGAATGTCTAGTCACGAAGTAAAATTGTTTGTATATGACATTTCCAAGAAAAAAAGTACAATGATGAGAACTGGAGAACCAAATGATAAATATTTAACAAATATTTGTTGGGGACCAAACAATAAAAATATTTTTATTGCGGTTTTAAATAGAGATCAAAATCATTTAAAATTAAATAGTTTCAATGTAAATGATGGAAAATTAAATTTCACATTATTTGAGGAAAAAAATAAAAATTATGTTCAACCATTAAATCCTATGATTTTTATCAATAATACTGAATTTTTGTGGAGATCTGAAAGAGATGGTTTTGACCACTACTACAGATATAATATAAATGGAAAAATAATTAATCAAATTACAATGGGAAATTTTGTCGTAAAAGACTTTATTTCCATTGTCGATGATTCCTTATTTTTTACTGGGTCTCATATCAACGGACTTGATACTAGATTTTATAAAAGCAGTCTATTTAATTCTGAATCTGAAATTATCACTAAAATTGAAGGAGTACATAAGATTTATCCCAATTCTATGGGGACCTTGTATATTGATTCTTACAGTAGTTCAAATAATCCAGGAACAATAAATTTGATTAATAGTTCCGGTAAAAATTTAAAAACAATACATCAAAGGGATAATCCATTTTCTGACATAATTATGGGTAATATTGAAATTGATAGTTTTAAATTAGAAGATGGCATTGTTATAAATACTAGAATAATCAAACCTTATAATTATAATGATTCTTTAGCTTATCCATTATTACTTTATGTTTATAATGGACCTAATGTTCAATTAATAGAAAATGATTTTTTAGCTTCATCTAGTTTATGGATGCATTATCTTGCTAACCAGGGTTATATTATTCTAACAATTGATGGGAGAGGGTCAGAAAATCGAGGTTTAGATTTTGAACAAATAATATTTAGAAATCTTGGAGAAATTGAAATGAAAGATCAAATAAGAGGGCTTCAAAATTTTATATCAAAAGAAAATATTGATAAAAACAGGATAGCAGTCTATGGATGGAGCTATGGAGGATACATGGCCACAAATCTACTATGCACTTATCCTGATTTTTTTAATTGTGGAGTAGCTGGAGGGCCAGTTATTGATTGGAAATATTACGAAGTAATGTACACTGAGAGGTATATGGATACTCCAGAAATAAATCCAGATGGCTACAAAAAATCCAGTATTTTAAATAAGATTCATAACCTTAGTGACCCACTATTAGTCATACATGGTACAGATGATGATGTAGTAGTTTTACAACACTCATTGAAATTTTCCCAAAAATGTATTGAAAATAAAAAAGAGTTTAATTACTTTCAGTATCCTGGACATGATCACCATGTTAGAGGGAAGGATAGATTACATTTAATGAACAAAATCATAAATTTCATATTAGAAAATAATCTTTAATTTGAATTATATATTTCGCTCCCCATTATAATTAAACCCTGAATCTCAGGATATTTAGGTAAATTATTTCCAACTAACCCCAATAATGAAGGAGAATTTTCGAAAAATAATTTTTTAATAAATCTATTAATATCCAAATCATTCAAAAGAGTCCCAAAAAACTTATTCCATGTTTGATCGCTAATGATTAATTTCGTGACAATACAAATATATGTATTATTTATCTTTCTAGTTTGAAAGTAATAATCTCTTTTGTCAATTCCAGATATAATATTTTCAATTATGATAGTATTAGACTCACCAAACTGATCATCTTTTTTCAAGAAGTTAACTCCAACATTATTAAACTTATTTATTGAGTTTGTAAGTAAACATTTATTTTTCATGATATTTTATATTATTTATCAACAAATAAAATTTAATACTGTGACAATTAGTGTCACTTATTTAATAAACTCTTAAAATTCAAAAGTTCATCTTTTAAAATTTTAGGACTATTAATTTTTACTGCATCTGGAAAAGAAAATAAAAATCTAAATAAATTCTCCGAAAAATAAACTTTACCTGAAAATTTATAGGAATCTTTTTTTCCCTTAATTATAGATTTGGTTTCTGGATAAAATTGAATCAAATACGAATAAGCTTTTCTATTTAAAGTTAACTCAATATCATATAATACATTTCCTTTGTAACCAAAAGAATCAATAGGATTAACAGTAACATTGCTTGAAAATTTTTGTAATCTATCTAAAATTTCAACATTTCCAATTCTGTTGATGTTAAATATTCTTGTATCTGAGGGTGCATTATTGACATCAATCCCAATAACTCCAGTATAGTTTGATGTAAATGCAATTGGTTCAAATATTCGATTTGAATTAGAATTAGAATTTAAAGAAGAGTAATTTACTAATTTTACTTGTAGATTATTCTTTATTGAATTAGATAATTTTTCAATTTTTAAACCATTATCTGCATTAAGAATATTTTTTCCAATTTGTCCTTGCTCACTCATCATATACAATTTTTTCAAAATATTTTGAGTCAGATTGTTATTTATTGAAATTGTATTCAAAGACTCTCTAATTAAAATAGACTCTTCTGAATTAAAAGTAAATTCAAATTCATTTCCAACATCAGTATGAATAAAATAATTATTATTTAAATCAACATCAATCATAAAGCCTAAATCTTCCAATAAATTTAAATAACGGTATACAGTTCTTTTTGAAATATTTAAAATCTTTGAAATTTCTATTGGTGATCTTTTCTTTATTCCTTTTAGTAAACTAATTAACTTAAAAATTCTTAAAATTTTTCTTTGCTCAATCATGCTTAAATAAATAAATTATTATATAAATTTACCCAAAATTAAACAATAATGAATAAGCTATATATAATTATAATTTCATCTTTTGTAACATTAAATTTATCATCTCAAAATTATTGGCAACAAAAAGTAATTTATGAAATGAATATTGATTTTAATGTCAAAAATCATCAATTTTCTGGAAATCAAAAATTAAAATATTATAATTTATCTCATGATACACTTCAAAATATTTTTTACCACTTATACCTAAATGCCTTTCAACCCGGGAGTATGATGGATAAAAGAAGCATGTCAATATTAGACCCTGATAAAAGAGTTCAAGACAGAATATCAAAATTGAGTCCTAATGAAATTGGATTTCAAAAGATACTAAACATTTTTCAAAATGGAACTCCCCTAAGCTATCAGGTTAATGGGACCATACTTGAAGTTATTTTAAATGATCCAATATATCCCAATGATTCAGCAATTTTTGATATGAATTTTTTAACCCAAGTTCCAATTCAAATAAGAAGAACTGGGAGGGATAATTCTGAAGGAATTGATTATTCAATGTCACAATGGTATCCTAAAATTTGTGAATATGACGAAAATGGATGGAACTCAAATCCATATATTTCTAGAGAATTTCACGGGGTATGGGGCGATTTTAACGTGAATATTAAAATCGATGCTGATTATACTATTGCAGCTACTGGAAAACTTACTAACCCTGAAGAGATAGGACATGGTTATAAAAATATCAATACAAAAAAAAACCAATAAATTTAACTTGGAAGTTTCAAGCTAATAATGTCCATGATTTTGTTTGGGCTGCTGATAGAGATTATAATCATAAAATTATTAATAATGATAATGGTCCCAATTTCCACCTATTTTATCAAAAAAATGATAAAACAAAAGAATGGGAAAATCTTGAACCATATTTAATTAAAACTTTTGAATATGCAAATAAAAATTTTGGAAAATATCCTTATGATCACTATTCAATAATCCAAGGAGGCGATGGAGGAATGGAATATCCAATGGCTACTTTAATAACTGGAAATAGAAATCTAAGAAGTCTTGTTGGTGTTTGCGTACACGAAATAATGCATAGTTGGTACCAAGGACTAATGGCGACAAATGAAGCTCTTTATGCTTGGATGGATGAAGGGTTTACATCTTATGCATCAAATATTATTGAAAGAATTTTATTTAATGAGGATAGTTTATTTCAACATAAAGATTCCTATGATAGATATTTAAAAATTGCTAAAAGTAATTATGAAGAATCATTAATCACTCATGCAGACCATTTTAATACTAATTTAGCTTATTATTCAGCTGCATATTGGAAAGGAGTAGTATTTATAGACCAATTAAATAGAATAATTGGAGAAGAAAGTTTAAATTCATCTCTTAAAAGATATTATAATGAATGGTCTTTCAAACATCCTAATCCTATCAATTTCAAGAGAATTCTGGAAAAAGAAAGTGAATTAGAATTAGATTGGTATTTTGAATACTTCGTAAATACAATAAAAAAAATTGATTATGGAATTTCTCAAATATTAAATTACCAAAACAATTGTAAATTAGTATTAGAAAAGGGAGAAATGCCATTTCCCTTAGAATTCCAAATTAAACTTAAAAATGGAAAAATATTTGATTATTATATTCCTATATCACTAATGAGAGGAAATAAAGAAGTAAATAAAAATGTCATTATTTTAGATGATTGGAATTGGACAGATAAATACTATATCGTTAATTTGAATTCAAAAATTACTGATATAGACGAAATTGTTTTACACAGTGATGGTAGAGTGGCCGACATATTAACAGAAAATAACTCAATCAAATTACCTGAAAAATGGAATTGGGAAAAAAATAATTTGCTTTTAAAGATAAAAAAAACCAAAAATAAAAATTTTCAAAAATTCAAAAAAATAAAAATTTAAGTATCTGATCTTAATAATTAATTGGATTAAATAATTAATAGTTTAATTTTTTGACTTAAATTTAAATATGGGAAGAGCATTTGAATTTAGAAAAGATAGAAAAATGAGAAGATGGGCAGCTATGTCTAAAACCTTTACTAAAATTGGTAAAGAAATATTAATGGCTGTAAAAGAAAATGGCCCACATCCTGAAACTAATTCAAAGTTAAGAGCGATAATTCAGAATGCTAAGACAGCTAATATGCCAAAAGAAAATATTGAAAGAGCAATTAAAAAAGCGTCTGAAAAAGATAATGCAAATTTGACTAAAACTTTATTCGAGGGTTATGCACCTCATGGAATTGCCATACTAATTGAAACTACAACAGATAATAATAATAGAACAGTTGCAAATATTAGAAGTTATTTTAATAAATATAATGGATCTTTAAGTACCTCAGGATCTGTTGAATTTATGTTTGACCATAAATGTTATTTTTTAATTAAAAATGTAAGTCAAAACCTTGAAAATCTTGAACTTGATTTAATTGACTTTGGAGCTGAGGAACTTTTTGTTGAGGAAGAAGGAATATATATATATTCAGATTTTTTAAGTTTTGGTAAAATTCAAAAAAAATTAGAGAATTTGAAAGAGTGTATTTTAAAATCTGGATTCGACAGAATACCAAACGTTTGTAAAAAAATTGAAGAAGATCAGGAAAAAGATGTTTATAAATTAATTGAAAAAATTGAAGAGGACGAGGATGTACAAAACATTTTTCACAACATTAAATAAGCTAACGTAGCTCAGTCGGTAGAGCACATCCTTGGTAGGGATGAGGTCACCGGTTCAAATCCGGTCGTTAGCTCAAAATTTAATGAATATTTATAAGTTTTTTAATCTCTATTTTACCGTCATTATATTTCCTAACCCTAATTTTTAACTTATTTGAATTAGAATTCACCTTGTTACCCATAATATCATAATAAACCTCATTAAATAAAGTTTTGTTGTCAATAATATTCATATTAGGAAAATTTACATTTAAGTCTATTTGTTCAACTATTGCTAATAAACCGTTTGTTACAGTTAATGTAACAGTAAAATTCCCATTTTCATTGAAAACGTGTGTTACTTGTTCTAAAGTACTTATTTGACCATCACCAAAATTCCAAATCACTGAGTAGCCTTCCATATACAAAACATCCACACTAAACTCATATGTGGAACCACCTAAAAATGAAGAATTAAAAAGAATTAAATCATATATACAACTACCATCGTCATAATTTGCATTTGTATAGTTATATGCTTCTGGATCAGTGCATCCTTGAATTATAAAATTAGAACAATCCCCATTTTCAAGATTTGCATTTGGATTATATTCAAAATATAAAGAATCTGTACATCCTTCAACTATTTCAATACAAGTTCCGTCATCAGTATTAGCATTAAAATTATAATTAAAAGAATTTGGATTAGTACAGCCTAAAATAATCAGTGTTAAACATGAGCCATCGTTGATGTTAGCTGAAGAATCATATTCTAAATAATTAGAATTAGTACAGCCAAACAATACCTCTACACATGAGTTATCTTCAATATTTGCATTTGCATTATAATTAAATGCACTAGGATCAGTACAGCCATAATATTCACACAAATTGTTGTCAGTATTTGCCAAAGGATTATAATTATTAGCTAAACTATCCATACATCCAAACAAAACTTCGAAATTACAACTTCCGTCGTCAAGAGTCGCTTCTGAATTATATTCAATAAAATTTGAATTAGTACATCCAGATATTATTATACTTGAACAAGACCCATCGTCAACATTTGCGTTAATATCAAACTCCAAATAATTAATATCTGTACATCCTAATATAATCTGATTTACACAAGAACCATCATCTGAATTTGCAACAGGTGTATATTCTAAATAATTATTATCAGTGCAACCATAAATGACAAATACTTGACATGATCCGTCATCAATAGAGGCCTCTGAATTATATTCAACATAATTTGGGTCCATACATCCCTCATTACTTAAAATACATGAACCATCATTTGTATTTGCTAAAGAATTAAAATTTAATGCAATATCAATAGTACATCCCAAAACTACTAATGTTAAACACGAACTTGGTTGAGAATCTTGAATAGCATTAACATCATATTCAATATAATTAGGATCCATACACCCTTCAATATCATATAAACAAGATCCATCATCTATTGTTGCCATCAAATCATAATTATTTGATAAAGAATCAGTACATCCTTCAACATCGTATAAACAAGATCCATCATCTATTGTTGCCATCAAATCATAATTATTTGACAAAGAATCAGTGCATCCTTCAATATCATATAAACAAGATCCGTCATCCATTGTAGCCATCAAATCATAATTAATTGATAAAGAATCAGTACATCCTTCAATATCATATAAACAAGATCCATCATCTATTGTTGCCATCAAATCATAATTATTTGATAAAGAATCAGTACATCCCTCAATATCATATAAACAAGATCCGTCATCCATTGTAGCCATCAAATCATAATTAATTGATAAAGAATCAGTACATCCCATATTATCATTATTTAATAAAGATGATATTTGCACTGAAGAAATTACGGTTATTCCATTTGAAATAAAAGTTTCAGGGCCAGTCAAATAAGAAACAGAGGCTAAATAATCAATGCCATTAGAATTAACTAACCAAAACATCTCTTGACCATTTGTAAAACCATCAATTTCATCTGTGAGAGCATCATCAGAATAAACCGGAGCGGAAAAGTTTTCATTATGATTATAACTAGTAAAACCACCACATATTAGATCTCCATTTTCGTTAGTATAAAAAGAACCGATCAATGACCCCTCATCTAACTGTTGATCATTTAAAATAATTGGATCTGATAAGCTGAACATTATTGTATGATTGTTATCAGTACTGATTTCCAAATAATCGCTTGGCCAATATAAATTTTGAGAAAAAATTATGTTTGGAAATAAAAATATTAAAAAAATATAATATCTCATGAACAGGTATTTTATTGCTAAAATAAAAAAACTCCCTTCAATGAGGGAGTTTTAATAAATTTATTTTGATTTAATCCAAGATATAACTCGAGCTTGACTTCCTGATTTAATCTTTAAGAAATAGAATCCATCCGAAAATTCACTAACATTAAGAATGTAATTATTGAAATTATTACTAACAATTCTATCACTGAATAATACTTCTCCCAATGTATTAACTATTTCTAATTCAAAGTCAGATAAATTAATATTTAAACTTAAATTTAATATATCATTCACAGGATTAGGATAAATATTAAAATCAATTAATGAAAGATCTGAAATATTAACGTTAAATACTGATATTGTATCTGAACCATAACAATTTTGAGATTGATCTGAAACAGTTACACTATAAAATCCATTATCTAAGGCAATAATTGAAGAGAGAGAATCCTGAAGTAACTCTGAATTTAAAGTCCAATTGAATAAAGGAGATATTGCATTAGTTGTGGCTGTTAACTCCAATTGATCATATGAATATTCTATTGAAACATCTAATAATTCGCAAGATCCATCGTCATCTGTTGCATTAAGATCATAATTACAAGCTAAAGAATCTGTACATCCTAATACTTCAAATTCGTTGCAAATTCCATCTTGATCATCGTCATTTAAACAAATATTGTCACAATCATAGTATTCAATTGCATAATTACATGACAATGAATCAGTAGCTAAAGAATCAAAATTACAAGCCGATGAATCAGTACATCCTAATACTTCAAGTTGATCACAAATTCCATCATTATCTGAATCAGACAAACATTGATTATCACAATCATAAAATTCAGGAGCATAAGAACATAAGGCTGAATCAGTAGCTAATGGATTATAATTACATGCAAGTAAATCAATGCACCCAACTACTTCATCATCATTACATATTCCATCACCATCTAAATCGTTATTTACAATTTCTCCAGATCCATCAATTTCTCCTGAACAATAATCACAACCTTCAGAAAAAATACATGAGCCATCGTCTGCGGTAGCATTAGTATTGTAATTACATGCGAATGAAACTGTACAGCCAAAAATTTCATCTTGGTCACACACTCCATCATTATCTGAATCATTTGGAATAACTACTCCTGTTCCGTCACTATCCCCAGAACAATAAGCACATTCATTTAAATCAGTAGTGAATAGACAACTTTGATCGTCAACATTAGCATTTATATTGTAATTACATGAAGATGGATTAATACAACCAGTTACAACATCAATACAAGAGCCATTATCAGCATTCGCATTCAAATCATAATTCAATGCGGTTGAATCTGTACATCCATAAATTTGGAAAATACAAGAACCATCATCTTCAGTTGCAAGAGAATCATAATTTAAAGACAATGGATATGTACATCCTGAAATTGAAGGATAAGTACATGAATTATCATCTAGATTTGCATTTGTATCATAGTTTATAGCTGTAGAATCAGTACATCCGACAAAAATACATGAACCATCATCCTCTGTTGCATTTAAATTATAATTTGATGCAGTTGAATCTGTACATCCTAATATCAAAATAAGACAACTTCCGTCATCTTGGGTTGCATTTAAATTATAATTTTGAGCATTAACATCTGTACATCCTAATATAATACAACTACCATCATCATTATTTGCATTAGAATTATAATTTGTAGCCGTTGAATCTGTGCAACCTAACAATATACAACTTCCATCATCTTCAGTTGCACTTGAATCATAGTTTGTAGCTGTAGAATCAGTACATCCAGAATAAAGACAACTTCCATCATCTTCTGTGGCATTTAAGTCGTAGTTATATGCATTGAAATCTGTACATCCAAGACTAACTGGATAAACACATGAACCATCATCATTATTTGCAGTAGAATTATAATTTGTGGCTGTTGAATCTGTGCAACCTAATAATATACAACTTCCATCATCTTCTGTGGCATTTGAATCATAATTTGTAGCTGAAGAATCTGTACATCCTGAATAAAGACAACTTCCATCATCTTCTGTGGCATTTAAGTCATAATTGTATGCATTGAAATCTGTACATCCAAGACTAACAGGATAAATACATGAACCATCATCACTATTTGCAGTAGAATTATAATTTGTGGCTGTTGAATCTGTACAACCAGAAATTATACAAGATCCATCATCTAAGTTTGCAATTATATTATAATTTGTAGCAGTTGAATCTGTACATCCAAGATATAAGCATGAATTATCATCAGTATTTGCAGTTTGATTATAATTACTTGCATTAATATCAGTACAGCCAAATACAATATCTACACAAGATCCATCATCAGTATTAGCAAGAGAATCAAAATTAAATGCTAGAGAATCTATACATCCTAATACAAATTCTAGACAGGAACCATCATCGGTATTTGCATTTGGATTATAGTTAAAATAATTGATATCTGTACAACCTGAAATAACATCTATACACGTTCCATCATCAAAATTAGCTAATGAATCATAATTAAATGCTAGAGAATCTGTACATCCCTCAACTATTAATATACAGGATAAATCATCAGTATTTGCCAATGAATTATAATTTAGAGCATTAGCATCTGTACACCCTAAAATAACATCTTCACAAAAATTATCATCAGTATTTGCTAATGAATTATAATTATATGCATTTATATCTGTACAACCTAAAACAACTTCTTCACAGGAACCATTATCAGTATTAGCATTTGGATTATAATTGTATGCATTAGCATTAATACAACCTAAAATAACTTCTATACAAGAGCCATCATCAGTATTTACAAGAGAATTATAATTAAAGGCTGTAGAATCTGTACAACCAGTAATTACTTCTGTACAAGAACCATCATCAGTATTTGCTGATAGATTATAATTAAATGCATTTGCATCAGTACAACCTAATACTACTGCTGTACATGATCCATCATCTGTATTTGCAATAGAATTATAATTAAACGCTGTAGAATCTGTACAACCAGTAATTACTTCTACACAAGAACCATCGTCAGTATTTGCTGATAAATTATAGTTAAATGCATTTATATCTGTACATCCTACTATTACTTCAACACAAGATCCATCATTAGTATTTGCTAGAGAGTTGTAATTTAACGCAGTTGAATCTGTACATCCAGATACAATATCCACACAAGAACCATCATCTACTGTCGCGTCTTGGTTATAATTAAATGAATTAATATCAGTACAACCGTCAATTAAACATGATCCGTCATCTACAGTTGCAGTAGAATCGAAATTGGATGCAATTAGATCTGTACATCCGGAATATACACAAGTATTGATATCTTCAATTAGATTTCCATTATCAATTTGATTTTGAAGTGCATTTAAGTAATTTTCATTATTTGGATCACTAGCAAGAATATAATTAAATGCCTCTGGATCATTACAAATTGTATCTCCCATACTTCTTGAAAAGAATCCACCAAACTCACAACTTCCATCGTCAATAGTTGCAGACGAGTTATAGTTACTAGCAAAGAAAAGCATACATCCAGGTATACCAATAATACATGAACCATCATCAGTGTTAGCATTTATATCAAAGTTTAAAGCACTATCATTAGTACAACCTTGAACTACTGCAATACAAGAAAGATCACTTACAGTTGCTAGAGAATTATAATTGAATGCAAGAGGATTCATACAGCCTTCAACAATTTCAATACATGTTCCATTGTCTGCATTTGCATTTGGATTGTAATTTAAAGAACTAGTATTTGTACAACCATAAATAAACGCTATACATGAATTATTACTCTGATTAGCAAGGGAATCATAATTAAAAGCTAATGGATTTATACAACCTTGAACTATTTCAACACAAGATTCATTATCTGTATTGGCATTTGGATTATAATTCAGTGAACCAGGAGTTGTACAACCTTCAATTACTGCAATACAGCTTAAATCACTTACATTTGCGTTTGGATTGTAGTTAAATGCCAATGGATTCATACATCCAAAAATTGTAGAAATACAAGAACCATCATCTACATTTGCGTTTGGACTATAGTTAAAAGAATTAATATCTGTACAACCTTCAATTGAAGCAATACAGGAAAAATCGCTTGTATTAGCTAATTCATTGTAGTTAAAAGCAAGTGGATTTGTACAACCATAAATGATATTTATACAAGAACCATTATCAGTGTTTGCATTTGGATTATAATTTAGTGAACCTAACTCAGTACAACCTTCTACCACAGCTATACAACTATAATTATTGGTATTAGCATTTGAATCATAATTAAATGCCAAAGGATTTGTACAACCATAAATGATATTAATACAAGAGCCATTATCAGTGTTTGCATTTGGATTATAGTTTAAAGCACCTAATTCAGTACAACCTTCAATAACAGAAATACAACTAAAGTCATTAGTATTAGCTAATGAATCATAGTTAAAAGCAATAGGATTAGTACAGCCATAAATAATATTTATACAAGAGCCATCATCAGTATTGGCGTTTGGATCATAATTAATGGAAGATAAATCAGTACATCCACTAATTACTTGAATACATGAAAAATCATTTGTATTTGCAAGTGGATTATAATTATAAGCAATAGGATTTGTACAACCATATACTACACTTATACATGATTCATTGTCAGTATTGGCATTTGGATTATAATTTAAAGCTGAAGACTCAGTACAACCTAAAATAACTTCTAAACAAGAAAAATCATTTGTATTTGCAAGTGGATTATAATTAAAAGCAATAGGATTTGTACAACCATATGCAACACTTATACACGATTCATTGTCAGTATTGGCATTTGGATTATAGTTTAAAGCTGAGGACTCAGTACATCCATAAATTACTTCAATACAACTAAAATCATTTGTATTAGCGAGTGAATCATAATTAAAAGCTGATGGGTTGGTACAACCATAGCTAACAGCTATACAAGAGCCGTCATCTATGTTTGCATTTGGATTGAAATTTAAAGCTGATGACTCAGTACATCCATATAAAATTGAAACACAACTAAAATCATTTGTATTTGCAAGTGAATCATAATTAAATGCCTCAGGATTTGTACAACCATAAATTAATTCTACACATGATCCATCATCTATATTTGCATTTGGATCGTAATTTAAAGCTAAAGACTCGGTACATCCATAATTAAATGGCTGACATGATCCGTCATCTACATTTGCATCCTCAGTATAGTTAAAAGCTGAAGGATTAGTACAACCAAGTATCTCCTGAATACAAGTTCCATTATCTAAATTTGCATTTGGATCATAATTAATTGAATTTATAACAGTACATCCATAAATAATTGTTATGCATGACCCATCGCTTGTATTTGCATTTAGATCATAATTTAAAGATGCAGGATTTAAACATCCAGCTACTATCGGTATACATGAGCCATCATCTAAATTTGAATTTATATCATAGTTAAATGCCTCTGGATCAGTACATCCATTTATTATTGTAATACAAGATCCGTCATCTAAATTAGCGTTTGGATCATAATTTAAAGAATTAAGATCCGTACATCCACTTATTATTGTAATACAAGATCCGTCATCTAAGTTAGCATTTATATTGTAATTTAAAGAATTTGGAAAAGTACAACCATAAATTGCAAGGTTTAAACATGAGCCATTATTTGTGTTAGCTTCTGGATTGTATTCAAGGTAATTTTGATTTGTACAACCATAAACAATTAATGATTGACATGAACCATTGTCTAAATTTGCATTTATATCAAATTCTAAATAATTAATATCAATACATCCTGGAACTGCTAATGTTAAACAACTACCGTCAGATGAATAAGCTAAAGGATTATATTCTAAGAAACTAGAATCAGTACATCCAGTTATTGAACAGTCAATGTAATTTGATTGAACATTTGAGGCAAACAATAGAAGATTTGAAATATATTGAGAAGAACCATTTAATGTAAATTCTAAATCATATAAATCATTATCTAAATTATAGTCGGATCCATTAACCAATTGAAAATGTAAATTATCACCTGATAAAGCACCATCAATATCAACAGTTGTAGCATCATCTCCCCAAATTGTCAACTGAGTCTGAGAAATATCATAAATATTTGTTGAACCAACTACTAATCCAGAGGATGAAATAGCAACAATGTATGCTCCATCGATTAATGGAGGTAAATCAGAAATAACTGAATTTGGTATAAAAATTGTCATATTTGATCCAGTATTACCAATCCATTGGGATGGTAGGCTACAAAAGGATGTTGGATAAATACAAGATCCATCATCTGATGTTGCATTTGCATTATAATTAACTGAATTAGGTTCAGTACAACCTTGAATTATCAGTGTTAAACAAAAACTTCCATCATCAATATTTGCTGAGGGATTATATTCTTCATAGTTTGGATTAGTACAACCAAATATATTAACTAATTCCCCACAAGATCCGTCATCAATATTAGCATTTGGATTAAATTCATAATAATTTTCATCAGTACAACCATATATCAATAAAGTTTGACATGATCCGTCATCAATTTGAGCATTGGGATTAAACTGTGCATAATTCGAATCTGTACAACCAAGTAAAACATTGTTACATGGGGTAATTTCAAAATTAACAGTATATGGCGTAAATCCAGTTATTACCTGGACTGGGGGATTACTGAAAATAGAATTAAAATTATCACCACACCCAAGTTCAATATCAAATGATCCTCCCCCTGTCCATCCATCATTATTTTGATCTAAAGCTGTGAAGGAATAATTTCCTTCTTCAAGACAATATTCAAACGAGTAACTTGACTGGTCATCTAAAGAACCAAATGATAATTCATCAATAACTTCACCACTATCTTCGTTAACTAATTCAAAGCCAATTTGAGTAGACCAAAAAACTGTATTAATTGAAATATCAACATATTGACCATGACAATCCATAAAGAAATAACAGGAACCATCATCTTCTTGTGCATCAGGATTGTAATTTTCAGCTCCTAAATTGGTACAACCCAATATTGGATAATAACACATACCATTATCAAAATTGGCATTAATATCAAAATTATATGCGAGAGAATCCGTACAACCATAATATATACAAGATCCATCATCCTCAATTGCCCCTGGAAGATAATTTTCTGCATTTTCATCAGTACAACCTGATGAAGTAGAGCAAGCTAAATCATAATTTACACTT
>NZJX01000021.1 GCA_002692065.1 Flavobacteriales bacterium | reverse complement strand
TTAGCTACGCTTAGGCCAAAAACACTTAAATCAGCTATATCAGCAGTTGCAACTAAGTGTATTGCTTTACCATCAAATCCTGAATAAATGTCACTTCCTGATCCATTTAAATCTAAAATTCCTTGTAATGAAAGTGCAGTTTGCGCATTAATACTAAATATTGTAGCTGTTAATACTAGAATTGTAATTTTTTTCTTCATTATATAATTTTTTGTTTTACAATTTACGAATTATCTCTAAGTTTTTAAAATAAAAGTTGAAGAGCTAACTGAGTTGAAAAATTTTTATTTCCATCAAACTCAAATATATTAAAAGATCCCATTATTTTAAGCGAGTTATTTTTCATTGATTTACTTAAAATTAAACTGTTTTTATTCATGTCTGATAGAATTGATAAATTATTATCAAATTCTTGACAAATTTTAGAATATCTATATCCTAGTGTATATCCAGAACTATGAGTATAAAATAATTGAGATGAATATGCTCTTCCAAGAGATAAAAATCTTGAGATTTCTGTTGGAGACAACTCTTGGGATAAAGTTTGAGTGGTAAATAGATTTTCTAATCCATTTGCTGTAGATATAGAATATTCTCCAAGAAAACTAAATCCTTTAAATTTTGATACAATATCAAAATTTAATTCTCTATAGTCAGGTAATAAAATTTGACTCAAAAGATCGTAGAGAAAGAATTCTCCATGTCCTTCACCTACTCTATGACTTGCTCCGTCATTATAACTTCCTGCAGCTCCTATTAGTAATTTTAATTTTTCTTCGTAATTAAAATCATTTATTGTTTTTAACTCTCCTTCTTTAAATAATCCAATTGGATAAAAATCAATTCTTGCAGAATATTTTAGTCCTCCAAGATCTACATCTCTAGAATCATTACCAAAAGAATTTTTTCCATCACCAGATGTTATTTGAAAACCAGGTATTATAGCAAAATTTTGATTTCCAAGAAAGTAATGAACACTGAAACCAAATTCTCTTCCAGTTTCATTTAAAGAATCACTTAGCATACTTCTATCAACAAAAGGTAAATCTTGTTCATTTATTAACATTTCTCTGTTATTTCCAATATTTTTTGTTTGTCCAAAAGTTAATGTTAAATTTTCAATTGCTTTATAACTAATCCAAGCTTCAAGAAGGGGAGATTCAGAACTAAAATCAACTAAAAAATATGAACTGGTTTTATCATTAATAGAATTAACTCCAAATGATAAAAAATTTCGTTTAGAACCCATAAATAAGTCAGTATCTTGATTTTTATTACCAAAATCTGATAAAATATATGGTTGAATCATTCCACTAATATTAAAATTGTAGGAGTTATCATTGAGATTGAAATTAATCCCATTTGCTATTTCATAATTTGTGTTTTGAGCAATGGAAGTGCTAAAAATTAAAATAAAAAATACAATTGAATAGTTATTTAATTTTTTGTTTTTAAAATAATTTATTTTTTTCATAATATCTGTAAATTGGAATTATTTGATTTGGATTTGTTTTAATAATGCTAAAATAAACAAAACTGTTGAGTGCTTCTGGTTCAAGAACTTCTACGGCAAGATTTATTTTTTTTTGATCAGTGTAGATTATGTAATCTCCTTTATTGAATTGTTTTATTTCTGGATTTAAAATAGTATTTACAGTTTGAATATCAGCACCTTCATATTTAAAATCTTTTTTATCATATTTGATAACTTTAAATGACTCTACATTAAGCTCTTGAGATTTGGAAAGTGAATCAATTTTTAATCCTAGAATTTTTAATTTTTGGATTATTTTAAAATTGGTTTTTTTAATCAAATATGCAGTTGGTGATTTTCTAGATAGCTTAGGAGATGATTCAAGCGCATTCATAGTTTTTAAATTAATTTTGATCATATCCGTTGAGGCAACATCTATCATATCAATATCTTGAACTATATTTTTTGGAGAACTAACTACCACTACAGAATCTCCAATTACATTGTTTTGAACGTCAAAAAATTCAAGTAGTTTATAATAATTATCATAAGAATCATTTACATATGACATGATAACAGTATATCCAGAGTTGATCCTCCTTTTAAATGAGGTTTTTCCTATTTGCTTTCCTCTAATTTCAATTAAAGATGCAATACAATTACTCAATGCATAAGAAGTAGCACTTGATCTAGAGTGAATAGATCCTTGTTTAAATTGAATTTCATTTTTGACTTTAGTTGAAGAGAAATAATCATGACTTCTGTAATTAAGTTCTTCAAGTTTTTTCTTTGCATTCTTGACAAATATATTTTCCGTCATATTTCTAATTTCTTTAGGAACATTTAAGTTACCTGAGTATAAGAACATTACATCATTTGGATTTGTAACACCAAAAGATCCAAAGTTTACAAAATCTCTTCTGTAAGAAGTATATTCGTGCATATCTAGCGCAACATGAGGGGAAAATTTAGAGAATGAAGCTTTCAAAAATAAACTTTCTTTAATTTCAAGTTTTGTTTGGTCTCTATTTAGATCCAAACCATTTGCAGCATATCTATCAAACTTTAAATATCCATCAATATTTGCCATTGGAATAATTTGAAAGTGAATATTTTCAAGTAAAAATAAATTATTAGTCATTAATTGATCAATAAAGTAAAGAACACATTCAGTACTTGCAGGTTCATCACCATGAAGTCCTCCTTGAATCCAAACTTTAATTTTTCTTTTTTTTGAATTATTAGAGATGTCTATTAATGGTACTTTCTTACCTTTTTGACTTTCTCCAATAAAGTTATATTTAAAAAAACTTGGATTACTTTTTTTATGTTTATCTAGAAAATTTATTAGATCCTCATAGTTTGTATACCCTCTTTTTTTTAGTATGCCAGGAGTTTTCATAACTATATCAGGATCTTGAAAATATTTTTGAGTAATTTTTTTGGATTGAGGAGATATTTGTGAAAAAACTACAATTGAATTAAAAAAAAATATACCAATAATATTTCTAATCATTTTAAAAAGAAAATGTAGTTATTAATCTATAGATCATTTCGTGGCCGGAACTTTGAGTTTGGTACCAAGGAGCAGATGGATCACCGGTGGCAACATTTGAATTTGCTCCTTCAGCTAAATCTACATAGGTAATAGAGCCTTGAATTTTCAAACTGTAATTATTATCAAGATACTGTGTAAAGCCCAAAGTATAGTAATTTGGTCTAGAATAAAATGTACCATTATTTAAAAATGAATATTCATCTGGTTTAAAGTGGGTATATCTTGCATCAATTGAAAACAAGTTTTTAAATATATAACCCATTTGAATGTTATATGCGCTTCCTAACATCATTTTGTTTAAAGGATAATTAAATTCACCTTCAGTTACAGTTGTAGATAATGTACCATTATTTCTAATGTAATAAGCAATATCACTTGGAATGTTAGCTTTAGTATTTAAATACTCTCCCAGCATAGAAAATCCTTTATATTTAAATAAAAAATCTACTCCATATTTTTGGTAATCTGGAAGACTTTCTTCTTGATCAGAATTTAAAAATACTATATCACCACCAATTCTACCTCTTCTGCTACTTATTCCATCATTGTAAGAATAATATCCTCCAAAAACTAATTTTGGAGAATTTTCTCTAACAATATCTGCTTGACGGAATTGTCCCATTCTTGTAAATAGTCCAAATGGAACAAAATCAATACGACCTCCATATTTCAAACCACCATAATTTCTTGCTAAACTCATAAATCCATCTCCACTAGAAACAATTAAATAAGGTCTAATATATTTTTGTGGGGCAACTTTAATTCGATGTTCTAAAAATAATCCAAACTCTCTTATTACAGCAAATGATGCTAGTCTACTTCTTTCAGTAAATTGAAGTGTATTACTTAACATAAACATAGATCTATGATCAGTTTGTGGGGCACGTTGACCAAAAGTAATTTTAAAATATTTAGTTGCTTTATAACTAACAAAAGCATCCATTAACATAGTTCCAATTGAACCTTCAACTTCAGGGCTACCTGTTAACTCTGTTTGAAGTCTAAAATGAATTTTTTCATTTGCGGTATTTCCAAACATTCTAACTCTAACTCTTCTCATTCTAACTCTGAATTGCGGCTTAGATATTTTTCTTGTCCAAAAGTCATCTCCTATTGTGTCAGAATATACTTTTAAATCAAAATAGGGTTGAATGTAACCTCTCATTGTAAATTTGGCACCATTGTCATTTGTAAAAGTTAAACCCTCTCCAGGGGAATAATTATTAACTATAAAATTTTGGGAGAAAATATTTACATTAAATATGTAAAAAATAAATATTAAAAGATTAAATTTTTTCACTCGAAAGTATTTTTAATTAATAGTTCACTGTTATTCATCATTAATTTCCCTTTACAAAAAATTTCAGTTAATTTGAAATTCTTGTTGAATATACAAATATCAGCATCATATCCCAATTCAATTTTTCCTTTATTTTTAAGTCCAAGATTTTTTGCTGGATTTTCTGTTACAAGTTTAATTGAATTTTCAATTGAAATTCCAGAGTCTATTAAATTTATAACTTCCTTGAATGTTTCAGAAATAGGAGCCTTTTTAACTCCAAGATAGTTGCCTTTTTCATCAATTTTATCTAAACCTGCATTTCCATCACTGCTGAAAGTCATGTTATCAATTGAAACGCCCTTTTCAAGTGCGTAAATTACAGATTTATGTGGAGAAGTATATTTTGAAACACCAGTACTTATGTCGATAATTCCACCCATCTTAGCAAATTCAATTGCTTGAGTGAATAAATCAAAAGTTCTACCAACATGAGTAGGTGAAATATGTTTAATAGGAAAATCATAATCTTTAATAATTCTGAATAATTGATCCATTTTAGTTTTTAAGTTTCCAAGATGAACATGTAAAATTCCTTTTTTATTAGAAATCATACCTCCAACTCTTACTGCTTTTAAAAGTCTTAATAGTTCAATATCAGATGGGTAGGAAGATCTAATATCAGAAATAGCAATTTTACAACCTAAAATTTTATCATTAAATACCATGTCTTCTTCAAGAGAATTCATCAAGTATAAAGGATTTATTCCATAATATCCTGTAAACATATAAGCAGATATCCCCTCCATCTCTAAAGATTTAACTTTTGAATATAAAGATTTAATATTTTTAGTTGTTCCATCAGTGCCAAGTAAACCTACTACAGTTGTAATTCCTAATTTTATTAATTCTGTGACTTTAATTTCTGGGGTTATAGAAGAAAAACCTCTTTTACCTCCTGCACCAGTAATATGAATATGTTGGTCAATGAAACCAGGTGTCATAATTTTATCTTTCAAATCTAGTTGTTCAACTCCAGAAATTGGATCAATTTTATTTGATATCATCAATATTTTACCTCCTCCTATAAGAATGTCTTTTTTTCCTTTAAATTTTGGATTATATAATTCAACATTCTTAAGTATCATCATAGTAAAAAGTTTAAGATTAAAAGAAAAACAAAAGTAATAAAAATTGGAATAAAATTTCTCTTTGCAATATCTATTGGAGAAACTTCTGCAATTTCAGATACAGCAATTAAAACTCCAGATATAGGTGACAAGGTTCTTCCCATAGATGCTGAAAGATTCATGGGTAATATAAATAAACTGTTGGAAACATCAAATGAGTTTGAAATTTTAGAGGTTAAGGGAGAAAATGCGAAAAAAGATGCATTACCACTTCCCATAATTATAGATGCTGAAAAAATTAAAATTATCATGATAATTGCAATACCAATTGCTCCTAAACCAATATTTTGACTTAAATATAACAAAGCATCAATACTGCCTAAAGATTTCAATCCATCAGAAAATATTTTTGCTGATACAATCAGTGTAACAACAGACTTAAAAATATTTCCCATACCATTCCAAAAAACCTTTAGTGAATTTAATACCAGATTGATTTTTTTTAATCGAAAAAATTCAAAGACCATAGCAATAAATAAACTTATAATCATTGCTGTTGTTGTATCAAGAACAATTGGATTTTTAAAAAAATTAAATAATTCTGAAAATGAAATCAATAAAATTAGCGGTAATAGAGGAATTATTGAATATATTTTAGGTCGTTTAATTAAAGTCAGATTTTTAATTTGTTCTTTGTGAATTATTAAATTTTGTTTTGAATCAAAATATTTATTAGTAAAATAGAAGCTTACAGAGAGAATTAATGAAAGAGGAATTATAACAGGTATTTGTAGTTTAATAAAGTAATTAATTACAGAGAGATTGAGAATTTCAGAAGCTTTTGTCGTAATAACAGAAGCTGGCCCTACACCGAGAGATGTACATGCAGTTATTACAGATGCCGCAGATAATCTTGAAACACCAAGATTAGTTAATATTGGGAAAACTGATGCCATTAAAAGTAAACCTAAACCTGCTGCGGATGGAATACATATAAATAGAATTTGGCCAATTGGAATTAGTATTGCGCAAATTAAATGAGGTTTATTTTTAAAGATACTCAATGGTTTTATTGAAAGTTGAACAAGAGTTGAAGATGCCCCAATATGATCAATATATGAAACAAACCCTCCAATTGTCATAATCATTAATCCAATACCAGCATTAGTTTGAGAGAAAGATTCTTTTATCAATTTAAAAAAATCTAAAAATTTATTTCCTGAGGTAATTTTAGGTAATGGCGTTTCTAGGTTTAAAATGGAAGAAATAATTATCATTAATATTCCCAATGTCAAAAGAGTTGCATGGGGGTTAGCATTGTTAAGTAGTAGTCTAACAGCTAGTGAAATAAATATTAATGCAATTAATGGACCAAAAAAATTCATTAATTAGAAGCTAGATCCGTCAATTTTAGTACCAGGAGAAAATAATACATCAGTAATATCGTTATGTTGAATAAAATCACCAGTTAAATCTGGGTTTCTAGTATATGATTCATTTGGATTATTAGAGAGTGGTTCAATATCAAAAGTTAGAAGACTACTACCATTAGAGTCTTGAATTGTAAGTACATCTCCACTATTATTTAAATTTAGTTCCTGATTTGAACATACTTGAATTGTTGCTCCTCCAAAATCTCCAGAAAATGAGTTTATATCTCCACCCCCAAATAAAACAAATGCTTTACCTGGTAGTAGGACAGTATTAGCAGGAACAACATGAGCTGGAGTGTTAGAATCTAGTCCTTCAGAATCAAAAAACATGAATCCTGAAATATCATATGAATTCGAGGAATTATTGACTAATTCAACAAATTCGTCATCATCATGAACGTAGGCTCCATTTGCATTTGCATCTCCATCCAAAGCATTATTTGATGGATCATATAAAACCTCATTTATAACCAAAGGTAAATTTCCATCACAGTCTAAACCAAGTTCGGGATATTCACAAGAACCATCATCATTGTTAACATTTGGATTAAAATTACATGCATTTGGATCGGTACAACCTTCAGATTCATCGCAGTCTCCAATACCATCACCATCCGTATCAATTGAATTTCCTTGACAATCTTCACATTCTGATTCAAAAAAACAAGAATTATTGTCAGAATCAGCTGTAGGATTATAATTGCAGGCATTAGGGTCAGTGCAACCTAAATTAGCATTTATATCGTTAGTTTCGCAAGCATTAAATATCAAAATAATATTTATAACTATAATTAAAGTTATGAATAAGTTATTATTTTTGTCAAGAATCATTTTCTAGTATTTTAATTAATCGATCAAATATAATAATTAATTATTAGATTTAAATTTAAATTATTAAGATGAAAAATTTTTTATTTACAGCCGTACTTATACTTTTATCTATTTCTTGTGATAAAAATGATTTACCTGATGATACCCAAGCTAACCCTTCAATTACAGGTACTGGATCTTTTGAATTTTCATATGAAGAGATTATAGATAATAAATCAATTGATGTTTTTTATCATGTGCCTTCAAATTTATCGAATCAAACCCCAATTTTATTTGTCCTTCATGGTGGAAGTAGAAATGCAGGAGATTACAGAAACTCATTAATAAATAGTTCCAATGACCTAGGTTTTATTGTTATTGCTCCAAGATTTACTAGTCAAGATTTTTCTGGGGGGGATGGTTATAATTTATCAAACATATTTATTGACGGAGATAATCCATCACAAGCTACATTGAATTCAGAAAATGATTGGGTTATTTCAATTTTTGATCCATTGTTTGAATATGTTAAGGAAATTACTGATAATAAATCTTTGAAATATGATTTATATGGTAATTCAGCAGGTGGTCAACTTGCTCATCGTTTTTTGTTATTTAAAACTAATTCTAATGTAAACAGAGTAGTGGCATCAGCTCCAGGTTGGTTCACCGTTCCCGATGTAAATATAGATTTTCCCTATGGTCTTAACAAAGGTCCCTTCCAATATTCAAATATTTTATTAGAAGAAGTTTTTTTTAAAAAATTATATATTATTGTAGGTGAATATGATATTTATGATGATATTAGAGATACCCCAGAAGCAATGTTACAAGGAGAAACTCGTTTATCAAGGGCTCTTCATTTTTACAACAGATCTTTAGAAATTTCGGATCAAATAAATTCTCTTTTTAATTGGGAGTTTCACATTGTCCCCTCAGCAGGACATAATAATTCATTAACTGCTCCATTTGCAGCTAACTTGTTATACAATTAATTAAATGAAAAAAAAAATTGGCTTATTTCTTGGTCCACTATTATTTATTATAATTTTTTGTTTTGTAGAATTTAATGAACTTTCATTTAATGGTAGGGCAGTCCTAGCTTCAACTTTATGGATTACAACATGGTGGGTTACAGAGGCTATACCAATTCCAATTACTTCATTATTACCAATTGTTCTCTTTCCTCTTACTGGCGGATTGTCAATTGCAGAAACTGTTAAAGGTTACAGTCATCCTTTAATTTTTTTATTTATTGGAGGCTTCATTATTGCAATTGCTATCGAAAAATGCAATCTCCATAAAAGAATTGCTTTAAATATTATTTCAATAATTGGAGATACAAAAAGTAAAATAATTTTAGGTGTAATGATTTCATCTGCATTTCTTTCGATGTGGATTTCTAATACTGCCACAACAGTAATGATGCTTCCTATTGGTTTAGCAATAATTAACCATGTAAATGATAAGTCAAAAGATTTTAATATTGCTTTAATGCTTAGTATTGCATTTAGCGCATCAATTGGAGGTGTAGCAACTTTAATTGGAACCCCCCCAAATTTAGTTTTGGCAGCTAACATTCAAGAGAAATTTGGAAAAGAAATTGGATTTTTAGAATGGATGTATGTTGGATTACCTTTTTCCATAATTCTTCTTTTCATCTTATGGATATATATAACAAAAATAGCATTTAATTTCACCGATATAAAAAAAATAACTCCCAACAAATCTATAATTTTAGTTGAGTTAAAGAAACTTGGAAAAATGTCATTTAATGAAAAAGTAGTTTTTGTTCTATTTATCTCTACTATTTTATTGTGGTTAACAAGAAAATATTTACAAATTTATATTTCAGGATTAAATGATTCAATAATTGCATTAATTTCTGTTTTTGTTTTATTTACTTTTCCAATAAAAAAAAATAGAGTTAAATTAATAACATGGAATGATGCTTTAAAGTTACCCTGGGGGGTATTATTATTGTTTGGAGGTGGAATAACTTTAGCTAATGGATTTTCAATTTCAGGATTATCTAACTGGATAGGCAGTCAATTTTATTTGTTAAAAGAATTTAACTTAATATTAGTATTGATAATTATAATTACGTGTGTTAACTTTTTAACTGAAATTACATCTAACATGGCCACTACATCAGTTGTACTTCCAATTTTAATTCCACTTGCATTAGTATTGAATGTAAATCCTATCATTTTAATGACTGGTGCTACAATTTCAGCATCATGTGCTTACATGCTCCCAGTTGCAACTCCTCCAAATGCAATAGTTTTTGGATCAAATTTACTAAAGATAAGCGATATGATTAGGGTAGGATTTTGGATGAATATAGTTTCAATAGTTATAATAACTATAATAACATATTTTTTTGTACCTATTATTTTTTATGAGATTATTTAAAACTGGCAAATATTAAAATTAGTTATTGATTCACTGACTTTTATCAGATAACCATAACCTCTTTCTAAGTTGCCAATGCCATTAAAATCAAAATCTGGAAGATATACATTCCCAACTACATCTTTAACAATAATAATTTTGTCAGAAATAGAGGATAAAGCTAAACTTACATCTGTATCTGAAGAGCAATGAAATCCAATCATATTCCATCCATTTTGAATATTTATGGAAATATTACTACAATCTTCAGAAGGAATACTAATACATGATGAACAACATTGGCCTTCTTCTGTTATCCAATTTCCATCACATGGAACACCCATTTGTTCGGCACAATCTATCACAATAGCTGCAAAAAATCCATCAGAATTACAATACCCAGATTCACATGGATCATTGGGATTAGTCCAATCTCCTACATTAAAAATTTCAGTATTTGAAAAAAGAGACACACAAATTGGTGAAGAATTATTTTCTTCACAATCCCAGACTAAATTTGTTGATTCACCAAAAGAGTTAGTCCAGTTAGAGACCCCAGCATTTTGTGCTACACAACTGTTAGAATATGTTTCACCATTACAACCTAAAACAGGATCGTAAATCATTGGACATATTGGAAACTGATTAATCCAATCTTCATTTATACAACAATCATTAATAGTTGTTTGTGAAAGTAAGTTTGTACTCAAGAAATATATTATTAGAATTACTTTTTTCATTTGTTTGTTTTTTTAAATATAATATATTTTTTAAAATTTTTCAATTTGATTTTTTGTTAATCTCCCGTTGAGCCATTCGTGAGAAATATTTGAATTATATTTTTTATAGAAATTTATTGCAATTTCATTCCAATCAAGAACTTGCCAACACATTCCATTAAGATTTTGCTCTTTACAAACTTTTATTGTTTCTTCAAAAAGTTTTCTTCCAATACCAAATCTTCTGTATTTTTTTTTGACGATAAAATCTTCGAGAAATAGCATTTTACCTTTCCAGGTTGAATACCTCACAAAGTAAAAACTCATTCCTAAAATTTCATTATTTCTTTCAGCGACAATAAACCAATACCATTTTTTTTTACCAAAACCATCAACTAATAAGTCTTTTTCAGATATATCAACTTCTGAAATAGCTTTTTCATATGAAGCTAGTTCTTTAATTAATTCTAAGATTTTGGGAATATCTTTTTTTTTTCCCTTACGTATTTTAAATTTCAATTTTTGTATAGTTTTTAAACATAAAAAGTTATTCACAATATTTTCTTGATATCTATTTTTTTTTAGATTAAAAGATGTTAAATCGATTTGTATGTTTGCTTATCCAAAAAAAGTTATATTACATCATTCGGGGGATTGAAATAATATAATTCTAATTCTAAAAGCCACTTATATAGTGGCTTTCTCTTTTCTAGCTATTCATTGACATCAAAAATTCGGCATTATTATCTGTTCTTTCTAACCTATCTTTTAAAAATTCCATAGCTTCTAATGGAGTCATGTCAGAAAGGTGTTTTCTCATTATCCATACTCTCTGTAATACTTCTTTACCCATGAGTAAATCCTCTCTTCTTGTACTTGAGTTAACTATGTCAATTGCAGGATATATTCTTTTATTTGATATTTTTCTATCAAGCTGCATTTCCATGTTACCTGTACCTTTAAATTCTTCAAATATAACCTCATCCATTTTAGAGCCAGTATCTACTAATGCAGTAGCAATTATTGTTAGAGAGCCACCATTTTCGATATTTCTTGCAGCACCAAAAAATCTTTTTGGTTTGTGAAGAGCATTTGCATCTATTCCTCCTGATAAAACTTTACCTGAGGCAGGGGATACAGTATTATAAGCTCTAGCAAGTCGGGTTATAGAATCTAGTAAAATCACAACATCATGTCCTGATTCAACCATTCGTTTTGATTTTTCTAAAACTAAGTTTGCTACTTTAACATGTCTGTCAGCTGGCTCATCAAAAGTAGAAGAGACAACTTCAGCATTTACTGTTCTTGCCATATCAGTTACTTCTTCTGGTCTTTCATCAATCAATAAAACAATCATATATACCTCAGGATGATTTTTAGCAATTGAATTAGCAACTTCTTTCAATAAAACTGTTTTTCCAGTTTTTGGTTGAGCTACTATTAATCCTCTTTGACCCTTTCCAATAGGAGAAAACAGATCAATAACTCTGGATGAGGTACTAGCTTTATTGTTAGCTATATTAAATTTTTCATTCGGGAAAAGTGGAGTAAGGTGCTCGAAAGAAATTCTATCACGAACTAAATTTGGTTTACAACCATTAACTTTATCTACTTTTGTTAATGGAAAATATTTTTCGCCTTCTTTGGGAGGTCTAATTTCTCCGCTTACAGTATCTCCAGTTTTCAAACCATAAATTTTTATTTGAGAATGAGAAACATAAACATCATCTGGAGAGCTTAAATAATTATAGTCAGATGAACGAAGAAAACCNTATCCGTCTGGCATTATCTCGAGAACTCCTTCATTAGTAACAATACCATCAAATTCTATGAATACTTTAGAGTTTTTTCTTTGTTGATTTGGTTTAAAGGAATTTTTACTATTAGTATTGTTTTCTGTTGGTATTTTTTTAATTTTTTTTGAATTTGAATCTTCTCCTTTAATAGAATTATTCTCATTAAAGTTAAATCTTTTTTGATCATCTTTCATGTAAGAATCATTTTTTTGATTAGTATGTTTCTTGTAATTTTTTTGATCTGAGTCTTTAAAATTGGAATTATTTTTTAAAGATAATTGTTTTGTTTTTTTCACTAAATTATTTTTTTCTTTTGGTTTTACGGCCTGTAAATCTAGAATTTGATAAATTAAATCTATCTTTTTTAAGGTTCTATATTTATTTACATTTAGTTTTTTTGCTATTTCTTGAAGTTCAGGAAGCAATTTAGTTTTTAATTCTAAAATATCATACATAATAAAGTTTTGTAGTTAATTTTTATAAAAGGATTTATAAATTAAATATAAGAGTTGTTTGAAGGAGCTTTTATTGAGAATAGTTAAACAAATTTATAAATAATATTGATATAANCAAGATTTTTTGCTATAATCCAGAATAATTATTTTTAATCTGTAAAATGTTATTTAAAATATACAATTTTAAGATTTAATCATATTTTTCATAATATTCTAATTCTTTATCGTAAAATTTTTTTGCTTGATCAATAAGGTCTTTTGTGTATTTTTTTAGATTTTCGCCTTTGAAGTTCAAATTAATTTTATCAAAATTTTCTAACCAGTGAATATTTTCTGAATCAATATCTAATATAAATTTTGGAGATTGAGTGTGAATGATAAAAACAGAGTCTTCCATTGCACTATTGTCTCCAACTAAAAATTTTGGTATCATACTTATTAATATGTTATTTATAATTGTTATTTAAAATTCTATCTAAAAGTCCTTCTTTTAGTGAGAATTTAGAGTATTTTATATTATGAATTCCTATATTTTTCAAAATAAAATTTATAATTATTACTGACATAACTATCATTTCAGATCTCATAGGAATTAAGCCTTTAATTTTTTTTCTGTCAATTGACTTTGATTCAATTATCATTTTTTGAATTTGATTGTAACCTGAAATATCTAATTCAAAAAAACTTATACCTTTATTTAAGTTATTTTTTTCAATATTGTTATAATTTAACATTTTATGAAGTGATTCAAATGAACCTGAACAGCCGATTAAATCTGTAATTTCAAAATTCTGGGTTTGGACTATCAAATTATCTAATTCAGTTTTAAAAAATTTTTCAATGTTCATTATCTCATTTATACTAATTGGATCAGAGGGATTAAATTTTTCAAGTAATCTGGCACATCCAATTTGATAACTTTTTTTCCAAAAAATTTCTGTATCGTTTCCAATAATAAATTCAGTACTTCCGCCCCCTATATCTACTATTAGTATTGGTTGTTTTTTTAGATGAATCGCATTTTTTACACCAAAATAAATCAATTCAGCTTCTTTATCTCCTGAAATTATATCAATTTCTAAATGAAATTTTTTAAATATTTCATTTAGAAATTCTTGACCATTAGCAGCAGATCTAATTGCTGATGTACCAACTCCAACAACCCTATCTAGTTTGAAGTTTGTAATTTCTTTTTTAAATTTAGATAGTGCATCTAACCCTCTGGCATAAGCTTTTTTTGATATCACACCTTTACTTATTCCACCTTCACCAAGTTTTACAGGGATTTTTTTTTTGAAAATTATATCTAATTTATTCACACTTTTATTTGCAACTATTAAATTGAATGTATTTGTCCCTAAATCAATAATTCCAATTTTATTCATAATAAAGGACTATTGATTATTTGAACATTTCTTTAACCTTATCAAAAAAAGTCTTATTGGAAGCTTCAGGTTTAGGTTTAAAATTATCTTTTTTTCGAGAATTTTCAAAAAACTTTATTTCTTCTTTATCTAGACTTTGAGGAGTCCATACATTTACATGAATTAAAAGATCACCCTTAGAATATTCCTCTATGCTAGGCATTCCCTTTCCTTTTAGCCTTAATATTTTTCCTGATTGAATTCCTGGTGAAAGTTTTATTTTTACTTTCGAATTTAGAGTATCAATTTCAGGATTACAACCAAGTACTGCATCTGAAATACTAATAAATAAA
Source organism: Flavobacteriales bacterium (assembly GCA_002692065.1). Classification (GTDB taxonomy): domain Bacteria; phylum Bacteroidota; class Bacteroidia; order Flavobacteriales; family UBA7430. Next base: position 34,969 of record NZJX01000021.1, on the reverse strand, counting down.
TCATAATGTAAATTATTACCATCTCTTTTTAAGTATTTATGAGCTGCTTCTTCAATTAATATAATTAAATCTCCAGATATTCCATTCATGGGAGCATAATTTCCTTTACCTGTTAGTGCTAATTGCATTCCATCCTCAACTCCAGCTGGTATCTTGAGTTCAACAGTTTCTTCTTTACTAACCATTCCATTTTTGTCTGCTCCACTGGGTTTTTTATCAATAATTTTACCCAGACCACCGCAAGCTGGACAAGTTGAAGATGTTTGCATTCTTCCTAATGGTGTATTGATTATCTGAACAATTTTACCACTACCATTACAATTTGAACAATTTCTATAAGTAACACCTTCGGCTACTACTAATCTTCGTACCTTTATTTTTTTACTCACTCCATTTGCAATTTCTTCTAGTGAAAGCTTTACTCTAACTCTCAAATTAGATCCTTTACGTCTCCCCTTTGAACTAGAACTTCCAAAACTTCCTCCAAATGCTGAGCCAAAGATATCTCCAAATTGACTAAATATGTCATCCATATTCATACCACCAAATCCACCTCCAAACCCTTGACCATTTAGACCATCATGACCAAATTGATCATATGTTGATCTCTTTTTTGGATTACTCAATACTTCATATGCCTCAGCAGCTTCTTTAAATTTTTGTTCAGCATTTTTATCATTAGGATTTTTATCAGGATGATATTTAATTGCTAATTTTCTATAAGCCTTTTTTAGTTCTTTATCATTTACATTTTTTGAAACCCCTAAAATTTCATAATAATCTCTCTTTGACATATTTGTTTTTATTTTCCAACGACAACTTTTGCATATCTGATAACTTTATCATTTAATAGATAGCCTTTTTCAGTTTCTTCAATTATTTTTCCTATTAATTTTTTATTCGGAGCATTAATTTGAGTTATTGCTTCATGAAAATCGGTATTAAAATCTTTATTTACTGAACTTTCCATTTCTTTTAAACCTTTTTGTTCAAAAATATTCTTCATTTTAGAGTAAATTAATTTAAGACCATTTTTTTCAGATTTTTCATGTTTTATAGCTCTGTCAAAATCATCTAATACAGTTAAAATACTTTCAAAAAATTCAATTCCTGCATTCTTATATAAATCAATTCTTTCTCTTGATGTCCTTTTTTTATAATTTTCAAATTCAGCAAATAATCTAAGGTGTTTATTCTTTAACTCCTCAATTTCCAGCTCTAAGTCATTTACTTTAGATTTTAATTTAGTTTGATTTGTATTTGGATTTTCTTTAGAATTCTTAGATACTTTATTTTCCTTATTTTTTACCATATTGTTTTTTTAAATTAATTCATCAAATTTGTTGCCAAAAATAAAATTATGACATATTGTCAATCTTTTAATCCTCTNTAAGTTTTTTAATCGATGAATATAAGGCTGGTCCTTTTAAATTTTTACCAATAACAATACCATTTTCATTTATAAGAAAATTAGAAGGAATTGAATGGATGTCATACTTTTTTGAAATTTCTGAATTCCAACCTTTAAGATTACTACCATGATACTCCCAATACAAATTATCTTTTTTAATTGCTTTGATCCAATCTTCTTTTGGGTTTTGCTGTTTTGGTCTTCCATATCTGTCCTCAAGACCATCTAGAGAAATACTAATAACCTCAAAAGATGAGGCATCTTTAAATTTAGCATTTTTAAACATTTCGTATACTGCAACTATATTTGGGTTATCTTTTCTACATGGACCACACCAAGAAGCCCAGAAATCCAATAAAACTATTTTACCTTTAAAATCATTTAATTGAAATGTTTTATCTTTTAAATTAGTAAACGTAAAGTTTGGAGCTTTATCTCCAATTTTAATCTTACTTATGTATTGAAAATTTATCAGTGTAATAATCAATGTAATTAACAATAAAAATGTAAATAGTTTTTTCATTTTAGTTTATTCTTTTAATATTAGCTCCAATTTTAATTAGTCTTTCTTCAATTCTTTCATAGCCTCTGTCAATTTGTTCAATATTATGAATTACACTTTCACCATCAGCTGAAAGTGCAGCAATTAGGAGTGCTATTCCAGCTCTAATGTCAGGTGATGTCATAGTTGTAGATTTAAGCTTACTAACTTTATTTAAACCAATAACTGTGGCTCTATGTGGATCACAAAGTATTATTTTAGCTCCCATATCTATTAATTTGTCAGTAAAAAATAACCTACTCTCAAACATTTTTTGATGAATTAATACAGAACCTTTAGCTTGGGTTGCAATTACTAAAATTATACTTAACAAATCTGGGGTAAATCCAGGCCATGGAGAATCAGAGATTGTCATTATTGAACCATCAATAAAACTTTCAATTTCATAATTTTTTTGTGATGGAATAATAATATCATCATTCTCATAGATTATTTTAATTCCAATTTTTTCAAAAGTTCTAGGAATTAATCCCAAATTTTCAATAGACACATTTTTGATTTTAATTTCTGAATTTGTCATAGCAGCTAGTCCAATCCAAGAACCTATTTCAATCATGTCTGGAAGTATTCGGTGAGAGCATCCACTAAGTTTTTTGACTCCATCAATTTTAAGTAAGTTTGATCCAATTCCAGAAATTTTTCCTCCCATTACATTAATCATTTTACATAGTTGTTGAATATAAGGTTCACACGCAGCATTATATATTTGTGTAATTCCATTTGCTAAACAAGCACTCATGATTAAGTTTGCAGTCCCTGTTACCGAGGCTTCATCAAGTAAAATATCTTTTCCAATTAATTTTTTTGCATGTACATAATAAATTTTTTTATTATCATCATATTTAAAATTTGCACCAAGTTGTTCAATGCCTTTAAAGTGAATATCTAGTCTTCTTCTTCCAATTTTATCTCCTCCTGGTCTGGGCATTAAGGCAGAACCAAATCTAGATATTAGAGGGCCAATTATCATTACCGAACCTCTTAATTCTTTACATTTTTTGATAAAATCTCTAGTATTTAAATAACTAAGATCTAAATCATCTGCGGTAAATGANAATGAATTTTTTTTTAATTTTTTTACTTTTACTCCTAATTTTACAAGAATCTCAATTAGTTTATTTATATCGATTATATCAGGTAAATTACTAATTTTGACTTCTTCTTTAGTTAATAATGTTGCGCATAAAACTTGTAAAGCTTCATTTTTGGCTCCTTGAGGAGAAATATCACCTTTAAGTTTTTTACCGCCTATAATTTTAAAAGAAGCCATAATTATTTTCTTTTCGAATGATGATTTCTTTGTCTATTATTTTTCTTATGATTTTTTTGAATTTTAAGGTCATTGAAACTGGATAATTTTGTATCCTCTTTCAATTTTAACTCATTATTTGAAAGAATTTTAAGATGTTTAAATATTACTTCGTCGTCAACACTTGATTTATTCCAAGTTAAGTAACACTTTTTCATATGGTTTGCAATGTAAAATATAAGTTCATCTTTTTGTTTCTTGTCACTTGTCTTAATTGCCCTTTCAATTAGTTTTGGAACTATTTTTCCATAGTGTTTAAACTTAATATAATTATCAGAATACTTAATTCTCTCTGGCTTTTCCATATAATTTTCTTTTGATGGAATATCAAATGGCGAATCGACATCTAATTTGAAATTTGACATTATAAAAAGTTGATCCCAAAGTTTATGATTGAAATCANTTATATCTCTTAATTGAGGGTTTAAGTTACCCATAACTTGTATTATACACTTTGCTTGCTGATTTCTCTTTGATCTATCTTTAATTTCAGTAATTAATTTTACCATTTTTTGAATATTTCTGCCGTATTCAGGAATAATCAGTTTTGGTTGAGAAGTATTGTATTTCATAATTAATTTATAATTTCTAGGTTAGAATATTGTTCCAAAAGAGTTTTTTCTCCAAATTCTCTAAATTTAACACTTATTTTTTTATTAACTCCTTGTCCATCCAAATTATATATCACTCCAATTCCAAATTTCGGATGCTTTATTTTCATTCCAATTTCAAATTGTTGGCCCCGAAAGTTATAATTTATTTTTTCTAAAACTATTTTTTTCAATTTATTTTTTTCAAATTTTTTTTTCAATTTGACAACTGAATTGAAATTATTATTTGATACTGATCTGATCTTATATTCAATAAATTGTTCGTCTAATTCTTTTAAAAATCTGCTTGGTTCACTGTAAATTATATTACCAAAACGAAATCTATTTAGGGCGTAACTTATTGATATTCTTTTTTTTGCTCTTGTGAGTGCCACATAAAATAATCTTCTTTCCTCTTCTAAATCTGAAGTTGATGCCATAGACATTTGCGATGGAAAAAGATTTTCTTCAAGACCAACAATGAAAATATTTTCAAATTCTAATCCTTTTGATTGATGAATTGTCATTAATGATATGAAATCATTTTCTTCATCATCAAAATTATCTACATCAGTTATCAATGCAATTTCTTCAATGTAGGAATTAATATTAACTTTAGAATTATCATTTAAATCATCTTTATTTTCTTCAACAAAGTTTCTAATACCGTTAATAAGTTCTTGAATATTTTCATATCTATTTATACCCTCAGGAGTCATATCTTTTTTTAATTCATTTAAAACTCCTGATTCTTTAGAAATAATTATCGCCGTTTCTAATGCATCTTTTGTTTGACTTAATAATTTAAAACTTTTAATTTGATCAGAGAAATTTATAAGTTTATTTAAAGTATTAGAATTTAAATTAATTTTTTCATGTTCAATATTTTCAATAATGTTCCAAATAGTTTTTTGATTTTTGTTAGCATGAATTGAAAGTTTATTTAAAGTAGTAAGACCTATTCCTCTTTTAGGGTAATTTATGATTCTTCTCAATGCTTCCTCATCATTTTGATTTACTACAATTTTAAAATAAGCCATTAAATCTTTAATTTCTTTTCTACTNTAGAATGACAATCCACCAAATATTTTATATTTTAAATTAAGTTTATTTAGAGCTTCTTCAATACTTCTTGATTGAGCATTAGTTCTGTAGAGGATTGCAAAATCTAAATTAGGTGAAAATTCTTGAACTTTAATAGAATTTATTGAGTTTGCAACATTGATAGCTTCTTCATTATCATTAAAATTTTCTTTTATAAATATTTTTTCTCCAGATTCATTGTCTGTCCAAACATTTTTAAAATATTGATTTTTATTATTTTTAATAATACTATTTGCTGCATTTACAATATTTTTTGTAGATCTGTAATTTTGTTCCAATTTGAATATGGAAGCATCTGGGTAATCTTTTTGAAAATTTAATATATTATCAATGTTAGCTCCTCTAAAGGAATAAATACTCTGGGCATCGTCTCCAACAACAAATAAATTTTCATTTAATGAGGCTAACGATTTGATGATAAGATATTGAGCATGATTTGTATCTTGATATTCATCAACCAGAATATGTTGAAATTTCATTTGATATTTGTGGAGGATCTTAGGGTAATTATGGAGTAGTTCATTAGTTTTAAGTAAAAGATCATCAAAATCCATTGCATCAGCCTTAAAACACTCTTTATTGTAAGTTTCATAAATCAACCCAATTTTTTCTCGTTTTGAAATTAAATCTTGTTTTTTTAAGATCAAAATTATTGTTGTAAGCATTTACTGTTATCAAATTATTTTTTAATGAGGAGATCCGTGATTGAACCTGGTTAACTTTGTATATATCTATATCAAGATTTAAATTTTTAATTATTCTTCTTAAAAGAGATTTTGAATCATCAGTATCGTAAATTGAAAAATTTGAGGAATACCCTATCAATTCTGATTCATATCTTAGAATTTTAGCGAAAATTGAATGAAAAGTTCCCATCCAAATGTTTTTTGCATCCGATCCAACTATTTTTTCGATTCTATTCTTCATTTCTCTTGCTGCCTTGTTGGTAAAAGTCAAACCAAGGATATTAAAAGGATTGACACCTTTTGAAATTAAATGGACAATTTTATATGTTAAAACTCTTGTTTTTCCAGCGCCTGCGCCAGCAATTACGATACTAGGTCCGTTTGAATCTACAACAGATTTAAGTTGAGACTTGTTTAGATTATTTAAATATTCGTTCAATTCACTACATATTTAATATATTGATTTATTAAAGTACTAATTTTATAGACATGATAAAAGAATTTATATTTAAAATGTTTATAAGTTTTAGTAATTTTGTTTAGTAAATTGGAATTCACTATTTTTCGGTCCCAAATTTAATTATTAATAATGAAAAATATATTTTTCATATTGTTATTTTTATTAAGTTCAATTTTTAGAACTTATTCCCAATGCTACATCGAATTAGATGAGAGTTCAAATACTTGTTTACCAGTTGTTAACTTTCAATTGAATGCATTTGATTTTCCAGAAGATTCTGAATTAGAATGGATATGGATTTCTGATTTGTCTCTACCTATTCAGTATAATAATACTGATAAGTCGGATATTTCTTTTTCTGGAGTAAATGTTCAGTCTGGATTTTATGAATTATTATTAATAGTTAGTTATCCAAATGGAAATAGTTGTCAGGCAACTTTTTCTCATGAAATTCTTGAAATTCCAGAAATTCAATTGAATATATCTGATACTTATGAAATTTGTGATAATAATTTTTCTTTAGATGTTGAGGTTTTAAATCAAAATGAATTCAATGAAATTGATATTTATATTCAAAATCAAATAATTGAAAATTCTTTTTTTTCAAGTAATGTCCCTGGATTTTATGATATTTATTCAATTGCTGAATATGGAGATAATTGTGTTACTAATGCAATTTCATCGTCATTTCAATTAATCGATGGTCCAAATTATGAAAATTCTTTTTTGAATGTATATACGAACCGTTCATGCCTTGAATTAAATGAAGTTTTTCCTATATTTTTCGAATTTAACTCACCATTTGAATATGATTCAATTGCAATAAATACGAATATAATATTACCAACTGACCAAGTAAGTCAAAATATTATTATTTCACCTTTTTCTGCAAATGAATTGGGATATGAAACAATTAATATCATAGTTTATATTGATAATTGCATGTTGGAATTTACAAATGAATTTAATTATTCTGTTTCTCAACAATTAGACTTCTCCTCAAATTTTCAAGAATCCGAAATTTTATGCCAAGACCAAATAATACACATTAATAATCAAACTTTTAATTCAGAAAATAACAATCAATATTCTTGGTACTTACCTGGAGCAGAAATTATAACTGAATCTTCTTCAGAGGTGAGTATATCTTACAATAATTCTGGAAATTATCAGTGGAGTTTAATAAATCAAGGTGAATGTAGTGATACCTTAACTCAATTTAACCAGATAGAAATAAGTCAAAATCCAACTCCAGAAATATTTTTTGACACGATTTCTTTTTCTCACTGTAGCTTACCATTCTCTTTGTCTGTATCTTCCCTAGTTAATTACGATTCTTATGATTCTTTATCATTTAATTGGGAATTAGTTTCAGATCAACTAGATATCTCATTAAATGATCAAATTTTTGATTATCAAATTAATCAATCTGGTAATTATAATTTACAATTAGAATTGACTGATAATTCAAATTTATGTTCGAATTCTTCTCAAATAAATATAGATATTGATGATTTTTCAGAATTTCAAATTTTAATAGATTCAATTGGTGAAAAATGTCAAAATTACCAAATAAAATTGGATGATTATTTATCTGGAATTGAAGATAATTGGATTTTAAATTCGAAGTTTACAGGTGAAAATTCTGAATATGTTTTTGATTTAAATGAGTTTTTTAATTTTACAAATATTTCTGGAGACATTGATCTCCAAATTGACATATATTCTAATATTTCAGATTGTGATACCTCAATTTTTATTGAAAATTTCATTACTATTATTGAGATTTTACCTATCATTGAACAAGTTGATTTCAGTAGCTGTAATTTAAATTTGCCTGTTAATATTAACTTAAATCAAAATTCAATAATAAATGGTACCAACAATATTAGCTTTGATTGGAACATATATAATCAAAATGAATTATTATTAACTACAATTGGAAATTCTCCTTCAATTGAAATTAATCAAGAGGGTATTTTTGATATTGAACTAATAATTACTGATACAGTTCTGAGTTGTCAACAATCTTCATATTCTTCTAATGCAATAATTATTGATAGTATAGAAGCTATTTTAATTAGCCAAGATTCAACAATTAATGTATGTAGTCCATATTTATTTAACCCTCAAGATTTTGATGCGACACAAACTATTGGAAATTATCAATATGAATGGAAAATTATTGGTAACGAAATGAGTTACTTTTCTGACGATAACTTTTCAAATTTTTTAATAGAGGAGGGAGGTGAATATGATTTAATTTTAAACTTAACAAATGAATTTGGTTGTCAAGATAGTGATACCATATTAGATTTTATAAATGTTATAAAAATTGATGTAAATATTGATCAGATTACAAATATTTGTGATTTTGAGCTACCATTTTCTCAAAGTTTTTCTGAAAGCTCAGTAATTACAGGTTCTAGTGGTTATGATGTTTTTTGGTCATTTTACGATAATGATGATATACTGTTTTATTCTACAAATGATTTACAACCTAATCTAATATTTAATCAACAAGGATATTACTCCGCAAATCTTCTGATTACTGACTCTATTTTTGGATGTTTTAATACTGAATATAAATCAGATATATTAGTTTTAGATTCTTTAGTTATAAATATTGATTCATCAGATTTTTTCCTCAGCAATTGCAATCCGTATGTAGTCAATTATAGTTCTATTTTTGATATTCAAGAACTGAATTCTGATTACATATATAATTGGAATATATACAATAATGGTCAGCTTTATCAAAATAATATATCTCCATATGGAAGTTTTTATGTAACTGATGTTGGAATATACAATTTAGAGATAGATTTATCTAACCAATCAGGTTGTTCAAATAATTTAGAAATTGATAGTTTTATTATGTTAGATCAATTAGATATTAGTTTAAGTTTATCTAACCAAAATTATTGTTTTAATGAAGGAGATACTGCAATTACTATCAAAGTATTATTAGATTCACTACAATCAGAATTTGATGTAAATTATAATATTTCTTCATTTGACTGGGAAATAATTCCAGAGTTTGGATCGAATTTTAGCGAAGTTTCTAGTAATCTTAATGAATTAATTTTTTCTACGAGTAATCCTGATATTTTCAATGTTAAAATAACAGTTAATATTGATTTTTTTGATCATACATGTCAATTAGAACAAGAAATTTCAGTAGAGGTTGGAGTTTTACCTCAAATTTTGTCTGATTCAGTTATATGTGTAGGTCAAACTTTTTCTTTATCTGAGAACTCGCTTATTGGAATTGGAAGTAATACAAGCTATTATTGGGAATCAGAATTCTTTGATATTGAAAATCTTACAAGTAGTAATACTTTATTTAGTGCTCAAAATTCAGGTATTTTCCCTGTTAAGTTAACTGTGAATAATGATAATGGCTGTTCTGAATCTGATGAATTAATGGTTAATGTATATGAAGTACAAGCAGAATATGTATTTGATGAAAACTATGTTAAGTGTGCTCCAGCTGTTTTTTCTGCATACAGTACAAATAATGATTACATTGTTTCATATGATTGGAGTGTCATATCTGAAAATTATGATGGTAGTCAGACAAATTTTAGTTCTACAGTATATTCTGAAAATAGTTTTGAATTTTTTATTCCTAATTACTCTAATAGTCAGTTGAATTTAAGTATTACATCTCAGCATGGTTGCTCAGACTCATATACTAGTAACGAAACTATTCAAGTAGTTTCTCCTCTACCAAAATTTTCTTTAAATCCCAATTATAATTGTGCTGGAGTAAATCTTAATATACAAGATTCTTCACTTTTCATTGATNATTTTTTAATCAGCTATGGAAATGGTTTAACTGATTCTGAATTATATAATATTCAATCGTCAAATGAAATTTTTTACCCAAACTCAGTTTTAGGTAATCAAGACTCTATTTACATAGATTTATCTCTTACAGGACAACTTTTATTAAATGCAAATACTATATGTTATTCTACGTATACTGATTCTTTTCTAATGTATTCTGACACTGTTATTTTAACTCCTGAAATAGATTATGTAACAGTTTCTGATTCATCAGTTAATATATTTTGGAATGAATTAATTTATGATAATTACTTTGATTCTTTAAATCTTTATCACACTTTTGATACTAATTTTTGGAATTTAGAATCTAAATTAGACTCTAATTTAAATAATTATATTCACAGTTATATCTTCACTTCAAGTAAAGTTAATAGTTACTTTCTAACCCAGGAAGATAGTTGTGGAAACTTATCTGATTCCTCAAATTTTCATTCAACAATTTTATTAGAAACTAGTACGCCAAACTATAATACAATTTTACTAGAATGGACTCCTTACATAGGATGGGATTCTATTACCTCATACGATATTTATAAATCAATTGATGGAGGGGATTATGAATATTACGCTTCACAATTTAATAATTCCAATGTTTTCAAAGATAGCTTTTTATGTAATATTCCTTACACCTACTATGTTGAAGCTAATCATTCTAATGGGGTATTTAAATCTAGGTCAAATAAATCAACTACTATACCTCAATATATTAATTTCAGTAATCCAATATATTTAACAACTACAGTTCTTGAAAACGAATATATTAGAACCTCTTGGCCAGTTACATTTATTGGATCAGGATTTCAATATAACATTGACAGATGGGATGATTATTTTGGTTGGATTGAAGATTATTCTATCGTTTATGGATATAATTTTGATGATTATGATGTTGGTATATCAAACAGAATCTATAAGTATAGAGTTAATTATTCAGATAATTGTGGTAATATTGGCCCTGATAGCTTTTATGGACAAAATATTGTTTTAAAAGGTGTTCAGACTTTGAGTAATTACGATTTAAGATGGAATCAGTATAAGCAATGGAATGGAGGTGTTTCAAAATATATAGTTGAGGTTTTAAATCAACAATCAAATATATTTGAAAATATTATTGAAATTAATGCTCCTAACAATAATATTGAAATGAGATATATAGATTCTGATTTGAATAAGAATATCGATTCCAGCTATTGCTACAGGATCAAAGCAATAAGTCTTTTTAATGAAAATAATACAAGTTATTCAAATACTCTTTGTTTTACACCTGAAGTTAAAGAATATTTTCCGACAGCTTTTTCTCCAAACTCAGATGGATTAAATGATAATTTTAGCTTCAATGGTAATTTTGCGAAAGAATTAAAAATATCCGTTTATGATAGGTGGGGTAACGAAGTATACTTTAGTGAAGATTTAAATTTTGAATGGGATGGTAATGATATAAATACAGGTAAAAAATGTATCCAGGGTTTATATGTAATAAGATATAAAATTATTGGATTTAATAATTTCACAATCAATAAGGAAGATCATATTTTACTGATTAGATAAGTGTTTCCAAATAATTTAGAAATAATTTTTTCGGTCGCTCCAGTTTTATCTTTAACATAATTTGAACTTTTATTTTTAATTTTTTCCCATTCACCAGACTTTGTTAGTAAATAATCGCAAAATGCAATCATTTTTTGACATGATTTAATTTCTATTGCTACTCCAATTTTCTTTAAATCTTTAGCCTCTTGAAATCTTGAGTTATTTGGACCAATAAATATTGGCATCCCAAAACAAGCAGCTTCTAAAGTATTGTGAATCCCTTTTCCAAAACCTCCACCTATGTAAGAAATATCTCCATATTTGTAGATTGAGCTTAAAAGACCAATTTTATCAATTAGAATAACATCAAAATTTTTTAATTTTTGCTTTTTAATATGCGAATAACGAATTGATTTTACATTTAATTTTGCTTCAATTTCACTGAGTCTTTTATAATTTATTTCGTGTGGAGCAATTATGTATTTGAATTTATTTTTATAATGATTAATAAATTCGAAAATCATTTCTTCACCTTTATTCCATGTGCTGCCTCCAATAAATAAAGGTTTAACATCTTTAAATTCCTTAATAATAGGATTTGACTCAGATTTTTTTATGATATCTAGGACTCTATCGAATCTTGTATCTCCTNCATTAGTTACTTTATTTATATTTTTTGTTAATAGTAAATATTTTGAATCTTCATTTTGAACAAAAAAATGACTAACTTTTTTTAGTATTTGTAACATCCATCGTCCGCTTTTTTTCATAAAGAACTGATTGTTTCTAAAAATTGCAGAAATTATATAATGATTTAAATTTTGATTTTGTAATTCTAATAAATAATTGGGCCAGAAATCATATTTTATAAAAAAAGTTAATTCTGGTCTAACTATTTTAACAAATTGTTTAGCATTATGTTTTGTATCGAGAGGAAGATAACACTTAAAATCAATAAGTTCATAATTTTTATAAGCTTCATAACCAGAGGATGAGTAGAATGTTACTAAAATTTTATGTGATGTTAATTTTGATTTTAGTTTACTAATTAGGGGTCTTGCTTGTTCGAATTCTCCCATTGAAGAACAATGAATCCATATAATTTTGTCTATAGAACTAATATGTTCATTTAAATATTTAAAACAATTTTTTCTACCATCAATCATTAATTTTACTTTTTTATTTTTAAATGAAATAAAATTTAGTATGCAACCATAAAAAATTATTAATAAATTGTATGCAAATATCATCAGTAATAGTAGTATTTATCGTTATTATTTTTTCTATCAATTAAAAAAATCCATCCAAATTTAATTCCCGTTAAAATATCTATTCTATCATCTATATACGACTTTTTTTTGTTGTAATCATATCTTCTCACGTCATTTGTAAATCCTTGAATTGATTCTAATCCTATAAAGAAATTTTTCCGTTTGTCTTTTGAAAAATAAATATAACCTATCATCTCACCAATACTCAATCCCATACAAAGTTTGTCATAACCTTTCATCAATTCAGAATTTAATTGAGGAGCTAAATTACCAATATCTTCGATTCTTATTTTATGATACATAAAACCAAAACTTGTTTTAATAAAAATCCCAGAATTGATATTTTTATCTGATAGAGCTAAAACTTTACCAATAAATAAAGATGAATTTAATCCTCTTTGCCAAAATCTTACCGTAGCAGTATTTCCATTTATATCTATAATATCAAGAGAATCAGCAGTTATAATATTCAAAATATCATTTTCTCTTACATTAGATCCTGCAATTGCTTCAATATTTAATCCATATAGAAAGTTATTTTTATTTTTTTTTTGAAATCCAAAACCTATCATGGAACTTGGTCCAAATCTTTTTGATAAATCTCCTCCAGGTAAGTGATAACTGAAATTAAAATTCAACATAGAAATTTTTAACTTCTCATCATTTTGGGAAATTAAAAGTTTTGGTATAGAAAGTAATAAAAAAATTAAAAGCTTTTTATTCATTTTAATTATATTTTTACAATATATAAATTATTTGATGTATAAAGGATAAACTATAATTAGAATTTTTAAATTTCAAATGTTAATTTTGTATTACATATGAAAAATATACAAATGGTTGACCTTAAAGGTCAATATAAAAAAATTAATAATGAAATTGATCAAGCAATTAGTAAAGTTGTTAAATCTACAAATTTTATTAATGGTCCTTACGTAGAAGAATTTTCGAAAAGTTTAACTGATTATTTAAAAGTTGATTATGTAATTCCGTGTGCAAATGGAACTGATGCTTTACAAATTTCCTTGATGTCACTAGACTTAAAAAAAGGCGATGAAGTTATGTGTCCAAATTTTACTTTCATCTCTACTGCTGAAGTAATTAAATTATTGAATTTGAAAATTGTTTTAGTTGATATTGATAAAGATACATTTAACTTAGATGTTAATTGTGCTAGAAAATTAATATCAGAGAAAACTAGAGCAATTATTCCTGTTCATTTATTTGGTCAATGTGCAAATATGGATGATGTGTTGTCTTTTGCAAAAGATAATAATTTGTATGTAATTGAGGACTCAGCTCAATCTTTAGGTGCATCATATACTCTAAAAAATGGAAAAAAAATTATTTTCTGGCACAATTGGAGATATAGGTACTACCTCTTTCTATCCATCNAAGAATCTAGGAGCCTATGGAGATGGAGGCGCAATAATGACTAATAATAGAGATTTAGCAAGAAAAATCAAATGTATATCTAATCATGGTTCAATATCTTCTTATAATTATGAATATCTGGGAGTAAATTCGAGATTAGATGCACTTCAAGCAGCAATTCTTAATGTGAAATTAAAATATCTTGATAATTATAATTTACATAGATTAAATATTGCTAACTGTTATGATAAGCTTCTAGTATCTTGTGATGAAATCTCCACCCCAGTAAGATTTAAGCAATCTACTCATATATTTAATCAATATACTATAAAAGTAAAAAATAAATTACACAGAGATAGCTTAATTAATTTTCTCAAATCTAAGGGTATAAGCACTAAAATTTATTATCCAAAACCCATTCATAGTTATTTTCCATACAGGATTAAATCAGTTAAATTTATGGAAAATACAATTGATATTTGTCAAAAAGTTTTGTCCCTTCCTATTCATTCAGAAATGGATTTAAAAACAGCAAACTATATTTCTGATAAAATAAAATCATTTTTTAATAAAAATTAAATAATATGAAAGATTTAAAAGATTACATTGAAAAAAATAATAAAATTATAATTAATGAATTATTTGATCTATTAAAATTAAAATCAATTTCAGCTGATCCAAAATATAAAAATCAAGTGTTAAAGACAGCTGAATTAATATCAAAAATTTTGTCTCAAGCTGGTGCCGAAAATATTGAAATATGTCCAACTCCAGGGTATCCAATTATTTATGCGGATAAAATTATTGATAAAAAGTTACCAACTGTATTAGTTTATGGTCATTATGATGTACAACCACCAGATCCACTTAATTTATGGGATTCTGATCCATTTGATCCTGTAATAAAAAAAACAAAACTTCATCCCAATGGTGCTATTTTTGCTAGGGGTGCTTGCGATGATAAAGGCCAATTATTTATGCAGTTAAAAGCATTTGAGTATATGTTAAAAACAAATAATCTTCCTTGCAATGTTAAATTCATGATTGAAGGAGAGGAAGAAGTTGGTTCAAATTCTTTAGAGGAATTTGTTTTTAATAATAAGTCAAAACTTAAAGCTGATAAAATTTTAATATCAGATACAGGAATTTTATCGAATGATATACCTACTGTAACAATTGGTTTAAGGGGGTTGAGCTATGTTGAAGTTGAAGTAACTGGTCCTAATAGAGATTTACATTCAGGTATATATGGAGGAGCAGTAGCTAATCCAATAAATATTTTATCAAATATGATATCTTCTTTACATGACGAAAATAAAAAAATTAAAATTCCTGGATTTTATGATGATGTAATTGAACTTTCAGATACTGAAAGAAAAGAAATTATGAAAATCCCATTTGATATTAATGAGTATAAATCTCATTTAGATATTGAGGAAATTGAAGGTGAGAGTGGATTCACAACTCTTGAAAGAAACTCTGTAAGACCAACTTTAGATGTTAATGGAATTTGGGGAGGCTATACAGGAGAAGGAGCAAAGACTGTTATTCCTTCCAAAGCTTATGCTAAAATTTCAATGAGATTAGTTCCCAACCAAGAGCACAAAAAAATTACTCAAATATTTTCAAATTACTTCAAATCAATAGCCCCAAAATCAGTAAAAGTAAATGTAAAAGAACACCATGGTGGTATGCCTTATATATCCCCAACAGATGACAAAGGATATATTGCTGCAAGTTTGGCTATTAAAAAGACTTTTGGAATTGATCCTATTCCTCTCAGAACTGGGGGAAGTATTCCAATTGTTGCCTTATTTGAAAAACAACTAAATATAAAATCAATATTATTAGGTTTTGGACTAGATTCTGATGCTATTCATTCTCCAAATGAACATTTTGGACTTTTTAATTTTTTTAAGGGTTTAGAGACTATACCTTGGTTTTTCAAATATTATGCAGATTTAATGAAAAATAAATAATTCAATTTTGAGATTTTGTAAATGAAAAATTCTTTAATTTTTTTTACATTTTTGATTTTCTCAAATATTGTATTAAATGATCAAATTAAATGCCAAAATCAATTTAATGATTTTCCAAATTTAATTAATGACTCTACTAGATTTCAAGCTCTACAAAATGAATTTAATAGAATTGATGAGTCATATTTGATAGGTTATAATAATTTTGAGTCCTCTTTTATAAATAATTTTGGTTCCCCAAAATTTAACTTCTTATTTAAACCAGATTCACAAATATATTTGAATAGTATTTTTAGAATTAATAGGTTAAATTACTATGAACATAATAACTATTATCTAAATTTCCCATTTAGTAAAATATCATATTCACAAGCATATAATGAGGGACAAAGATTAAAAATTATTCATGTAAAGAGACACAGATATGGTTCATTAGCATTTGACTATGATAGATTAGTTTCTTTTGGATATTTATTAAATAATTTAAACAGAAATAGAAATTTTGGATTAAATTTCAATTTATTTCATCCTAATTTTCCCTATTCTATTGAGATTAAGATTCAATCTTCCAATTTAAATTTAAATTTAAATGGTGGACTCAGTAATTCCCAAAACTTCTTGTCTAGTTCAAGTGAAAACTGGGAGTTATTTCCAACAAAATATAACTATATAATATTTAATCAAAAACAAAATAAAGTTCAAATAAATAATAAATTTAAATTTTCTAAAAGTAAATTTATAGATTATGAAATAAGTCTAACTAGTGATTCTATAATATTAAATAATCTTGAAGAAGATACTCTTTTTTACCCAATGAGATTGGACTCAATTAATAATGCTGTTATATTGAATAAAAATTTTACTCATAGATTGGATTTTATTAAAATAAATAAAAAAAATAAAATTAAAATATCCATGTCTCATCAACTTTTTCAATTTAATGAGGACAGAATTAATAACTTAGTTACAAAATTTCANTATATTTCGTTAAGATTTAATAATCAGTTTGATTTTAGTTTGAGTAGATTATTCAATTACGATTATCAATACCAAACAAATTTTTTTCAAAATTTTGATTTTTTGTCATTTAAAAGTTATTTAAATATTGGAATTAGTAAATTATTACCAAATTTAAATTTTAATCTATACACTTCAAATTTTGATATTTTTGATAGATTAGTAACGAATAAATTTTTAAAATTTGGACTAAAAACAAAAAACTTAAATTTTCAATCTAATTTTTACAAATTAAGTAATTTTGTTTTTTTAGATTCTCATGCAGTTCCAAATACATTTAAAAATAAAATAAATGTATTACAAAATACCCTTGAGATAAGTTTAAAAAAAAATAATTTTCATTTTTTAAATAAAATTATTTATCAATATTCTAACAGAAAATTTTTAAGCTATCCAAATTTAATGTTAAACAGTAATATCTATTGGCATGGTTTAATATTTAATAAAAATACTGAGTCTCAAATTGGAATTAATACAACTTTTAGAGGAGAATTTAATGGTTTTGAATATAGTCCAATAATTGGTGAATTTTATTTTAATCAAAATATAAATACAGCAAGTTCACTTCGTACAGATATTTATTTAAATATTAAAGTTAAGACATTAAAAATGTATCTGATTTATGAAAACATTACTTATCATTTACTAGGGAATCAATTTATTTTATCAAATTATCCAATGATAAGACCTAATTTAAGGTTGAGTGTAATTTGGAACTTTTATGACTAAATTTCCGCAGATTTTGTTGTAATCTCTCTATTAATTTTCTTAATTAATCCTTGTAGGGTTCTTCCAGGTCCTACTTCTACAAATTCACTAACTTTTTGCTCAATCAAATTTAAAATTATTTGATGCCATAAGACAGGTTTAGTTAACTGATTAATTAAATTTTTTTTAATTAAATGCGGATCAGAGGTCGGTTTTGCATTAAAATTTTGATATACTGGGCATATTGGTTTTGAGAATTTTGTTTTTTCTATTTGACTAATTAGCTCATTTTTTGCTTCTTCCATTAGTGGTGAATGGAAAGCTCCACTAACTTGAAGTTCAATTACTTTTCTTGCTCCTTTTTTTAATAATTGATCCGATGCTAAGTTTATTCCATTAGTTGATCCTGATATTACTATCTGTCCAGGGCAATTATAATTTGCAGGTACGACAATATCTTTAATATTTCTGCAGGTTTCTTCTACAATTTTGTCATTCAACCCCAATACAGCTGACATAGAAGATTTATTATTTTCACAAGCTTTTTGCATAGCAATGGCTCTTTTATAAACCAGTCTTAGACCATCTTCAAAAGAAATCGNACCTGAGGCAGTAATAGCAGAAATTTCACCAAGAGAGTGACCTGCAACAAAATCGGGATTGAATTTTGTATCTAGTATTCTGGCTAAAATTACTGAATGTAAAAAAATTGAAGGTTGAGTAATTTTGGTTTGTTTAAGTTCAGATTCGCTTCCCTCAAACATAGTCTTNGATATGGAGAAATTTAAAATTTCATTAGCGAGATTAAACATTTTCTTACCTTCACTAAAATTATTTAATTCTTTACCCATTCCTGGATACTGTGACCCCTGTCCAGGAAAAATAAATGCCTTCATATAGATTAAATTATTTAATTAGGTTTAAAAATTCATTTCTTGATTTATCGTTATCAATGAAACATCCAGAGAAAGCAGAGGTAGTTGTACTGGAATTTTGTTTTTCTACACCTCTCATTTGCATACAGAGATGTTTTGCATCAATGCAAACTGCGACTCCTTGAGGTTTCAAAGTGAAATCAATACAATCTCTTATTTGTGAAGTTAATCTTTCTTGAACTTGTAACCTTCTAGCAAAAGCATCAATTAATCTTGGAATTTTACTTAGACCAACTACTTTCCCATTTGGGATATAAGCGACATGACATTTACCAAAAAAAGGAAGAAGGTGGTGCTCACATAGTGAATATACTTCAATATCTTTGACTAAGACCATTTCATCATATTTTTCATTAAAAATAGCAGAATTTAAAATTTCTGATGGATTTAAATTGTATCCATTTGTCAAAAATTGAATTGCTTTAGATGCTCTTAGTGGAGTCTTAATTAGACCTTCTCTTGATGAATCTTCTCCAGTTAGTTCAATTATCTCTTTGTAATTTGAGGATAGTTGTTCAATAATATTATTTTTTATTTGTAATTTTTCCTTATTCATTTTCATTGCCATAATATTCTACAAAATTATTTTCAGTTTCGATAATTTTAATACAATGAAGTTTAGCTCCAATATTTAAAACTTCATCAAATAATTGATTCCAAATTTCTACGGCTAGAACTTCAGTAGAGGGTATTTTATCTTTCATAAAGTCAACTTCTAAATTTAAATTTTTATGATCAATTTTGTCTACGACTTTTCTTTTGATAATTGGACTTAGCTTTTTGAGGTTAACTACAAAACCAGTTGAGGGGTTAATTTTACCTTTTATAGTCACATAAAGTATAAAATTATGGCCATGCCAGTTTTTATTTGAACAAGGTCCAAACTCTTCATAATTCTTTTTATCATCCCATTCGCTTCTATAAAGCCTATGAGCTGCACAAAATCTTTCTCTTCGTGTAAGATATAACATATATTTTTTTTGTAAAGATAACTATTTTAATCCCAAATTTATTAATATGACAGTATGTATTTATCCAATTAAATAATTATAATTTTAATAATATTAATTGTTATTTGAGACGTTGGTCAATATTAAATATAAAATTGAAAAAAAATATAAATCTTAAACTCAAAATTTATTTAACTTAAATCAAAAAATAATTCTCTTTGATAAATATATTAAAATAATAAATTTGTTAACTTAAATATTAATAATAAAAAATGATAGTAATTACTGGATCCTCAGGATTTATTGGCTCATGTTTGTTATCAAAATTAAATTATTTAAACTTTAAAGATATCGTCCTTGTTGATAATTTTGATAATGATAAGAAAGAAAAAAATTANAATAACAATATTTTTTCAAAAAAAATTAACAGAAACGATTTTTTTTATTGGTTGAATAAAAATGAGAAATTTATACAATTTATATTTCACCTTGGAGCTAGAACAAATACTCTTGAAACTAATATTGAGATTTTAAATGAATTGAATTTTCAGTACAGTATAAAAATTTGGAATTCCTGTGTCAAATTTGGAATTCCATTTTTATACGCTTCCTCTGCATCTGTATATGGAAGTGGAGAGTTTAACTTTGATGATTATGACAAAAATATAGACTATTATAAACCTCTAAATTTATATGCTCAATCAAAGTTAAAATTTGATTTATGGTGTTTGTCTCAAAAAAAACAACCATATTTTTGGGCTGGTCTAAGATTCTTTAATGTTTATGGTCCTAATGAGTATCATAAAGGTCCTATGCGATCGATGGTTTTAAATTTATTTGATCAAATCACTTCAAATCAATCGGTCAATTTATTTAAATCTCATAAAAGTAATTATAATG
This sequence comes from Flavobacteriales bacterium, assembly GCA_002692065.1. Lineage (GTDB taxonomy): Bacteria > Bacteroidota > Bacteroidia > Flavobacteriales > UBA7430. Next base: position 14,331 of record NZJX01000021.1, on the reverse strand, counting down.
ATGGTGAACAAAAAAGAGATTTTATATATGTTAAAGATGTTATTGAAGTTTTAGTTTTTTTCTTATTCAATAGAAAAAATTCTGGAATCTATAATGTTGGGTCTGGAGAGACTTACTCATTTAATTATCTTGCAAATATTATTTTCGAAAATTGTAAAATTATTCCAAAGTTTAATTATATAGATATTCCCATGTCAATCAGGGAAAAATATCAATATTTTACAAAGTCTAATCAAAAAAAATTAAGATCTATAGGATTTAAGTATGATTTTTTACCGCTAAGAGAAGGTATAAAGGATTATTATGATAATTATTTAACTTCTAGATCTTATTTTTAATGATTTTTAAAATTAAATTAATTTTTCACTGGATTAAAATATACGTTTATAATTTTCTTTACAAAATAAATATTTTAAATATTCATTCTCCATTTGTTTTCAATTTTCATGATACTGTTGTAAATTCTAATGGTGATTTTCTCTTGTTGGAAAATTTTAAAAAAAAAAATAAGGAACTTTTTATTAAAAAAAATCATAGGGAAATAACTTTTCTTTTTAAGAGTGTCAATTATTTTAAAGTGAAATCAGTTTATATTGATTGTAATGATTTTTTTTATTTATTAACTGTTGGATCGGCTGTATATAAAGGAAATATATCTATTAAAAATATAGATTTATTTTCCGATGCTCAGTTAGAAGTTTTAGAGAAAAATAACATTAAAATTAAAAAAAATATACTTCCAGAATTAGCATTTATTTTTGACATAGGAAATATTGATATAAAAACAATAATTAATTATAAATTTGTAATAATTTACAAACCTCATAAAGATAAAAAAAGTAAATACATTTGGAATAATATTAGTTATTTACCAAAGTTTAAAATTTCAATTGATCTTTATGATTTTGGGATTCTTGTAAACATTAATGCTTCAAGAAATAAATTTTATTTTCGTTACAGATAGAAGTTGTATGAATGAAATTATTGAAATAAATAAATTAAAAAAAATATTTAAGGTTGGATCAGAAACTATTAATGCATTGAATGATGTCAGTTTGAAGGTCTATAAAAATGAATATTTATCTTTGATGGGTGCATCGGGTAGTGGTAAATCAACTTTGATGAATATTCTAGGTTGTTTGGACAGTCCTACTTGTGGATCTTATTTTTTAAATGGTATTGATGTAAGTAAATTACCTGATAATAATCTTGCTGAGATTAGAAATAATAAAATTGGCTTTATTTTTCAAACTTTCAATTTACTTCCAAGATTGAATTCTATTGAAAATGTTGCATTACCTCTAATTTACGCTGGATTTAGTTTTAAGGAAAGAATGTTGAAAGCTTCAGAAGCATTATTTAAAGTTGGCTTATCTGATAGAATATCTCATAAACCCAATCAATTGTCAGGTGGTCAAAGACAGAGAGTTGCTATCGCTAGAGCCTTAGTTAATAATCCTTCAATAATTTTAGCAGATGAACCAACAGGTAATTTAGATTCNATTACATCTATTGAAATTTTAAAACTTTTTGATTCAATTCATAAAATGGGTAATACTATTATTTTAGTTACTCATGAAGAAGATGTTGCAAATCATTCACATAGGATTTTAAAATTAAAAGATGGGAAAATAATATCTGATTTGAAAAATAAAAAAATATTAAAAGTTAAATTATGAAAATTTATACAAAAACAGGAGATTCTGGTGAGACATCTTTATTTAGTGGAAAGAGAGTTTCAAAGTCAAATTCAAGAATTAAGGCTTATGGTACTGTCGATGAACTAAATTCTTTTATTGGATTGTTAAAAGATTCAATTAATGATGAGTTAATATCTAAAGATCTATTACTTATTCAGAATAATTTATTTGTTTTAGGTTCAATTTTAGCTTCAGACATTAATAATAACAAATTAGATAGTATTGAAGAAAGTGATATAACTGATATTGAAAAATTGATTGATGAAATGGAAAAAGAGTTACCTAGATTAAAAAATTTTTTAATACCAGGAGGTAATGTAATTGTTTCGTATTGTCAAGTTTGTAGAACTATTACAAGGAGAACTGAAAGAATTTGTGTTGAGTTATCAAAAGATGAAGAAATAGATCTAAAATTAATTATTTATCTAAATCGTTTATCAGATTATTTTTTCATCTTATCTAGATTTTTATCAAAAAAACTAGATATTATTGAAATAAAATGGAAAGGAAGAAAGAAAATTTAACCAGTTTATCAAATTCATTTGCATATGTAATTAATTAAATTATATTTGCAAAAAATTTAAAAGTTAGAATTATGTATTGGACTTTAGAATTAGCATCATATTTGAGTGATGCTCCTTGGCCAGCAACTAAAGATGAATTAATTGATTATTCTATTAGAACTGGAGCACCTTTAGAAGTTGTAGAAAATTTACAATCTATTGAAGATGAGGGAGATACATATGAATCTATCGAGGAAATTTGGCCTGATTATCCTACTGAAGAAGATTTTTTATGGAATGAAGAGGAGTATTAATTATAACTTTTAGAACCATTAAATTTCTTACCATTTTTTAGCTTTTTTTTTATCAAATATTAATTAAATTTAAACAGTTTATTATTTAATAATGAGTATTGTAAAAAATTTTTTGAGCTCAATATTTGGAAGTAAGTCTGCAAGAGATTTGAAGGAATTATCTCCAATAGTTGAAAAAGTAAATAAATTTTCAGAAGAGTTAAGAAATCTTTCTGATGATGAATTAAGAGAGATTACTTTCCAATTTAAAGATCAAATTAAAAACTCTTGTAAAGATGAAATTGAGCAAATATCAATTTTAAAAACTAAAATCAATGATACCAATGATTCTTTGTTAAAAGAGTCTCACTATAAGGATATTGATAACTTAAACAAAAAATCTTTAGATAAAAAAGAATCAGAATTACAAAAAATTTTACCCAAGGCCTTTGCATTAATAAAAGAAACTTCTTTAAGATTAGTCAATAATGGATATTTAAAGGTAAAAGCCAGAGATTACGATAGATTATTATCATCAAAATGTGACTACGTAAAAATTGACGGAGACTTCTCAATATGGTCAAATACTTGGTTGGCTTCTGGAGTGAGCCAAAAATGGAATATGATTCACTATGATGTTCAACTCATTGGTGGGCTTGTTCTCCATAAAGGTAAGGTGGCTGAAATGCAAACTGGAGAGGGTAAAACACTAGTCGCTACTCTTCCGGTTTATCTCAACGCCTTGACTGGTAATGGAGTTCATGTAGTTACTGTGAATGATTACCTTGCTAAAAGAGATTCTGAATGGATGGGACCTATATACCAATTTCATGGATTATCTGTTGATTGTATTGATAAATATCAGGCAAATTCTGAAGAAAGAAGAAACGCATATAGATGTGATATAACATTTGGAACTAATAATGAATTTGGTTTTGATTATTTAAGAGATAACATGGCAAGGTCACCTCATGACTTAGTGCAAAGAGAACATAATTATGCTATAGTAGACGAAGTTGATTCAGTATTAATTGATGATGCAAGAACACCATTAATAATTTCTGGTCCTGTTCCAAAAGGAGATGAACATGAATTTTATAAGCTAAAGCCTCAAATAGCTTTATTATTTGATGCTCAAAGAAAATTTGTTACTTCTGAGATATCTGAATCAAAAAAATTATTTAATGATGGTGATAATGAATTAGCAGGTAAGAAGTTATTGAGATCATTTAGAGGACTTCCTAAAAACAATGCATTGATTAAATTTCTTAGTGAAGAGGGAGTGAAATCACTACTTCAAAAAACCGAAAATTTTTATATGCAAGATCAATCAAAAGAGATGTATATTATTGATGATGAGCTATATTTTACAATTGATGAAAAGACAAATTCAATTGAATTAACTGATAAAGGCATAAATCTAATATCAAAAAATGTTTCTGATGATGATTTTTATGTACTTCCTGATGTTGGTGCGGAGTTAGCTAAACTTGAATCCTCTCAAGAGAATGAAAGTGAGATTAAATTAGAAAAAGATAATTTAATGAGAAATTTTGCTATTAAAAGTGAAAGAATTCATACTATGAATCAGCTTTTAAAAGCATTTACTTTGTTCCAAAGAGAAGTTGACTATGTTGTTATTGATAATAAAGTTAAAATAGTTGATGAACAAACTGGGAGAATAATGGAAGGGAGAAGATATTCAGATGGACTTCATCAGGCTATTGAGGCAAAAGAAAATGTAAAAGTGGAAGCCGCAACGCAAACTCATGCTACAATAACATTACAAAATTATTTTAGAATGTACAAAAAGTTATCNGGTATGACTGGAACAGCTGAAACAGAAGCAGGAGAATTTTGGGATATTTATAAATTAGATGTAATCGCAATTCCAACTAATAGGCCAATTAAAAGAAATGACTTTGACGATAAAGTATATAAGACTCAGAGAGAAAAGTTCAATGCAGTAATAGATGAAGTGACTAGTTTATCAAAATCTGGAAGATCAGTCTTAGTAGGTACTACTTCTGTTGATATTTCAGAAAAATTATCTAGAATTCTTAAAATAAGAGGTATCAAGCATAACGTTTTAAATGCAAAAAAACATCAACATGAAGCTAATATTGTTCTGGAGGCTGGAGAGTCTGGAAAGGTTACTATTGCAACCAATATGGCAGGAAGAGGTACGGATATTAAATTAAGTGATAAGACTAAAGATTCAGGTGGATTAGCCATAGTTGGAACTGAAAGACATGATTCAAGAAGAGTCGATAGACAATTAAGAGGAAGATCTGGTCGTCAAGGAGATGTTGGGTCTTCTCAGTTTTTTGTTTCACTTGACGATAAATTAATGAGATTATTTGGTTCTGAGCGAATTGCGAAACTTATGGATCGTATGGGTTTAAAAGAGGGTGAAGTAATTCAGCATTCTATGATATCAAAATCTATTGAGAGAGCTCAAAGAAAAGTTGAAGAAAATAATTTTGGAGTTAGAAAAAGATTACTTGAATATGATGATGTTATGAATTCACAAAGAGAAGTTATATACAAGAGGAGAAAGCATGCTCTTGATGGAGAAAGATTATCTGTAGATATTAATAATATGTGTTATGATACTTGTCAATTATTAGTTTCTAACCATGAACCTGAAAAAAACTTTAACGATTTTAGAATTGATATTTTAAAGACCTTTGCGATTGATATAAACTTTAATGAAGATTTTTTTAAAAATTCATCACAAGAAAAAATTGTAGAAAAACTCTTTGAAAATTGTATAAATGAATATAAAAATAAATCTGATAAGATTGCATTGACTACTTTTCCAGTAATTTCTAATGTTTTTAATGATAATTCTAAAAAATTTGAAAATATAGTTGTTCCATTTACAGATGGTAATAAAACACTTAATGTAGTTACAAATTTGGAAGAAGCTTTTAGTTCTGAATGTCATAGTTTGATTAATTCATTTGAAAAAAATATTTCTTTGGCTTTAATTGATGAGGCATGGAAAGAACATTTAAGAAATATGGATAATTTGAAACAATCTGTTCAAAATGCTGTCTATGAACAAAAAGATCCTTTATTAATTTACAAATTTGAATCATTTAATTTATTCAAATCTATGTTGGAAAAGCTTAATTCCGAGACAATTTCATTTTTATTTAAAGCTAATCTTCCTGCTAATAAATCACCTAATTTGAGAAATCATAATCAAATGCTTTCTAATAAATCGTTTAAAACATCTAGAACCGAAAATTCGTCCTCATCTAATCCTAATGTGAATAATTCTCCAAATGAAAGAAAATTTCAACCAGTAAGAACTGGAATTAAAATTAGAAGAAATGACCCTTGTACTTGTGGAAGTGGAAAAAAATATAAACAATGTTGCGGTAAATAAATATTAATTTTAAATTAAATTTTTTTTAATTTCAAATTAAAAAAATACATATATTCTATTTTTTAATTTTATCTAAAAAAAGTCATTTTTTCACTTAAAATTGCAATTTTTCTATTATTTATCTTTTTTTTTCTTTTTTTTAAAAAAAATTATTTTTTTAAACAATTTTTAAATTTTATTTAAAATAAGTTTTAATTTAATATATTATTAATCTTTAATTAATATATAATTTATGATTAAAAGTTTAAAACGGATTTGTTGCCCATACACTTAATTCTGGAATAAATCCACGATCGTCAATTTTTAAAATTGATGAAATTGTATCTGCTATTTCTTTTGATCTTAGTTTATTATTTATATCCTTTCTTTCTTTTCTATCTTTTTGGCCAAATGCTGTTGTGACCTCACTTGGATTAATTAGCATTACTCTTACATTAAATTTTCTCAGTTCCTTTTGCCAACATTTTGACATTCCTCTTAATGCAAATTTTGATCCACCGTAAATTGTACCTCCCTCATAACCATTTAATGCAGCTGTAGACGCAATGTTTATAATATTTCCATTTCTTTGTTTTTTAAATTCTTTTACAATTATGCTGGTTAATATAGCAAGTCCAAATACATTTGTATTGTATACATCGAGAAAATCTTTAATTTCAATTTCATCTATTTTCTTTGATTTTCCTACTCCTGCATTATTAATTAAAACATCTATTTTATTATCAAATTTTTTTAATATCTCTTTTGTTTTTTCTTCAATTGATTCTAATTTACTAATGTCAAATTCTAATGATTTTATACCATGTTGTGAACTTATTTTTTTTAATTTTAACTTATCTCTTCCAGTTATTAAGATATTTGCCCCTTGATTATGTAATTTAATGGCAGTTGCTTTCCCTATTCCAGAGCTTCCTCCAGTAATTAAAATATTTTTACCCTTTATTTTCATTTTTTTTTTTTTAAATTATTATTAAATTTTTTTTTAAAGTTATCAATCCACTGATTTTATTACAATAGTGTTAGTTAAATTTTATTTAATTGTTATCAAGTACTGCCTCTAATCAATTTATTACAGTTCGATCAAAATAAACTATAGAATTTGAATCTGTTTGTGCTTGGTTTTATAATTTAGTAAGAGTTATTTATCCCTTTTTATATCATTAAATGTTAAGTTTCGTCTTACATTTAATTTCATTTAAATTGTAATGTCATAGAGGATAAAAGTTTAGAATAATTCTATTTTATAAATTTTTAACTTGAAATTTTCTTCGACTTTATTTGCTATTAAGAATCGTATTTCTGAAATTTTATTTTTTTTAAATTTTATTTTATCAAGTTTCAAACCTCTGTATGATGCATAAAATTTATTTAAATCAATTTCAATTACTTCTTTTTTCCCTGAAGTTTCAAAAATTTGCACAAAACTATAATAATCGTCCGTATTTTCTTTCACTCTAAATTGATAGGATTTTCCATCCCCCTCAATGTGTAATAATATTTTTTTTAATGAATTTAAATCGGCTATCTTTTGAAATCTAATAGAAGCAAAACCTCCATTATTCTCAAGAGAAATTGATCCTTGAAAAGTTGCATAATCATCATAAAGTTTAAAGTTGCTTTTTGATCTTCCACCCATTACATTATCGTTAATAATCATCCACTCTATTTTGTTTTTTTTTGAGGAAAAATCAATTAGATTTTCTTGAGATTTTATATTCATAGTAATTAAGCAAAATATTGATATTTTGATATATTTAAGAGTCATTATTGAAAATTAGGATATTTAAGTAAAAATAGGTCAAATTCTTCACCTCCCATTGTCATGTTTTTTAGCAAATTTATAATTTCTCTTGTAATTTCAATTGAATTATTACTGTTGATTAAATAATTATTTCCATTGAATGTTGTTAAGTTATTTTTAGGACAATTAAAGCATATATTACAATAAAAATAATCATTTAATATTTTTGAACAACTAAGATCGGTTCCAGGATAAATTTCATTCATTGAAATTTGGTCTAATATGCAACAAAACTCTCTTTGAGAATTAAAGTTATTTCCGTTATCTCTGTGGTAACTAGAAAGGCTAAAGCTATTAAATTGCATACAACTTGGTATAATTTTATTTGAGCATGAACAAATTAATAATATTAATAGGCCTGAGGTAATTAAATTATTTAAAATCCGAAAATCAAGCATAAACTAAGTAATATAGAAAATATTGCATGTAGTGTAATAGTGTTCCAATTCGATTTTACTAATTCTCTGTTGTCATAATTTTTAAAAATATGCTTAAAAATTAACAAACCAAAAAATAAGGAAGTAATTGACAAAATCGTAATTAGATTGTTATTCATCAAAAATGAACTCAAAATACTTGAGCTAAAGGCTAAAATTAAAAACAATAAATATAGCCATCTGGAATTTTTTTTACCAAACTTTACCACTAGATGATTTTTGTTAGTTTTGATATCACTTACCATGTCAGGGAACTCATTAATTAGCAGGATATTTGTTGTCAAAAAACCAACCGGAATTCCCAATAACAAAACATTTAAAAAATGGGGAGAGTTTAGAAAGTCTCCATTGTAAACCGCAAAACCTGTACCCAGAGTAAGTAGTGGTCCAAACGCAAGAAAAATTGAAAGTTCTCCTAAACCGGATCGAGCAACTAATCTCAAAGGAGGTGCAGTGTAGAAGTAACCAAGTGCAAGTCCTGCCAGTGTTAAGAGTATTGTAAATTTTAAGTTCAAAGGGTTAACATTCATAAAAATATATGCTCCAATTAGCATTGCAATAGTTATTAAAATCAACCCAAGTTTCTTAGTATTATCAAGTGTTATTAGTCCCAATTCAATAGCTCTACTTCCTCCTGAAACTTGCTGAAAATATTCAGCATTATACTCGTCTGTTCCGTCTTTAACATCAAAATAATCATTGAATACATTTAATCCAAGGTGAGCAATTAAAATTCAAAAAAATGAGGAAACTAAGATAGGGGTTGAAAATAAATTATCACCAATTCCAGCAAAATAACAAGCTACTATCATTACAGGAAAAATTGATGCACTAGTGAAAGGCATTCTTGTAATTGCTAGACCTTTGATTAGTTTTGTAGAAAAATTTATCGGAACATTTACATTTTTATCAATAACTTCTGTATAACCACAATAACCTGTTTGGACAGACTCATTACTAGTATTTTTGGAATATGTAGGAGTTATTTTAATTTTCGCATTTATTTTACTTTTATTTTTGTTGATAAAATAGGTTTCTCCATTGTACTCTCCTTTGTCTACAGCAGTTTTTAACCAGTTTGCAACATTTTGAAGAACAATTTCTCCAGGAGAAAATATTGAAACTCTCTTTAATCCAATCAATTCATTTTTGTCATATCCAAAAATTTCTTCAGCACCTTTGTTCATCGTCAAGATTACTCCTTCCATATCACAAGTAATTACGCTTTTCATGTTTTTTTTTTTTAATTGTTGTATAAATTATTTTTTAATAAGTTAGACAAAAATAAGTTAAATTTTTTTAATGAAAAAACATTAATTTTTTTTTTTATACAACATGTCATATTTGAATATTTTTTTTATTTTTATTTTATAAATTTGACATGTAAATATTTTTTTATAAAGCTCTATATATCAATTTATTACACCTTTTTAATTTGAATTTTTTTTTTTGTTTTTAAGTAAATTAATTACATCAAAAAAAGTTAAAAAATTGTTCATATTTTTGTTAAAAAAAATCATGTTTAAATAATTTATTTGAAATATTATTTCGTTTTTAAAATATATTTATTTAATTTTAAGCACTATTTAATGTATAAACAATTAAATTTTGTTATAGAAAAAATTTTAATTAACCTTTCTAACCCCCCAAAACAATGAAAAAGTTTACACAAAATTTCTTAGGATTATTTATTTTCTTGTTAAGCGTTGTTGTAGGTACAACTTCTGCGATGAACTTATTTTCTTCAAATTCTGAAGAGGGTACTTACTTTGACAGCTTCAAGGAAATTTATAATTCAACAAATCAATCTTTTGAGAGTTCTGACGATTCAGAAACTCCAAAATCTGTGAATTTTACTGACCCAACAGACTCTGATGGCGATGGTGTTCCAGATGCTTCTGATTCCGATCCTGACGATCCAACAGTTTGTTCCGACAACGATAACGATGGTTGTGATGATTGTACTGCAGGTTTTTACAATTTAAGCAATGATGGTCTTGACTTCGACGGTGATGGACTGTGTGATTTTGGTGATCCAGATGATGATGAAGATGGAGTCTTGGACGCTGATGACGCTTTTGATAATGATCCAAACGAGAGTCTTGATACAGACGGTGATGGCGTTGGTAACAACGCTGATAGTGATGATGATGGTGATGGTGTTGCTGACTCTTCTGATGCATTTCCTTTAGATGGAAGTGAGTCAGTTGATTCTGATGGCGATGGTGTCGGAGATAACTCTGATACAGATGTCGATGGTGACGGATCTTTAAATTCAGATGATGCATTTCCTAGTGATTCTTTGGAATCTCTAGATACTGATGGTGATGGTGTTGGTAACAACGCTGATAGTGATGATGACGGTGATGGTGTTTTAGATGCAGATGATGCTCTTCCTTTGGATTCACTTGAGACTCTTGATACTGATAATGACGGTGTTGGTAACAATTCAGACACTGATGATGATGGTGACGGAGTGCCAGATGCCTCTGATGCATTTTCTTTAGATGCTAGTGAAACAACTGATTCTGATGGTGATGGCGTTGGAAATAATGCAGATACTGATGATGATGGTGATGGTGTAGATGACTCCTCTGATGCATTTCCTTTGGATTCCTCTGAAAGTGCTGATGCTGATTCAGACGGTACTGGAGATAATGCAGATCCTGATGATGACAACGATGGAGTTTTAGACGCTAATGATGCCTTCCCTAATGATGCAAATGAGAGTGCTGATTCAGACAATGATGGTATTGGAGATAATGCTGATGATGATGCAGATAATGATGGAGTAGCTGATGCTAATGATGCTTTTCCAGCTGATGCTAGTGAATCTGTAGATACTGATGGAGACGGTGTTGGAGATAATGCCGATCTTGAACCATTTAATAATGTAGTATTTGAGGATGCCGATGGGGATGGCTACTCAAATAATATTGATTGGGATGATAATGATGCGAGTGAATGGTCTGATTCAGATGGTGATGGAGTAGGTGACAATGCTGATGCTTTTGCTAATGATTCTTCTGAAGACACTGATACTGACGGGGACGGTATTGGTAACAATGCAGATACCGATGATGATGGCGATGCAGTTTTAGATGTTGACGATGCTTTTCCTTTAGATCACTCTGAGTCTGTAGATTCAGATGGTGATGGAACTGGAGATAATTCTGATTCTGATAGAGATGGTGATGGAGTAGATAATAGTAATGATGCTTTTCCAGATGACAATTCTGAAGATACTGATACTGACGGAGATGGAACTGGAGATAATGCAGATACTGATGATGATGATGATGGTGTATTAGATGTAAGTGATGACTTACCTCTTGATGCTTCTGATTCTGTAGATTCAGATGGAGATGGAATTGGTGATAGTTCTGATTCTGATAGAGATGGTGATGGAGTAGATAATAGTAGTGATGCTTTTCCAGATAATATCTCTGAAGATACTGACACTGACGGAGACGGTACTGGAGACAATGCTGATAACGATGATGATGGAGACGGAGTAGATGATGTAAATGATAGTGATCCACTTGATGCAAATGCTTGTTCCGATCAAGATGGTGATGGATGTGATGATTGTTCCTCTGGAAAATTTATGCTTAATAATGATGGTACCGACACCGATGGTGACGGTATTTGTGATTTAGGAGATACTGATGATGATGGTGATGGTGTTTTAGATACCCTTGATGTTTTTCCTTTAGATTCTAGTGAGTCTGCTGATGCTGATGGTGATGGAACTGGTGATAATGCAGATGCTTTAGATAATGATGCAAATGAAACTTCTGATAATGATGGTGATGGTATAGGTGATAATGCTGATGATGATGATGATAATGACGGTGTAGCTGATGATAGTGATGCTTTTCCTACTGATAGTTTAGAGTCTGTTGACACAGATGGAGATAACATTGGTAATAATGCAGATGCTGATGATGATAATGATGGTGTTGCTGATGGAGTAGATGCATTCCCATTAGATGCATCTGAAAGTTCTGATAATGATGGTGATGGTACCGGTGACAATGCTGATGATGATGATGATAATGACGGTGTAGCTGATGATAGTGATGCTTTTCCTACTGATAGTTTAGAGTCTGTTGACACAGATGGAGACAACATTGGTAATAATGCAGATGCTGATGATGATAATGATGGTGTAGCTGATGCTAGTGATGCTTTTCCTTTAAATGGAAATTCGTGTTCTGATAATGACTTAGATGGTTGTGATGACTGTTCTTCAGGTTCTTATGATCCATCTAACGATGGAACTGATACCGATGGTGATGGTCTTTGCGATTCAGGAGATAGTGACGATGATAATGATGGAGTATTAGATGTTGATGATGACTTACCGCTTAATGCTAATGAATCTGTTGATTCCGATGGCGACGGTGTTGGTGATAATTCTGATGCTTTTAAATTTGATCCAAATGAAAGTGCCGATTCTGATGGTGATGGTGTTGGTGATAATTCTGATGCTTGTCCTGATGATGTTAATGAATATTTAGATTCAGATGGTGATGGAGTATGTGATAATGGAGATGTATTCCCTAATGATTCAGCTGAATCAGCTGACTCAGACGGTGATGGTCTTGGAGACAACGCAGATGTTATTTCCGGTTGTACTGATGGGAATGCATGTAATTATAACAGTTCATCAACTTTAAATAGTGATAACGGATCTTGTGTATTTCCTACTGGTTGCGAAACTTGTTCTGGAGCAACTGACGGCTCTGGAACTGTGGTAGATAACGATGTTGATGATGATGGTGTTTGTGATGCTGACGAAGTAGTAGGTTGTATGGAATCTGGTTCATGTAATTATAATGTAGCTGCAACTGACTCTGCTGCCTGCGAATTCGCTTTAGGTTGTGATACTTGTTCTGGTCCAACTGATGGTTCAGGTGTTGTAATGGATAATGATGCTGATGACGATGGCGCTTGTGATGCTGACGATGCTTTTCCAAATGACGCATCAGAGCAATTAGATAGTGATGGCGATAATGTTGGTGATAACGCAGATGCTTTTCCTCAAAATGTTTCCGAGACTTTAGATTCGGATGGCGATAATGTTGGTGATAACGCAGATGCTTTTCCAAATGATGCAAATGAAACTTTAGATTCAGATGGAGATGGTCTTGGAAATAATGCTGATACTTTATCTGGGTGTACTGACAATAGTGCATGTAACTATAATAGTTCTTCCACTTTAAATACTGACAATAATGTTTGTACATATTTAGATGGAGTTTGTGAAACTTGTGTCGATGGTGTTGTTGTTGACAACGACGCTGATGACGATTCACATTGTGATGCTAACGATGTATTTCCTAATGATGCATCTGAGCATTTAGATGCTGATGGTGACGGTGTTGGAGATAATGCAGACAATGATGATGATAATGATGGTGTTGATGATTCTTCCGATGCTTTCCCTAACGATGCATCTGAAAGTTCTGACAATGATGGTGATGGCGTTGGTGATAATGCTGATAATGATGATGACAATGATGGTGCACTAGATTCTGATGATGCATTTCCTAATGATCCATCAGAGCAATTAGATAGTGATGGTGATGGCGTTGGTAATAACGCAGACGAATTTGATAATGATCCTAATGAATGGGCTGACACTGACGGTGATGGAGTAGGTAATAATTCTGATGATGATGCTGATTTTGATGGTGATGGAGTAAATGATGCGACAGATGTTTATCCTTTAGATCCATCAGAAAGTGCTGATTCAGATGGTGATAATGTAGGAGATAATGCAGATGCTTTCCCTAATGATGCCTCTGAAGATACTGACACTGACGGAGATGGAGTTGGTGACAATACTGATGTATTCCCTAATGATGCTTCTGAGACTGTAGATTCAGATGGAGATAATGTTGGAGATAACGCAGATGCTTTCCCTAATGAATCAGCTGAATCAGCTGACTCAGATGGTGATAATGTTGGGGATAATGCAGATGCATTCCCTAACGATGCTTCTGAGACTTTAGATTCAGATGGAGATAATGTTGGAGATAACGCAGATGCCTTCCCTAATGACTCAGCTGAATCAGCTGACTCAGATGGAGATAATGTTGGAGATAATGCAGATGCATTCCCTAACGATGCTTCTGAGACTTTAGATTCAGATGGAGATAATGTTGGAGATAACGCAGATGCTTTCCCTAACG
>NZJX01000020.1 GCA_002692065.1 Flavobacteriales bacterium | reverse complement strand
ATCATCGAATTAAACCACATGCTCCACCGCTTGTGCGGGCCCCCGTCAATTCCTTTGAGTTTCACTCTTGCGAGCGTACTCCCCAGGTGGTACACTTAACACTTTCGCTTGGTCACTGACTGTGTATCGCCAGCAACGAGTATACATCGTTTACGGCGTGGACTACCAGGGTATCTAATCCTGTTCGCTACCCACGCTTTCGTCCCTCAGCGTCAGTTATAACTTAGTGAGCTGCCTTCGCAATCGGTGTTCTGTGTCATATCTAAGCATTTCACCGCTACATGACACATTCCGCCCACTTCAATTATACTCAAGGTTAACAGTTTCAATGGCAGTTCTACAGTTGAGCTGTAGGATTTCACCACTGACTTAATAACCCGCCTACGGACCCTTTAAACCCAATAAATCCGGATAACGCTTGGACCCTCCGTATTACCGCGGCTGCTGGCACGGAGTTAGCCGGTCCTTATTCGTATAGTACCGTCAAACAGCTACACGTAGCTGTAGTTCTTCCTATATAAAAGCAGTTTACAACCCGTAGGGCCGTCTTCCTGCACGCGGCATGGCTGCGTCAGAGTTTCCTCCATTGCGCAATATTCCTCACTGCTGCCTCCCGTAGGAGTCTGGTCCGTGTCTCAGTACCAGTGTGGGGGATCATCCTCTCAGAACCCCTAGACATCGTCGCCTTGGTGAGCAGTTACCTCACCAACTAGCTAATGTCACGCATGCCCATCCATAACCACCGGAGTTTTAATCATTTCATGATGCCAATCTATGATATTATGGGGTATTAATCCACATTTCTATGGGCTATCCCCCTGTTATGGGTAGGTTGCATACGCGTTACGCACCCGTTCGCAACTCGTCAGCAGAGAGCAAGCTCTCTCTGTTACCGTTCTACTTGCATGTGTTAGGCCTGCCGCTAGCGTTCATCCTGAGCCAGGATCAAACTCTCCATTGTTAAAAAAGTTTAGTTTGTATTTATGACTCAAAAAATAACGGGGTAAGATATGTTCTTACCTCTCCTCTTTCAATATATTTTTCAATGAACTTTACATTTTAGTTAAAAATCTAACAAAAACGGACGCAAATGTACAAACTTTTTAGTTCCATACAAATGTTTTTTAAAAATAAATTAATTATGTTCCAAAAAAAAGAAAATAGTCCTTCAAATAGTTCTTCAATTTAAGAAATTATTTAAAAAAAAAAAAAATTAAAATTACCACAATACTTATGGATTGAATCTTGATACATTAATTATTTTACCATTAATAGTTTGTTTTGCTGAAAAAGAAAAATTAAATATGTATTTTGAAATTTGTTCAGGAGTTACTTGAGCTTTTATTCCCGGGAAAGCCTTACTGAACATTTCTGTTTGAACTGAACCTAATGCAAGTGCATTAAAAGTTAAATTTAAATCTTTGTATTCTTCAGCTAAACATTCAGTTAAACAATTCAATGCAGATTTGGATGAACTATATACAGATAAGCCTTTATATTTTGATGAACCAGTGATTCCTCCTACACTTGAAATATTTATAATATGAGCATCATCAGCAAATGAAGACAAAAGTTTTTGAATTAAAATAAAAACCGAAAAAAAATTAACTTCAAATACTTCTTTTAATTTTTTATGAGAAAAAGATTCATAATTGCAATTTACAAGAATTCCTGCATTATTAATAAGAATATCTATCTTATCAATTTTACTTAAAATTTTTGGAATAAGTTTTTTTTCAATTTCGCTATCTGATAAATCAAAACAAATAGTGTGGAGCTGAGAATCAGGGAATTTCTCTCTACATTTATTTGCGAGTTCATCAAGTAATAATTTATTTCTTGAAATTGCAATAACTGTGTTTGCATTTTCAATGTACCTGTTGACAAGTTGATATCCAATACCTTTACTTGCTCCAGTTATAACAATATTTTTTTTATAATTCATCAAAGTCTATTTTAATTTTTTTAGAGACTGGTATAGATTGACAAGCTAAAATATACCCTTCTGTTACTTCTTCGTCTGTTAAAGAAAAATTTGATTTCATTTTCACTTCCCCTTCAATTAATTTTGCTTTACAACTACAACAAACACCACCCATGCATGAGTATGGTAAATCAATTTCATCTTTTAGAGCCCTATCTAAAATAATCTCATTACTTTCAAGTGAATTTAATATATAAGTTTCATCATCTATAATAATTTCAACATCAGATACATTTTTACTTGTGGATAAATCTTTCAAATCAAGATTTTCATTATGAAATAACTCATACTTAATTTTTGACTTTTCTATAGTTTTATTCTTTAAAAAATCAATTATTAAAAAAATCATTGACTGCGGTCCACAAAGAAAAAAAGATGATACTGTATGTAAATCAATTAATTGATTTATCTGGTTTAGTTTATCAATATTAATTCTTTTTGAGTGAGGGGGATTTGATCTTGTGTAAAATAATTCTAAAATAAATTTGTTTTTAAACTTTTCTTTAAGTTTTAATAATTCATCAATAAAAATAGTGGATTCAATAGATTTATTATAATAATATAAATAGAAAACACTATTTTTCTCAGTCAGTAAAATAGTTTTGAGAATTGACATAATTGGAGTAATACCTGAGCCTGCAGCAAAAGCTAAATATTTGTTAGAATTATTGGAATTTGTGATAGAAGTAAAATTGCCATTTGGTGGTGAAACCAATAAGTTATCACCAACTTTGATACTTTCATTAGCATAGGAGGAGAATTTTCCACCAGGAATTTTTTTTACTGCAATTGATAGTTCTGTTTCTAGAGGCGAAGAATGTATGGAATAAGATCTGATTATTTTCTCGTTGTTAATTTTATGTTTAATATTAATGTATTGACCATTTTTAAACTTGAAAATTGGCTTCAAACTGTCAATAACCTCGAAGGTCAAAGATACAGTATCATTAGTTAATTTTTTAATATTTGAAACTTTTAAATTATAAAAGTGAATATTATTTTTTGACATAATTTTAGTTTTAAATCACAATTTTACTATTTTAGAAACCTTAAATATATAACTTCACAATTATTTAAAATAATTGTAAAATAACCACTAAATTAATCAAAAAAAAAAATTGATGCCTACAATTATCCAACATATCGAAAATAATACTTGTTTAATATTTTTGAATAGACCAGAGGTTTTCAACAGTTTTAATGAAAAAATGGCAAAAAAACTTCAAAAAATTCTTGATATATGTGAAAAAAGTATTGAAATAAAATCGGTTATAATAACTGGAAATGGAAAAGCATTTTGCGCTGGACAAGATATAAATGAGATAATTGACTCCAATGCTCCTAACTTAAATACAATAGTCACTAATCATTATAACCCAATCATCTATAAAATTAGAAATTTAAAAAAACCTGTAATATGTGCTGTAAATGGAGTTGCAGCAGGTGCTGGTGCAAATATTGCAATAAGTTGTGATATAACAATATCATCAAATACAGCTTTTTTTATCCAATCCTTCAGTAAGATCGGACTTATTCCAGATTCAGGAGGAACTTTTTTCTTACCAAGACTAATCGGTCTTCAAAAATCAGCAGCTCTTATGTTTATGGGAAATAAATTATCTGCAGATAATGCTGAAAAATTAGGATTAATATACAAAACTTTTAAACCTGAAGTATTAATTAATGAAGCAAAAAATATTGCTCAAATTTTAAATAATCTTCCAAATAAATCTATTGAATTGACAAAATATGCATTAAATAAGTCATTCGAAAATAATCTTTCAGATCAATTAAAACTTGAATCTCAACTTCAAAAATATGCTGCAGATACTGAGGACTTTAAAGAAGGTATAAATGCTTTTATTGAAAAAAGAACTCCAAAATTTAAAAGTTTTTAATTATGAAAAATATTAGTGTTATCGGTTCAGGTACGATGGGTGTAGGAATAGCTCAATTGTTGTCAAGTAAAAATTATAATGTAGTTTTATTTGATATAAATGAAAAAAACCTTTCTAACTCAAAAATTAGTTTACATAAAATTCTTGATAAATTACTTTATAAAAATAAAATTTCAAAAAATCAGCTAAGTAATATAATTTCAAAAATAAAATTTACAAACAAAATAAATAATTTATCAAATTCAGATATTATAATAGAGGCTATCACTGAAAATTTAGAATTAAAAAAAAAAATTATTTTCCAATATCAACAAAATTATTTCTGATGAAACAATTTTAACAAGTAATACTTCATCACTATCAGTAACATCCCTGGCTTCAAGTTTTAAAAATCCAAATAACTTTATTGGAACACATTTTTTTAATCCAGCCCCCGTCATGAATCTAGTTGAGGTTATTCCTTGTATTCAGACATCAAATGAAACTCTAAAACAAATAATTAAATTTATTAAGTCTATTAAAAAAGAAGTAGTTATAGCAAAAGATACTCCTGGTTTTATTGTAAATAAGGTGGCACGACCGTTCTACAGTGAAGCGATTAGAATATATGAAGAAGGCATAGCAACAATTTACGAAATTGACTTCACAATGAAAAAATTTGGACAATTTAAAATGGGTCCTTTTGAATTAATGGATTTTATAGGAAATGATATAAACTTTACTGTAACTAAATCTATTTATGAAAAATTTTTTCATGAATCTAGATACAAACCATCTCTTTGCCAAAAAAGGCTGGTAGAGGCTGGGTATCTAGGTAAAAAAACTGGAATTGGATTTTATAACTATGATAAAGAAAATAATATTTACAAATCTAAATNTAAATTTAAATCTAATGCTTATTTGTATGAAAATATTTTTTTAAGAATAATTTCTATGCTTGTCAATGAAGCTTATGATACATTATATTATAAAATTGCTTCTAAAGATGATATTGAAACTGCAGTGAAAAATGGTGTAAACTATCCTAAAGGATTATTTGAGTGGGAAAAAGAAATTGGTAAAAAAAAAATTACTACTAAACTTGAAGCTCTCTACAACTTTTATCGTGAAGAGAGATATAGGTTAAGTCCACTATTAACTAAAGATGTTAAATGATTATGGAAGAAACAATTCCTGAAATAATGTTATTAAATGATAACTTTAGTAAATTACTTGGCATAAAAATAATTAAACAAAATTCTAGAGAAATTATATTAAATCTCAAAATTAAAAAAAAAGTTCATGAATGGATTTAATTTTTTACATGGAGGTGTAACTTTTTCTCTGGCAGACACTGCTCTTGCATTTGCGTCAAATTTTAACGGTGAAAAATCTGTTACAATAGATTCTAGTATTTCTTATTTTGTAAAATGTAATACAGGTGATATTCTTACTGCAAAAACAAAAGAAATTAATTCATCAAAAAAATTTGGTATTTATGAGGTTGAAATTTTAAATCAAGAAAATGAATTAATTGCAAAATTTAAGGGGACAGTTTATAAATTTATAGAAAATATAAAAAGTTAATTATGGAAGAAGCATATATAGTAGACTCAATAAGAACTCCAATTGGAAAATTTAATGGTAGTTTATCTACAATTAGAATTGATGACTTGGGAGCAATGGTATTAAATGAATTAATGCTAAGAAATCCATCTATAATAAAAAGTGAAATTAACGATGTATTGATTGGCTGCGCTAATCAAGCTGGGGAAGATAATAGGAATATTGCAAGGATGGCTTTGCTACTTGCTCAACTTCCCTATTCAATTCCTGGTGAGACAATAAATAGATTATGTGCTTCAGGCATGTCATCAGTTATTCATGGATCTAGAATGATTCAAACTCGAGATGCAAATATAATAATTGCTGGAGGTTTTGAAAATATGACCAGAGGTCCACTAATTATATCAAAAAGTTCAAGACCATTTGGAAGAGATAATAAATTATATGACTCAAGTTTTGGGTGGAGATTTATAAATAGTAAACTGGAAAAAAAATATGGATCAGATAGCATGGGCATAACTGCAGAAAATCTAGCTAAAATCTATAAAATCAGTAGAGAAGATCAGGATATATTTGCATTAAAATCTCAAATAAAGGCAAACAAAGCTAGCGAAAATGGTAGGTTTAGTCAAGAAATATTTCCAATTGAAATTAAAAAAAGAAAATCAAATTCATATTTATTTGTAAAAGATGAATTCATAAAACCTAAAACTAATATCAAATTATTAAATTCACTAAAACCTGCTTTTAAAGATAACGGAACAGTAACTGCTGGAAATTCTTCAGGAATAAATGATGGTGCAGCAGCACTAATATTAGCTTCAAAATATGCAGTAAATAAATTTAATCTTAAACCCATTGCAAAAATAATAAGTTCAGGTGTAATAGGAGTTAAACCTAGTATTATGGGCATTGGACCAGTAAAAGCATCTAATATTGCATTAAAAAAAGCAAATTTATCCCTAAATAAAATTGATATTATTGAAATTAATGAAGCATTTGCGGCTCAAACTCTATCATGTATGAGAGAAATGGGGTTAAAAGATGACGATAAGAGGATAAATCCAAATGGCGGAGCAATTGCTATTGGTCATCCACTTGGGGTTTCAGGTACAAGAATTATTCAAACTGCTGCAATTGAATTAAAGAATACTAATAAAAAATATGCACTTTGTACAATGTGTGTTGGTGTTGGTCAAGGATTTGCAACAGTAATAGAAAATTGTAATAACTAAATTTTATTTTTTTACACCTTTTTTATCTAAAGCTTTTTGAAATAATTTTGCATTTATTTTGTGATCATTATAGTTATTAGTAAAGTTGTGATACCCGGAAAAATCGTCTTTAGCACACATGTATAAGTAATCATTTTCATCTGGATTCAAAACAGATAATATTGAGCTTATGCTAGGAATTGTTATTGGATTTGGAGGTAATCCTTTATATAAATATGTATTAAATTTTGAATCTATTTTTAAATATTTATTTAAAACTCTATTTATCCTATATTGATTTCCGTATTTATTTTTAATTGAGTAAACTACTGTTGGATCAGATTGCAATTTCATTTTTTTTTCTAATCTATTTAGATACAATTTCGCAATTTTAGGTTTTTCATCATTTTTAGAGGTTTCTTTATCAACCAATGAAGCAAGAACTGAAACTTCATGGATTGATAGATTAATCTTTTTTGCTTTGTCTTTTCTCTCATCTGTCCAAAAGTTATCATATTCAACTAACATCCTAGCAAATAAACCTTCAGGACTAATTGTCCAAAAGACTTCATAAGTATTTGGGATAAATATTTTTCTTATTGACTCATGATTAAATTTATATTTATTTTTAAAATTTTTACTTAAAAAATAATTTATTATTTCTATTGAATCAGATGAAATTTGAGGAGAAACTTTTCTAGAAAATTCATAAATATCATTAACATTATTAAATATTAAATTAGTAGGCGTTTGTAGTCCAATTTTCAAAATATTTATTAATTGATTCATATTATGACTTGGATTAATAATGTACTTTCCATGAATAGGAGTATCAAAATTTTTAAACTTTGAAAAGATGGAGAAAAAAAACTTAGTTTTAATTATGTTTTTTTTTTTGAGTAAATAAATTAAATCATCAAAATCAAAATCTTTTTCAATATATAATGTAACTTCACTATTAGTTAAATTTGAATAATTTAAATTATAAATAGTAAATGAAGAAAGTAATAAACAAAGTGAAAATAATTTAAAAATAGACTTCATAATATAAATAATTTTTAATTTTTAAATTTTTGAAAATCAATTACATCAATGAAATTTCCATTTTTATAAAGCCAATTTTTTTTTAATCCAATTTTAATAAATCCTGACTTTTTAAATAATTTCAAACTTGGGGTATTTTTTGTTGAAATCGAACAATATATTTGGTTAAGATTTAATTTTTTAAATGCATAATCAGAAATGAAATTAACAGCTAAAAATCCATACCCTTTATTTCTATATTTTTTATCTATCAATATACCTACCCCAGCCCTTCTATGAATAGCATCAAACTCAAATATATCGATACAACCTATTACTACAGAATTATTTTCGATTATAAATCTATATTGTTGAGTTGTCTGAATATCAAGATTAGCTTTNTGAATATACTTTAATAAAAAGTCTTTAGATAATGGCATATTAGTTAATCCAAAATTCATAACCTCATCATCATTTTCCCAATTATATAAAATATCCAAATCAGATAATTCTACAGACCTATATTTTAATGACTTATACATTAAACTCTCCTCTAAAAAACAAATTTTGTCTGACCCTCTAGATAAATATTTGAAAAATTTGAATTATTATTATCAAATTGAACATTTAAGGTACCTCCAATAGAAAAAATTTCAATTTTTTTATTTTTAATATATCCTAGGTAGAATGAAAGCAATGCTGCCGCAACTGATCCAGTCCCACAGGATAATGTTTCACTAAAAACACCTCGTTCAAATGTTCTTATTTTAACACTATTATTTTCAATTTTTACAAAATTTATATTAATATTTTTTTTTGGATATTTTAAGTCAAATATGCTGTTACTGAGTTTGGAAATATTTAGATTATCAATTTCATCTTTAAATATCACTAGATGTGGAGATCCTGTATTAATTTCCCAACCTAATTTTGTCTTATTAATTTGATACACGTCTTTCATTTTAAGAGATATGGAATCACCGTTTATTATTCCGATATGATCTCCATCACAAGAAGAAAATTTACATTTTTTATTATAAAAAAATTTATTGTAAGAGTATGATACTGCGCATCTAGCTCCATTTCCACAAAAACTTCCTAAATTTCCATCAGAATTATAATATATCATTTTAAAATCGTTAAAGTTAGACTTCACAACAAAAATTAATCCATCTGAGCCTATACCTAGATTTCTATCACATAGACTTTTTATATTTATAGATCCAAGATTATAATTATTATTATAATTATCAATAATTATAAAATCATTTCCAGTTCCATGATATTTAAAAAAAGATACTTTCACAAAAAAAATATAATATTTTACTAAAACAAAATTAATTATTTTATTTTTAGAATATAATATTGAAATGATTAATTAAATTTTATAGACAATTATTAGAGAT
This sequence comes from Flavobacteriales bacterium, assembly GCA_002692065.1. Lineage (GTDB taxonomy): Bacteria > Bacteroidota > Bacteroidia > Flavobacteriales > UBA7430. Next base: position 93,324 of record NZJX01000020.1, on the reverse strand, counting down.
ACAATAATGAAAGACATAAATAAAAAATTTAAACAAAAAAACATGGAATGAGATTAAAACTAAGGACTCATGGCAATTATTTAAAATAATGTCTGAATTTGTAAATGGATTTGAAAAATTATCAATTATTGGTCCCTGTGTAACAATTTTTGGTTCAGCAAGAATGAAAAATAATAATCATTATTACAAAGAAGCGACTAAAATAGCAAAATTACTTTCAGAAAATGGGTATGGTATAATAACTGGTGGAGGGCCAGGAATCATGGAAGCTTCAAATCTAGGTGCAAAAAAAGGTAATTCTCCTTCTGTAGGGCTTATGATAGACTTGCCATATGAAGATACCAATAATGATTTTATTGATGAAGATAAAAAAATAAATTTTGATTATTTTTTTATTCGAAAAGTAATGTTTGTAAAATACTCTCAAGCATTCATTGTTTTACCAGGTGGTATGGGGACATTAGATGAATTATTTGAAGCAATTACTCTAATTCAAACAAGAAAAATAGATAAATTTCCAATAATTTTAGTTGGTAAAACATTTTGGACTGGACTAATTGATTGGCTAAAAACTACACTTTTAAATGAAAAGACAATAAGTAAAATCGATCTTGAATTAATAAAAATAATTGATTCGCCAAAAGAAATTTTATCAGTTATTAACAAATTCTATGAAAATTATCAACTTAAACCAAATTTTTAATATGAAAATTAATAGAAGAAAATTTATATATAAAAGTTTTATTGGGATGATTATTTCATCAATCTTACCTGAAAGATTATTTTCAAAAAACTTGTATGAATGTGAACAAACAACCTCTGATATTCAAGGGCCGTTTTTTTTAGAAAATATACCATTTAATAATCCTATGATTCCAGAAGATTACTCAGGTAGTAAATTATATTTATCTGGTAAATTGAAAAATTTAAATTGCAAATCACCAATATCAAATGGAATATTAGACTTTTGGCAAGCTAATCAGGATGGTAACTATGACGAAGCAGGATACTCTTTCAGAACAAAAATACTCACAAATAATGATGGAAGTTATATTTTAGAAACAATTTTGCCTGGTAAATATTTAAATGGATCTCAATATAGACCCTCTCACATTCATCTAAAGGTTCAAGCTGAAAATTATGATGAACTTACGACTCAAATTTATTTTGATGGTGATGAAGATATTCAGAGTGATCCATGGGCAAGTAACCTAAATTCAATAAATAGGATAATTTCTTTAAATAATATTAATGGAGATTATTATGGTGAATTTGATATTGTTTTAAACCAAAATCTAAATCTAAATGAAAATCATAAAACTCAATTTGGTGATATTAGTCAAAATTTCCCAAATCCTTTTTCCACAGGAACTAATTTAATTATTGTTTTAAATAACGATTCAAATAATTTAATAGAAATTTTTGATTCTAAAGGTTCTAAAGTAGATCAACTTTTAAATGATTACTTACCCAAAGGCAGATATGAGTTGAACTGGAATTCAACTAAATTTAACAAGGGAATTTATAATTTAATATGGAGTTGTGAAAATAAAATAATTAAACAAATCAAATTAATTAAAAATTAAAAATTCAATTGAAATTTGATTATCTAAAAAGAAAAATAATAGTATCCGTATCTAATGATTTATTTACAGATCAAAGAGTAAAAAAAGTTTGTCAAACCCTTCATGAATCTAATTATGAAATTTTATTAATTGGGAGAAAACTCAATAATAGTAAAAATGTTGAAAGANCATATAGAGTTAGAAGATTGAGACTATTTTTTAANAAAGGTATATTATTTTATGCTGAATTGAATTTAAGATTATTTATAATTTTAATTTTATCTAAAGTTGATATTCTGCATTCAAATGACCTTGATACGTTATTAGCTAATTATTTAGCTTCAAAAATTAAAAAAAAACCTTTAGTTTATGATTCGCACGAATTTTTCACTGGAGTACCTGAATTACAAGAAAAGTATTTTAAAAGAAAAGTTTGGGAAATAATTGAAAACTTTATTTTCCCTAAATTAAATAATATAATAACAGTTAATGAATCAATTTCCCAAATTTATTTCTCAAAGTACAAAAAGGAAATTAAAATAATTAGGAATATTTCAAAACCAATTAAATCCAAAATTATNAAAAGTAGAAAAGAATTAAATCTTCCTGAAAATAAAAAAATTATAATTTACCAGGGTGCTGGAATAAATATTGAAAGAGGTATTGAAGAGTTAATCGAATGTATGATTTACCTAGAAAATCATATTTTATTAATAATAGGTGGTGGAGATATTTTTATAAAATCAAAAATAAAATGCAGAAATTTAAGACTTGATGAAAAAATAATTTTTAAAGAAAAAATGGACTATGATGAATTAATTCAATATACCAAAAATTCAGACTTAGGAATTTCAATTGATAAACCTTCAAGTTTAAACTATATTAATAGTTTACCAAATAAATTATTTGATTATATAGAGAGTGAAATTCCAATACTAGCATCCAGAATCAGAGAAGTTGAAAAAATTATTAAAAAGTTTGAAATTGGAATATTTATTAATAACCATGATCCGATTCATATTGCCAATCAAATCAAAATTGCTACTGAATCAAATCATCTCATAAGAAAATGGAAAAAAAATCTGAAATTAGCTAAAAAAGAATTTTCTTGGAATAATGAAGAAAAAAAATTATTGAAAATTTATGATCAAATTAAAAAATAAAAATATTCATATAGTTTCCTTTGATATTCCATATCCACCAAATTATGGTGGAATAATTGATATTTATTATAAGGTCAAAACTTTAAATAAACTTGGAATAAATGTTATTTTACATTGCTTTCAATATGGGAAAAAATTACAATCTGAAAAATTAGATAAAATATGCAAAAAAGTATTTTATTATGAAAGAGATAAATCAATTAAAAATTTATTTTCATTTTACCCTTATATATGTAATACTAGAAAATCAAAAATTCTTTTTAACAGAATTAACCTAAAAACTGAGCCAATTATTTTTGAGGGAATTCATACTTGCTACAACCTAAATNATACAAATATTTACAGAAAGAATATTTTTATAAGAGCTCATAATGTTGAACATAAATATTATTGGAATTTATTTAAAAATGAAAGAAATATTTTTNATAAAATTTATTTTCTTTTTGAATATGTAAAAATTAAAAAATTTGAAAAAAAATTGTCTCTACATTATCAAATGATTACTATTTCAAAAAATGATCAAATTTATTTTAATAAATTTGGTTCATCTAAATTAATCTATCCTTTTCACTCAAATGATTCTGTTAATATAAAACTAGGTAAAGGAAATTATGCAATCTATCATGGTAATTTATCAATATCAGAAAATGAAAATTCTATCTTATTTTTGATTAAAAAAGTATTTAAACACATTAATTACCCTCTTATAATTACTGGTCTCAACCCAAGTAAAAAATTAATACAAGTCATTTCTGAAAATAAAAATATTCAATTAAAACCAAATCCAAATGATAATGAATTAAGTTATCTTTTATTGAATGCTCAAATTCATCTTCTTCATTCTTCTCAAATGTCTGGTTTTAAATTAAAATTAATTAAATCTTTATATACAGGTAGATATTGTATTTTGAATAAAAATATGCTTTTCACTTCTGACCTAAGTGAAATATTTCATGTTGCAGAAAATGCAAAAGAATGGATAAATTTGATCAAAAATTTATCNTCTAAATCTATTCAAAATAAAGACTTAAATTATAGAAGAATATTTGTGCAGAGGTTTNATAACAAAATTCTCGGAGAAAAACTCATAAAATTAGTCTTTCAGTAATTTGAATAGATCCCTCAGAACAATTGTAAATTTTAGATGGGAAGTCTCGAATAATCTGATAATTGTGAGTTGCCATTAAAATAGCAATACCATCACTTTGAACTTTTTTGAAAAGTAACATTATTTCATTTGAAGTCTTAGGGTCAAGATTTCCTGTTGGTTCATCAGCAATTATTAATTTTGGTTCATTTAACAATGATCTTGCAATAGATACTCTTTGTTTTTCTCCACCAGATAGTTCGTAAGTTTTTTTATAGTCTTTATATGACATCCCTACTAATTCTAAAACTTTTTTTATTCTATTTTGAATTTTAATATTATTACCCCAACCTGTTGCTTTTAGAACAAATAAAAGATTTTCTTTAACTGATCTATCATTTAATAACTGAAAATCTTGAAATACTACACCTAAATCTCTTCTTAAATATGGAATTTCACTCTGTTTTAAAGTCTCTAAATTGAAACCAGATACTCTCCCCATTCCATATTTTAAGGGAATATCAGCATATAATGTTTTAATTAAACTTGTTTTCCCACTTCCAGTTTTTCCTACTAAATAAACTAGCTCTCCTGATTTAACTTTCAAATTAACATTATTTAAAACTAAATGATCATCTTGATAAATTTTTACATCATTTAAATCAACTATAAAGTCATTCATTATTAAATATTTTTTAAATAGATTAAATATTATATTTTTATGTAAGATAAATAATAAAATTAAATTTAAAAATGCACATAATAATTTCTCCTGCAAAAAAAATTAATTCTGAATTTTATGGTAAGGTTAAAAATTCATCTATACCTATTTTTATAGAAAGGTCTAAAGATTTAATTAAAATATTAAAAAATCTAAATATTACAGAAATTAAAAGACTTATGAAAGTTAGTGATGATATTGCAAAATTGAATTCAATAAGATTTAAAAATTGGAAATTGCCATTTAATAATGAAAATGCAAAACCTGCAATCTTCGCATTTGAGGGCGATGTATATAGATCTTTGAATATCCATACATTTAATCTTGACGAAATTCATTTGATGCAATCAAAATTAAGTATCATCTCTGGACTCTATGGAATCCTTAGACCTTTAGATTTAATTCAACCTTACAGACTTGAAATGGGAACCAAACTAAAAAATATGTTCGGAAATAACTTATATTCTTTCTGGAATTCAGATATTACAAATGAGCTAAATAAAAAAGAAACAAATTATATTGTAAATCTAGCTTCAAATGAGTATTTCAAATCAATTGATAAAAATAAATTGAAAGCAAAAATAATTACTCCAATATTTAAAAATATTTCTAATGGTAAATTAAAAGTTATTGGAATATTTGCAAAGAAAGCAAGAGGACAAATGACAAAATTTATTTTACAAAATAAAATAAATGAAGTTGAAGATATTAAGAAATTTAATATTGATCATTATACTTTTGATAAAGAACTATCTAATTCGACAGATTATATTTTTACAAGATGAATATTTTAGGTAAAAAATTGAAATTAAAAGTTATAAAAATTGACGATATTGGAGTATTCCTAAAGTCTAAATATTATTTCAACAATATATTACTCCCCCAAAGGTATGTCCCTCTTAACGTGAAAATTGAAGATTATATTGATGTATTCATTTACAAAGACGCTGAAGATAGAATAATAGCAACCTCTCTTAAACCATATATTGAAATTGGAAAGTTTGCTTTTTTAAAAGTTAAAGAAGTTAACAAAATTGGAGCTTTTCTGGATTGGGGGCTACCAAAAGATTTGTTTTTACCATTTTCTGAACAAAAAGAGAAAGTAGTTGTAAATAAAATATATTTAGTTTATGCATACATTGATAGTAAATCAGATAGGATAACAGCAAGTTCTAAAATAGATAAATTCCTTGTTTCTCAAAAAAATGAGTTAACGCTAAATGAAAAAGTTGAAATTCTTATTTACGAAGAAACCAAAATTGGATTAAAAGTTATTGTAAACAATAAATTTAAGGGTATCATATACAAAAATGAAATTTTTCGAGAAGTAAATTTAGGGCAAAAAACTTCAGGCTACATAAAAAAGATTCGAGAAAATGACGGAAAGCTTGATATAACCCTATTAAAGAATGGTTTTGAAGGTATAGATTCTTTATCGAAAAGAATAATTAACAAATTAAAAACACATAAAGGTGAATTAAAATTAAGTGATAATTCAGATCCAGAATTAATTTATGATATTCTTGGAATGAGTAAAAAAAAATTTAAAAAATCTATTGGAGTTTTATATAAGAGTGGAAAAATTATTATAAAAAAAAATAAAATTGTTTTAGTTTGATATTTGATAACACAGAATAAATTTTATGTTGGCTTTACAAGAAATTATCCAATTACAAAAATTTGAAATTAATTAATAATTTCTGTGATTAATTTTAAAGATCAGATTCAACCATTTTTATGAAAAATTCCATTAATTAAAATAAGAATTCCGAAAAAAAATAATAAGCATGCTCCAATCATTATAATTACTGATAAAATTTTAAGAAACATAAAGTTTAAGGATTTAAAAAAAATCGTGGGACCTAAAAACATCAATATAAACGAATATAATAGAAGATTTACCCCTTTTACAATTTTTCTTTTATCTATCATAATTGAAAAATTTAATTTTATTGCAAGTTAGGATATTTATGTGGATTATATTCGTTCATCATATTATAAATTATTTGAAAAATATCTTCAATATTCGGTTTTGAAAAGTAATCTCCATCTGAGGTATAAGCTGGTCTATGTTCTTTACTTGCAAGCGTTTTTGGAGGTGAATCTAAATAAATATATGCATTTTGTTTTTCAATAACTTGTTGCATCATATATGCAGTCGTCCCTCCTGGAACATCTTCATCTATAAAAACTACCCTATTAGTTTTTGATATACTTTTAGTTATCATGTGATTAATATCAAAAGGTATAAGTGTTTGTATATCAATAATTTCAATAGAAATATTAAATTTTGTGAGTAATTTTGATGCTTCATCTATTAATCTTAAAATAGCCCCATAACTTACAACTGTAATATCCTCTCCAAATTTAATTATTTCTGGAATACCTATGGGAGTTTTAAACTCACCTAAATTTGAGGGTAATTTTTCTTTAAGTCTATATCCGTTTAAGCATTCAACTATCAATGCAGGTTCATCTGATGTTAACATAAGATTGTACATACCTGCCGCTTTTGTCATATTTCTTGGAACTAAAATATTTACACCTCTTAGAGAATTAATTATCATAGACATTGGTGAACCAGAATGCCAAATTCCTTCAAGTCTATGTCCTCTAGTCCTAATTATTAAAGGAGCCTTCTGTCCACCTTTAGTTCTGTAGTGAAGTGTTGCTAGATCATCACTCAATGTTTGTATTGCAAATATCAAATAATCTATATATTGAATTTCTGCAATAGGTCTCAATCCTCTCATAGCTAAACCAATTCCTTGACCAATTATTGTAGCTTCTCTTATTCCAGTATCTGAAACTCTAATTTCACCATATTTATCTTGTAAATTTTCAAGCCCCTGATTAACATCCCCAATTTTACCAGAATCTTCTCCAAAAATTAATAGATTAGGATATTTTTCTAATAACTTATCAAAATTATCTCTGATTATAATTCTAGCATCTACAAATTTTTCATCTTTATACTCAGGCAAGGTCTCTTTAATATTAAGTACGGAAAATTTAGATTCACTATACAACTTACTACTGTATCTGTCATAATTTAGTTTCTTTTCATTATTATACCAATTTATTAAATCTTCTTTGCATGGACTTTCATAATTTTGTAAATTAGTAATTACTCTGAAAGCAGAAGATAATAAATCCTTTCTTATTGGATATTCATTATTCAATAACTTATGATAAATTTTTGAAATATTGATTTCATTTTTTTTCTCATCTTTTATTCTTTCAATAATTTTAATTAATGATTTTTTTTCATTAATTATTGGATCACAAAAATTTCTCCATGCTTTATTCTTGGCTGAAATAACAGTATCTTGCGATTTTAATTTAAAATTTTCTAATTCTTTTTTCGTGAAAATTTTTTTTTCAATAATCCATTCTGACATTTTTACAAGTGGATCATGACTCTTTTCCCATTTGAGTCTTTCATTTGATTTATATCTTTCGTGTGAACCAGATGTTGAATGACCAAGAGGTTGAGTCAACTCGGTTACATGAATAATACATGGAATGTGGTTTTCTCTGCAAATTTTTTCTGCTTTTTGATAAGTTGCAACTAAACTTGGATAATCCCAACCTTTAACTCTATATATTTGAAATCCTTTTTTATTATCATCAATCTTAAAGCCCATCAAAACCTCTGAAATATTTTCTTTAGTTGTTTGATAACTAGCAGGGACTGATATTCCATATTCATCATCCCAGATTGATATTAATATTGGAACTTTTAGTACACCAGCAGCATTTATTGTCTCAAAAAATAATCCTTCAGAAGTACTAGCATTTCCAATAGTGCCAAAAGCTATCTCATTTCCTCTATTTGAAAAAGATTCACAATTAGGAAGATCTTTAATATTCCTGTAAATTTTAGAAGCTTGAGCTAAACCTAGTAGTCTAGGCATCTGTCCAGAAGTACAAGAGATATCAGAGGAAGAATTTTTAATTTTTGTTAAGTCTTTCCATAAACCTTCATTATCAAGGCTTCTGGTCGAAAAATGTGATACCATTTGTCTTCCTCCAGATGAAGGTTCTTGGTTTAAATCAGTATTACCATAAAGTGATGAGAAAAATTCTAATAAAGAAAGCTCGTTAATTGCCATCATTAATGTTTGATCTCTATAATAACCAGATCTGAAGTCACCATACCTAAAAACCTTAGACATTGCAATTTGAGCAATCTCTTTTCCATCCCCAAAAATACCAAATTTAGCTTTACCTGTTAAAACTTCTTTCCTACCAACAATACTTGCGTATCTACTTTTCCAAGCAAGCATATAATCTTTTTTCAATTCTTGTTTGAACTCCTCATAAGTAATAACTTTATCCAAAGAATTAACCATTATAATATTTATTTTTAAATTTCAAAAATTTACTCCATAAAAGGATACCTAAAATCTGATGCGGGAAGGAAATTTTCTTTGATTGTTCTTGGAGAAACCCATCTAAGAAGATTTAACTTTGATCCAGCCTTATCATTAGTTCCAGAAGATCTCGAACCTCCAAATGGTTGTTGGGAAACGACGGCTCCAGTAGGTTTATCATTAATATAAAAATTTCCTGCAGAATTTTTGAGTTTTTGCAGTGCAAGATCAATTGAATACCTATCGTTAGAAAATATTGCTCCTGTTAATGCATAAATTGATGTTTCATCAATTAATGATAATATTGAATCAAAATTTAATTCTTTATATACATATATAGTTATTACAGGACCAAATAGCTCTTCAGTCATAGTTACATATTTAGGATCTTTAGAAACAATTACAGTTGGTTCAATAAAAAAACCTACTTTTTTACTATAGTTTCCTCCAAAAATGATTTCAACATCCTTATCTTTTTTTGCATTTATGATATACTTTTTAATTTTATCAAAAGATTTTTCACTTATTACAGCATTCATGAAATTTTTGGGATCAATTGGGTCTCCAATTTTAATTGAATTTAATTCTGATATAAGTTTATCTTTGACTTCATCCCATAAATTTGAAGAAATATAGGCTCTTGAGGCAGCAGAACATTTTTGACCTTGATATTCAAATGCACCTCGAATAATTCCTGCTACAACTTGATTAACATTGGCTGAACTATGAGCGATAATAAAATCTTTTCCACCGGTTTCTCCAACTATCCTTGGGTAATTAATGTATTTATTTATATTATTACCTATTTTTTTCCATAAACCTTTAAAAACATCAGTTGAGCCAGTAAAGTGGAGTCCCGAAAAATATTTAGAAGATAAGATTTCATCAGTAATATCATTAGGATCACCGTAGATTAAATTGATAACTCCATCAGGCAAACCTGATTCTTTTAATAAATCCATTATAATATTTGCAGAGTAAATTTGGTTTTCTGAAGGTTTCCAAACTATAGTATTTCCCATCATGGCAGGAGCTACACATAAATTTGCAGCAATAGATGTAAAATTAAAAGGAGTTATTGCATAGATAAACCCCTCTAATGGTCTATATTCTAACTTATTCCATATCTTTTCTGATGATTCAGGTTGATCATGATATATTTCCGTCATGAATTTGACATTAAATCTAAAAAAATCTATCATTTCACATGCAGCATCAATTTCAGCTTGATGAAAACTTTTTGACTGTGAAATCATGGTTGAAGCATTCATTTTAGATCTGAATGGACCAGATAATAAATCAGCTGCCTTTAAAAAAATAGAGGCTCTATTTTCCCAGGACAATTCTTCCCACTTTTTTTTTGCATCTAATGCAGATTTAATTGCATCTTTGACATGATTTTTTTTAGCAATAGAATAACTACCGATTGTATGCTTATGGTTGTGAGGTACTTTAATATTATTTTTTTTTTCAGTATGTACCTCAGATCCTCCAATTATCATTGGAATTTCTCTTTTTTTATCCCACATTCTTTGATACTCCTGAATTACATCATTCAATTCATTTGAATCAGATTTATATGACTTTACTTTCTCACAATTAAAATTTGGTAACTTAAAAAAACCTTTACTCATAAAAAATAATTTATTAAACTTAATCTAAGAAACAAAAATAAGTATTTTAAAAAAAACTATTTGAATTAATTTTTTTAAATCCTACTACTCTATCATATGAATAATTATAATCATGCACATAAAAAAATAGATTATAAATTTGATTATTTTCAAAGAAGTCTCCGTCAATATTATTAATCTTGTCATTTTCAATGATCAAATAAGAATAATTATAGTAACCTTGCTTTAACAGTAATGAATTTTCATAACAATTTAAATCCTTATCATAATATAAGATTGCATTATTAGATAATTTCCAATTTGTAAGCCCTCCATAAATAAAAATTTTATTGTTTTCAAAATTATTGTTAAAATTCAAACAAAAATTCACCCAAACATAATCTGAATTGATTGATGGATAATTTCGTTCGTGAATATCAGGAATGTAGTAACCATCAATATCAGATATGGATGAAAAAAAATCACTTTTGTAGGGCTTGTCTGCTTTTAGAACAAAAGTAATTACGCTATCCTGAAAAATTTTTTCTATATTTTCTCCTTTATATCTGGTACTTCTAGTATCAAAACTTCTGAAGTTATTTCCAGCATTAAAACTTGATTCATATTCATAATCGTATTCTAATAAATTATCATTTATGAAAGATGGGACGAGGTCGCTAATTGAATTGTACCAATTATGATTTTGATATATTATTACTTTACAATCGCTAAATATATTGAAGTATTCTAGATTATTCAAATTTACATTAAAATCAATTTCATGTAGAAATTTTCTGTATCTTGGGATCGAGGATTGATGGATATTTGCATTTATTTTTACAATATCTTCATAAACTATAAAACGTTTATTGAATAAAGGATTGTTACTATCATAATCATAAACACTTAAGATATAATTTCCAGATTTAATAAAATTGAAATTTTTGTTTGGAATATATTCCTCATAATGAACATATTGTACATTTGGTAAACTTGAAAAATCATAATTTTCTATAAAATTGTTTACAAATCCCTCTGAATAATCAATTTCGCTCAAATCAGAAATTGACCAGTCATAATTGCAATGATAAACTTTATACATGTAATTTTTTGGATTCAAATTTAAATCATCAAATTGTAATACCAATCTCTCATTTGAGTTAATAAGTATTTTTGGTATGGTTCGATTATTGGTTTCTGAATAAAGCAAACATGTTTTAATTCTATTATTGAAAATACTATCTTCTAAAATTTTGTTATATTCCCAATCTGGCTGCGAATAAGACAAATTCGAAAGTAAAATTAGACTGAATAAAGAAAAAAAAAAACATAAAAAAAAATTTACTTTATAAAAGTATGAAAATTACTACAGAAAAATTGTTAATAATATTAAAATATTTATTAAAATTCTTTTTTAAATGCACATTAAATAAATTAATTTTGCAGTAATTTTATAAAACACACAATAATAATTATTATGTCTTTAAAAATAAAGATAAAAAAGGGAATTGATATCCGACTTAAAGGAGTAGCTGAGAAACTGTATGCTAATGTTCCTAAGTCAAAGTTTTATTCTATTGATCCATCTGATTTTATAGGTATTACACCCAAGCTTGCAGTTAAAGAAAAAGATGTTGTTTTATCAGGAGACGTAGTTTTTTTTGACAAAAAAAACCCTAATATAAAATTTACTTCTCCAGTTAGTGGCTCTGTCACTCAAATTAATAGAGGAGCTAAAAGAAAAATTTTATCAATCATAATAGAATCTAATTTAAAAATAAACTACAAAAAATTTAAAAAATATAAATTTGATGAGTTAGATAGAAACATAATAGTAAAGCAATTACTAGAATCTGGTTTATGGCCTTCTATTAGACAAAGACCTTTTGCAATTATCGCTAATCCTAATGACATTCCTAAATCAATTCATATATCTACATTTGATACATCTCCTTTGGCTTGTGACAACAACTTTATTATACATGGAATGAACAGAGAATTTCAAAATGGTATCAATATAATCAAAAAACTTACAGATGGAATTGTACACTTGAATATAATTTCAAATTCTGATTGTTCTGATGTTTTTAAAACTACTAGTGGTGTTCAAATTAACCAATTCTCAGGTCCTCATCCATCTGGTAATATTGGAACCCAAATTCATCACATTGATCCAATTAATAAAGGAGAGGTGATTTGGTATTTATACACACAAGATATTATCGCAATATCAAAGCTTTTTGAAAATGGAATTTATGATGCTTCAAAATTAATTGCCCTAGGTGGATCTCAAGTCAAAAATCCAAGATACTACAGACTATTAAGGGGTGCTTCAATTGAAAATATAATTTCTGATAATATTATATTTAACAAAAGTAATTCTGAGAACAGATATATTAGTGGAAATGTCCTAACTGGAAAAAAAATTGACAGCAAAGGGTATTTAGGTTATTATCATAACGAAATTTGTGTTATACCAGAGGGCAATAATACTGAATTTCTTGGATGGCTCCTTCCTGGATTATCTAAGTTTAGCCTATCAAGAACTTTCTATTCATGGTTAAATATGAAAAAAAAGTATACCATCTCTGCTAACATGAATGGAGAAGAAAGAGCATATGTAGTTACAGGTCAATATGAAAAAATTTTTCCTATGGATATTTATCCTCAACAACTAATTAAAGCAACAATTTTTAATGATATTGAGCTTATGGAAAAATTAGGGATCTATGAGGTTGCTGAAGAAGATTTTGCCCTATGTGAATTTTCATGTACCTCAAAGATTCCAATACAAAAAATAATAAGAGATGGGCTCAATAAAATACAAAAAGAATTTACTTAACATATTTATATGAAAATATTTAGAAACTTTTTAGATCAAATCAAACCAAATTTTGAAAAAGGAGGAAAACTTGAAAAACTCTATCCTGCTTATGATGCATTTGAAACTTTTTTATTCGTTCCAGATCATACCTCAAAATCTGGATCACATATTCATGATAGCATTGATTTAAAGAGAACCATGTTTACAGTCATTATTGCTCTACTTCCTTGCTTATTATTTGGAATTTGGAATACTGGAAATCAACATTTTTTGGCAATAGGTATTGAAAATCCAAAACTATTAAATTGTATTTTATTTGGTTCTTCTAAGATAATTCCAATGATAATTGTTTCATATTTTGTTGGATTATCTATTGAATTTGCTTTTGCAGTTTCAAGAGGACATTCTGTTAACGAAGGTTATCTAGTTACTGGACTATTAATACCTATGATTATGCCAGTCGAATTACCACTTTGGATGCTAGCAGTTTCTGTTGCATTTGCAGTTGTAATTGGAAAAGAAGTTTTTGGAGGTACTGGAATGAATATATGGAATCCTGCTCTCACTGCAAGAGCTTTTTTATATTTTGCATATCCTACCATGATGTCTGGAGAAAAAATATGGACTTCATTAGGAAGTCAAGACGCTGTAGATGGTTATTCAGGTGCTACAGCATTGGCAAATGCTTATAATGGTATTTCAGAAAAAATTCCAAATATTTATGACAGCTTCATAGGAAATATTCCAGGATCAGCCGCAGAAACTTCATCATTATTTGTTTTAATTGGTGCATTATATTTAATATTTACGGGAATTGGTTCATGGAGAATTATAATTTCAGGAATTTTTGGAGGAATTTTTATGGGTATAATTTTTAATTTATTTTCCCCATCTCTAAATTCCAATAATTTGTTATTTTCTATCAATCCAATTCATCAAATATTCTTGGGAGGATTCTTATTTGGAGTCGTATTTATGGCAACTGATCCAGTTTCTGCCTCTCAAACAACCATGGGAAAATATATTTATGGTTTTTTAGTTGGCTCTCTAGGTATTTTAATTAGAGTTGTTAACCCTGCATATCCTGAAGGAATTATGATGTCTATTTTGTTCATGAATACAATGGCGCCATTGATTGATCACTATGTAATTTCAGCAAATATTAAGCGCCGTTTAGGTAGAATTAAACCCCAAAAATTATGATAAATAAAGACGGAAATTTATATACATTTAGTTTTGCAATTCTACTTGTTTGTATAGTTGGTACTACACTTGCTGTAGCCTCTCAGGGATTAAAAACTAAACAACTTAAAAATGCTTCTGACAAAAAGATGATAAGTATTTTAAGTGCAGTCAATATTGATGCTAACAGAATTAATGCAAAGTCATTATTTGACAAATACATTCTTAAAAATGAATCTAAAGTTATATCTGGTCTAAATATAAGAGAAAACTCTTTTAACATAGATATAAAAAAAGAATATAGGAATACAAAAATTTCATTTGATGATAGAAATTATCCATTATTTGTATGTAAAAAAGATACTTCAACCTATTATATAATTCCTGTTGTTGGAACGGGGCTTTGGGGTCCAATATGGGGATATATTTCATTAGAGTCTGATTTAAAAACTATATATGGTGCAAATTTTGACCATAAAACTGAAACTCCTGGACTTGGTGCTGAAATAAAGGAGTCATTTTATTCTGATCAATATATTGGTGAAAAAATTACTGATGAATTTGGTAAATTTAAACCAATTACAGTAGTTAAAGACGGAAGTGGATACGGAATTAATTCTAAAGTAGATGGGATTACGGGTGGAACTATTACATCAAAAGGTGTAGAAGAAATGACTTCAAGAACATTGGAAGTCTATGTTAATTATTTTAAAAATATTAATAACTAATTATTATATGGAATCAAAAAAAGAATCTTTATTTTCAAAAAAAAATAGAAAACTTCTGACTGATCCTTTAGATGATGTTAATCCTATATCTATTCAAGTTTTAGGAATATGTTCAGCTTTGGCCATTACCGTTCAAGTTGAACAAGCATTTGTTATGTCTTTGTCAGTTCTGGCAGTAATGTTTTTTGGAAATATAATTATATCAACTTTAAGAAACTTAATTCCCTCTAGAATAAGAATAATTGTTGAATTAGTAGTTGTAGCAGCACTTGTTATATTAGTTAATGAAATTCTTAAAGCCTTCTTACCAGACGTTTCAGAAAAACTTTCTGTTTTTGTTGGATTAATAATTACTAACTGCATTATTATGGGAAGACTAGAAGCATTTGCTCTTGGTAATAAAATTTGGCCATCAATACTCGATGCTATAGGAAATGCAATGGGATATGCTTGGATACTGATTTTAGTTGCATTTGTAAGAGAATTATTTGGATCTGGAAAAATATGGGGTTTTCAAGTTTTTCCTGAAAAATTTTATGAATTAGGTTACATGAACAATAATATTATGATTCTCCCTCCTATGGCCCTTATAACAGTTGCAATAATTATTTGGGTACAAAGAAGTAGAAATCAAAAATTAATAGAAGAAAATTAATTATGGATTTAGTTAATATTTTTATAAAATCAATCTTTATTGATAATATGATCTTTGCATATTTTCTAGGAATGTGTTCTTATCTGGCTGTTTCAAAAACTGTTGATACAGCTGTTGGTTTGGGAGCTGCTGTTATTTTTGTTTTAGGAATAACAGTTCCCATAAATTACTTACTAGAAAATCATATATTGAAAGAAGGAGCACTAACGTGGATCTCAGATGATTTAGCCAATACTGACCTATCATTTTTGAGTTTTATTATGTTTATAGCAGTTATCGCTTCCATGGTTCAACTAGTAGAAATGATTGTAGAAAAATTATCTCCGGCTTTATATGGTGCATTAGGTATTTTTCTGCCACTAATTGCAGTTAACTGTTCAATTCTTGGAGGTGCTTTATTTATGCAAGAAAGACAATATTCGTCAATGGCTGAAGCAACAGCATTCGCATTGGGATCTGGTGTAGGTTGGTTTTTAGCTATAGTTGCAATTGCTGCAATAAGAGAAAAAATAAGATATTCTCATGTACCTGCACCATTAAGAGGATTAGGTATAACCTTTATAATTACTGGGCTTATGGGAATAGCATTTATGAGTTTTATGGGAATCCAATTATAAATTTTAAAATATGGGACTTACTTTATTAACAACTATTCTAGTTTTCCTTTCTGTTGTATTATCACTAGTTAGCATGCTTTTATTCGCGAAATCTCAACTTTCACCGGGAGGATTAGTTAAATTGAAAATTAATGGTGAAAAAGAAATTCAAGTTGACGCAGGCAGTACAATCCTTTCAACTTTAAGTAATAATAAAATATTTCTACCCTCTGCATGCGGAGGGGGAGGAACATGTGCTATGTGTAAATGTCAAGTTAATGAAGGTGGTGGTGAAATTCTTCCAACTGAAAAACCATACTTTTCAAGAAAAGAAATCAACGATAATTGGAGACTTGGTTGCCAAGTTAAAATTAAAAATGATATGAATATTTCTATTCCAGAAGAAGTTTTTGGTATAAAAAAATGGGAATGTGAAGTTATATCAAATTATAATGTAGCTACATTTATAAAAGCTCTTGTAGTTAAACTTCCTGAAGGAGAAAATTTAAATTTTGAAGCAGGTGGATATATTCAAATTGATGTCCCAGAAACTAAAGTAAATTTTAACGATATTGATATCAGCCCAGATCCCAGTGATCCTGCTGGACCTAATAAATTTAAGAGTGAATGGGATAAATTTAAACTATGGAATCTAAAAATGAAAAATGATGATCCAATTTTTAGAGCATATTCAATGGCAAATCATCCTGCCGAGGGTAATATTGTGATGTTAACAATTAGAATTGCAACTCCACCTTGGGATAGATCTTTAAATAATTGGTTGGATGTTAATCCTGGAATTTGTTCCTCTTATATTTTCACCAGAAAACCTGGTGATAAGGTAACTATTTCAGGTCCATATGGAGAATTTTTTATTAAAAATACAGATGCAGAAATGGTTTATATTGGAGGAGGTGCAGGTATGGCTCCGATGAGATCTCACTTATTTCATCTTTTTCATACTCTAAAAACAAAAAGAAAAGTAACATTTTATTATGGGGGAAGGTCTAAAAAAGAATTATTCTATGAAAAAGATTTTAGAGATATAGAAAACAAATTTCCTAATTTTAAGTTTCACTTAGTTTTATCAGATCCATTACCTGAAGATAATTGGAATGAAAAAAAGAATACTAATGACAAAGGTGATGGTTTTCTTGGGTTTGTTCATAACTCAGTAATAGAACATCATCTTAAGGGACATGAGTCCCCCGAAGATATTGAATTTTATTTTTGTGGGCCACCACTTATGAATCAAGCTGTATTAAAAATGTGTGATGATTGGGGTGTGCCTGAAGAAAATGTTGCATTTGATGATTTTGGAGGTTAATTATAATTTGGATCTGAATGATTTAAATTATTAATGAACTCTTCGTCAGTTAAAGTTAGTAAAAAAGCTTTTAGAGCATCCTTATCACTTTGATTTAAAAGTAATCCCTCCCCTAAATTCTTCATAAGTGGATCTATAGTTGAAGAGATATGACCACCAAAGTTATAATGTTCAATAACCTCATCTAATGTTTGAAATCTACCGTCATGCATATAAGGAGGAGTTAATTCAATATTTCTTAATGAAGGAGTTTTAAATTTAGCTTTATCACTTGAATTTTGTGTAACTAAATATAAACCTAGATCATTAAAGTTTTCATCACTATCTAAACCATTATTATGAAAAATATTATCTGTAAATAACGGAGCTTGGTGGCAATGAAAACAGTCTGCTCCATCATAAGGTCCATCCAAGTTAAATAAATCCCATCCTCTCAACTCAGTATCAGAAAAAATAAGTTCACCCCTGTAAAATTTATCAAACTTTGAATTACCTGAAATTAGAGTTTTTTCAAATTGACCGATAGCTTTAACTACATAATTTGAGTCTATATCATCAATATTGAATGCAGACTTAAATAAGTTAGGATATTCTGGGTGTGAATTTAATTTATAAGAGATAATTTCCCATGATCCATTCATTTCAATATGACTTGATACTGTTTCTATAGCTTGTTCTTCGAGGGATGATACTCTTCCATCCCAAAAAAAATTATTTTGCCAATTTAAATTAAATAAATTCATTGAATTACGATTAGTCAAATCACCATTTACTCCCATACTTAAAGCTTGAGGTTCAGAAAATGCTAAAGATTGAATATGACATGAAGCACAAGAAATTTTATCAGCATCACTTAAGATTGGATCATAAAATAATTTTCTACCAAGATTAACTCCCTCTAACGTAATATCTTCAGAATTATTTATAGTTGGGAAATGATTTGGGATTTCTAAAACATAAGGTGAAGTGGAAAAAATGTTATCTTTATCGGGTTGACAAGAAAATAGAATTACAATAAAAACTATTGTTAAAATATTATTTTTTTGTTTCAAAATGTTTTTTGATAAAATTAATATAAATTTTGATTAAAAATTAACTTTTAGAAAAATTAAAATTTAATCCAAATTGAAAAGCAAAATTTCTTGCGTCTAAAACGTCAAAAAGTAGAACATTATCTAAAATAAAATGGATTTGTAATATATCAGAAGTGTAAACTGAACCAAAACTTAAATTACTGATTTTATTGGTATTTAAGTATGAAGATAATAACTGAATTTTTTTAGAAACAGAACACTGATAAGAAATAATAAATGAATTGAAATTATAATTAAATAATGCTCTATTGTGAAATAGTATTGATACAGAATTTTTTTTATCAAAGTTATATTTTGTACTCAAAAAAATATTTCTATTTAAATTAGTAGTATAAGATTTTTCAGTATTAGCTGGTCTCATAACACTTGATAGTGAGTCACTGAGGATTTGAAATTCATTTGAAATATCAGTATTTTCAGAGGAATTTATTTGGATTCCATCTAAAATAAAATTAACCTCACCACCTGTGGAGTAAGAAGTAGAATTTTTGCTATCCCAATTAAGCTTTCCAATGTCAGTTATTGAAGAATTGAATTGCCATTTTTTATAATTATAGCTAAAACCAAAATCAAAAGCAAAACCATTATTCAGAAAAGGATTAATATCAAGATTAAAATTTTGGTTATCTAAATACGAATTTATCCCTGATGTATTCAATAATATATTGGAGGTTAATGTAGTTTGATAAATTGGATTTGACAGAGAATCAGTATATGAATTTAAGTTTAACTTCCTTGAATCAATATTTATTAAACCATTAAGAAATTTGAATCTTGTTCCAATACTAAAATTTTTATTATCACTGTAAGCAAATCCTAAATTCAAACTGTTATAAGATAAATTGTTAAATTTCTCATTATTAAATGAATTGATTTTATTCAAACTTGAAGCATTTCCATTTGAAATAAAATTTATAAACTTATTTGAAAATTGTAAGCTAAAATCATTTATTAATTTGTCAGAAATATAAACATAATATTTTTTTTTATTACCAAATTTAAAGCCAATATGGAAATTCAAAATATCAATTCTTGAAGAAAAAATATTAATTTCATTCTTGTCTAAATTAGATAAAATATGAGGTAAATTAATTTTGAGTGAATCATTATTATCCTTTAAAAAAAAATTATTGAAGGTAATAGGAGAATTAAAACTAAAATTACTATTTAAAAAAGGAAAGGAAATAACAAAATCTTTATCTGGAAAAATGGATGGATTTGCATCCAACTTTAAAATGTGAGCATTAGAATAAAATCCGGTATGAATATTTTGGCTAAATGAAAAATTGTAAACTAAAAAAAATATAAGTATAATTATCTTTTTCATTTTTAATTTGAATTAATATTTATTAAGGCACCTAATGAAAAAAATATTTCATAATCTGTATATAGTTTCACTGAACTATTTTCAGTATTTGATGTGTTCATTTCAATATCGATTATAACATTATCAGAATTAAAAAATGCATCTATTTGATTTGAATCTAAATTAATATCTTTTGTATATAAATTTGGTTCTATTGTTCTACCGTTATCATCAACCTCTGCGGCATAAACTAGATCAGAATATAAAGAATCTTGAATCAAGTTATTTGATGAATTATAAAATTTAAGATTAATATCAGCATTTAATGGAAATTCATTAGAAATATTAAGTTTCATGATTATACTGTGAATATTGTCATAAATATTATCTGTTAAATTTGGTGGTTCATAACTTATTGTATCGGTTCTATTAGCATCATCTATTCTCAAAAATAAAGGTAAGTTCATTTCAAAATTTATAATAATTGATTCTCCAGGACTTATTTCATTAAATTGTCCTTGAAATCCATTAGGGTTTGGGGTAACAGATCCACTGTAGTTTATCTGATTGGGGACTAAAGAAATAAATTCTGACAACTGATTATTTGTATTAGAATTATTATATTCTGCATATGAAAAAGAACTTGGAAGTATATTAATGATGGGGCCATTTAAATTTGCACTTTCAGAATCATTATAGCCAATTAAGTCTAAATCAATATCAAATGGAATACTAATTTCATTATCAATATTAAATATCATTTTGGGAGTCTCAAGGTAAATATTAGATGCAATATCATCGAGAATACTAATTTCTATATCAATAGTTCCAGGATCAATTTCCTTAATTTCTTGGCCAAAATATCCATTAATGTTATTAAATTCTAAATTATTTACAGAAACTGAAAAAGATATAAAATCTGAAGCATCAAAAGCTTCATAAGATTCTGATGAGTTAATTTGAGTGGAATATAAAACTTCTATTTGATTATTAGAATTAGATAAGTCAAAAGTATAATCTTGGAGATCTATCGATAGAAATAAAGGTCCTAATTGTTCTGTATTTAAAATATTTATAGATTGATTATAAGCAAAATTATTATGATCTAAGAGTTGAGGTATTTCAATAAGTAAACTTATATTTGAATTAAAGGTTGATGAGATTAAATATTCTAGAGTACCACTATTCATATTAATAAAGTTAATATCAATTCCTTCATCAAATTCCATATCAAATATAAAATTATCAGATGGTCCTTCTTGTTCTGGAAATTTAACTAAACCATTATCAACTTTTATATTACTTCCTATAACATTAATATTAATATTATCTGTTTCGTTCATAGAAACAAAATTTGATGTATTAAAAGGATTTGGACCACTACCATAAATATATATTTCGTTAACTTCAAAAACTAATTCATTATACATTGTAGTTCCCTCTAAAGATAAATATTCAATAGTTGAAGAATTAGGTAAAATATTATTAAAAATAAATTCTCCTATTACACTATTATCAATTTGATTCTTCAAAATTAACCTCAAGTAATCTATATTTACACTAAAATTATTAGTAATTTCTAATGACAAATTTCCATTAACAATATTTACAAACAAAAAATCCTCTGATGCAACTTGACTGTAGGTTCCTCCAGACTGATTAGAAATAGTGGGAAAATAAGCTGAACCAAATTGTTGGGAATACTCAATCCCATAATTAAAATTATTTGACAATAAAGTATCCTCCAAATTTCCAGCTAATTCAGTTAAAAAAATTTGTTTAACTTCTTGAAAATTATCTAAGTCTATTTCACCTAATTCAAAACTTTCATTTGTTGGATCTTGATTTTCAATCTGAAATAAACTATCACTTCTAAACGAAGCAATACTATCCTGAAAATAAAGCACTCTTAAAAGTCCATCCTGTTCTGTTATCAATAGACTATCCTCAGGCAAAAAATCCTCTAAAGTAGATATTGAACTAAGAACAGGTAAAGCTAAATTGGAATTAAATTCAATTTCATTTGAAATATTATTTAAATTTTCGTCAACACAAGAACAAATAAACAGAAAAAAAATAAAAAAAATCGAGTATATTTTTCTCATTGGTATTTTTAACCAAATATATAACTAAAAACAAGAATAATTATATGAATTAGAATTATTTAATATTAAACTTAGAATATTTTCTCCATTTTTGAATAGCTAAAGAAAAATCTAACGGTAATTCTGATTCAAATTCAATCCATTTATTTGTTCTTGGATGAATAAATCCTAAAGATTTTGCGTGTAACGCTTGCCTATTGATGACCTTAAAACAATTTTGGACAAACTGTTTATACTTTGAAAATGTTGTTCCCTTAAGAAGTTTATCTCCTCCGTATATATCATCATTAAATAATGGATGACCAATGTGGTTAAAATGTACTCTTATTTGATGAGTTCTTCCAGTTTCTAACTTACATTCAATTAATGTAACATAATTAAATCTCTCTAAAACTTTAAAATGAGTTACAGCTTTCTTCCCATAATTTTTATCATCAGAAAAAACCTGAAAAATTTTTCTATTTTTAAGGCTTCTACCTATGTTTCCTGATATAGTACCGCTATTTTCATTAAAATCTCCCCAGACTAGTGCAATATATTTTCTCCTAGATGTTCTTTCAAAAAATTGTTTTTGGAGGTGAACTAAGGAATTATCATTCTTTGCAATGACAAGAATACCAGAGGTGTTTTTATCTATTCTATGAACTAATCCAGGCCTTAATTCATTATCTTGATTAGGTAAATTTTCAAAATGATATTTAATACCATTCATTAATGTTCCAGTAAAATGTCCAAAACTAGGGTGAACAACCATACCAGAGGGTTTATTGACAATAATTATATCAGTATCTTCATGTAAAATATCTAATTTTATTTTTTCTGGTGTTAAAGTTTCAATTCTTTTAGGAAATAACTTATATAAAACTATATTATCATTGGGTTTAATTTTGTAACTAGACTTTACAGGATTATTATTGACTAATACAAGATTTTGATCAAAAAGTTTTTGTACTTTATTTCTAGTTAAATTTGAAATTTGATTAGATAAGAATTTATCAATTCGCATAAGAACTTGCTTACCATCAACCAAAAAATTGAAATGTTCATATAACCCTGATTTTAAATTATAATCTGATAAAGGTTCAATTGACATTTTTTATATTATTATGATTTTAATTTATAATAATTGATGAATCATTTACCAAATTTATAGAATCTTCTGTAAACCATAAATTAATTTCAGTACCTAAATCAATATTAATACTATCATCTGTAGGAAATTGTTTAAATACAAAAGATTCAAGAGTATCAACTACTGATTTATCAAAAATTAATTCCCCAATGTTTAAAGACTCTTCAAATAACTGTGATTTAATATTTATAAATTTTAAACCTTTGAAATTTGGGGTATTGATTTTTTGTTTATTCCCGTTACCAAGAGTCAAATCTAATATTGAAGATTTTTCAATTTTTGTATTTGAATTAATAATTTCATCATCAATATTTACACCCAAAACAACATTTGGATGAATATCATTTACATAAATTAATTTTCCAATTCTAAAACCTTTAGCGGATAATTCAGAAATATACTGTCTTTTTGATTTGTCAGTAAAGTCTGGAATAGAAATTAAACTTACTTTATTTGGATTAATTGTTAATAGAAGTTTTCTGTTTGATTTAACTTTTGAAAAATGTTTAGGAAGCTGAGATAAAACTGAACCTCTAGGATAATTTGGATTATATGCACCTGAATCAATTATCAAATATCTTAAATTTAACTTTGATATGGTGTCGCTTATATCCTCAACTCTCATACCAATTAAATTTGGAACTACAATAAAGGATTTATGCTTTGTGTAATCATTTAACTTTGCTAAAGAAAACTTTACAATGAGTATTAGAAAAAATAAACCAATTATAACATTTAGAAAAAAATTTTTCATAATTAAAAATAATCTTTAGTAAATTAAGAATAAATTAAGTTTAGACCAAAATAAATTAAATTTTTAACCAATTATTTATAATCCTCTCACCATATTGGGACAAAACAGATTCAGGATGATATTGAATCCCAAAAATTGGTAAATATTTATGATTAAAAGACATTACTGTTTTTTTTTTGTCAAATGAGGTAGGAAGTAAAAATTTATTATTTTTCTTTATATTCAAAGCCCAAGAATGATATCTTCCAACTTTAATTTTATTAGGAATATTCTTATAAATTAAATTGTCTTGAATAATTGATATATTATCTTGAATACCATGCTTTACATTTTTCAAATTATATAAATTTCCTCCAAAAAATATACCTAGAGCTTGAAAACCAAGACAAATTCCTAGTATTGATTTTTTTTTATATATTTTATTAATTAATAACATTAAATCTCCAGAATTATTAGGTAAACCTGGACCTGGAGATAATAAAAATTTATCGAAATCGTCAACTCTATTAAAATCAATTTCGTTATTTCTCCAAACTTCAAAATCACTAATTTTCTTTTCTACAAGATGAACCAAATTATAGGTAAATGAGTCATAATTATCAATTATTAATACTTTCATATATTAGATTAATTATTAAAATAAAAAAAAAATAATGGATTCATCTAAAAACAAATTTAAAGCTCCCAAACCACTGGCATCTTATTCTCATTTCATCAAATCTAATAACCTATTATTTTCGTCTGGCCAAATAGGAATAGATCCATTAACCAATAAATTGGTTAACTCATCTTTTAAAGAAGAAATGATTCAAGTTATGAATAATATTGAAATTATTCTTAATAATAATTCTTTAAAATTTAAAAACATCATTAAAGTTAATATTTATCTTACCGATTTAAATAATTTTGAAATGTTAAACAAAATATATAAAACTTATTTTAAAAATAAATACCCAGTCAGAGAAACTGTTGAAGTATCTAGATTACCAAAAGAAGCAAATATTGAAATATCTTTTATTGCCGAGTTTTAATAATTTTTTTTAACATGAATTTATCTTTTAATTCAATTCTATTATTTACTTTTTTTAAATTACAACATGAATAAAAATAATCGTGTTGAAAAAAAAGAGTGTATGATTTTTTAAAAGCTAAACTTAAAAAAAAAAATTTTTCTTCGAGTGTTAATAATGGATTTATATCATAACCCATTACATATGGTAATGGAATATGAGAAGTTGAAGGTAATAAATCAGCACAAAATACAATTTTTTCATTATTAAACTTAATATGAGGTATCATCTGAGATTCAGTATGACCACTGACAAATAAAATATCAATATCAGAAATAAATGTTCCCTCTGATTTTATAAAGTCTAATTGTCCAGATTTTTTTAATGGAATTAAATTTTCATTTAAAAATGAAGCTTTTTCTCTACTATTTGGATTAATGGCAGACAACCAGTGTTTTTCATTAGACCAATACACTGCATTCTTGAAAACTGTTTCTATTTTTCCATTTTCATTGAATTTAGTTGCACCCCCACAATGATCAAAATGAAGATGAGTTAAAATTACGTCTGTTATATCATCTGGATGATAATTATTTTTTTTTAGTGAGGAAATTAGGGTCTCATTTCCATGAAGGTGATAGTAAGAAAAAAACTTATCACTTTGTTTATTTCCTATTCCACAATCTATTAATATTTTCTTATTGCCATTATCGATAAGTAAACTTCGCATTGACCATGAACATAAATTATTAGAATCTGAAGGATTAGTTTTACTCCAAATCACTTTTGGAACGACACCAAACATTGCACCTCCATCTAACTTAAATTTTCCAGTTTCAATTGAAATTATTTTCATAAGTTAAATATATACTAAATCAATTTCAATTTCAATATGATTTCCATGTTTAATTAAAAATTTACAGTCATTAAATTTTGGTTCGGATATACCATTAAAATTATTTTTAGAAAAGCCAAAACCTTCTCTAGGGAATAAATTAAATATACCACCCATATCTATCTTTCCATTTCCATTTTCATCATGATATAAACTTATTGCATAACTTCCTGGATCAATATCTTTAAATTTAATTAGCATAACACTATCTTTAACAACCAAGGTTGTATCTCTATAGTTAACTGTATTTGAATTAAAATTCTTTGGGTCATTATAGATAGCTACTACAAGTTTACCATTTAAATTAGAAAAATTCTTTACTTTTAACAAAAGATTAGTATTGTCGAAATTGATGTTTTTACTTAGAGAACTTTTAAAAAGAAAAATAAAAAAAATAAATTTAATTATTTTATGTTGCATATTTCAAATTTTTAAAAAATTAAACTTAAAATATTTTTTTTTGATTGCATATTTTTTTTTGAATAAATCTAATCCTATTTTTTGCCAAAATCAAGACAGTTTAAATAAAAAAATTTTTTTCATAGATACTTTAAGAGAAATAAATCTAAAAGAAAAAAAAACAAATAATAGGTTTGAATATTTAATCCTAAAGAATAAGGTTCTAAAAGTTTATCCACTTGCATCAATATTGTGCGAAAAAATAAAGTATATTGATAGTAAATCAAATTCAGTTTCTAAATTCAGAAATAAAAAAATTATTAAACTTGAAAAAAAGAAAATAAAATCAGAGTATATAGATAGAATTAAAATGCTAACTTATTCAGAAGGGAAAATATTATGTAAATTGATTTATAGAGAAACAGGTTTGACAGTTTATCAGATAATTAGTAAATATCAAAATAAAATAAATGCAAATTTATGGTACAAAATTTTAAAATTATATAATGGTAACATAAAAATTATCTATGATCCAAATAAAATTAAAGAAGATAATGAAATTGAAAATATCATTAATAATCAATTTATCAAATAAGAATTATGACAATCAACTCAAATTTTTTTTTTAAGCATAATATTAATATTTTAAAAAATAAAAAACATCCGATAGTAATTGGATGGAAGTTAAGTAATCCAGAAAATATAGGAAATATAATAAGAATAGCAGATAATTTTAATTGTGAAAAAGTAATATTTGTAAAAGGAAAAAACAACTTTAATCATAAAAATATAAAAAGAATTGCACAATCTAGTTTTAAAAATATTGATTGGATATTTTGTTATGAAGAAGATTTAAAAATGAAAATTCCAGTTGAATATACAATAATAGGTATTGGAACTTCAAATTATTCTAGAAATATTTATAATGAAAGCATTAAAAATAACACAATATTTATTGTAGGAAATGAAAAGTCGGGATTAGAAAAGAGTATTATCAAATTGTGCAGTAAGGTTTTATATATACCTACCTTTGGTAAAAATAAATCAATGAATGTGAGTCACGCTTTGACTGTAGCTTTAAGTCAATGGATTAAACAAAATTATTACTAAATTATATTATTATCTAGCAAGATCTTTTCCATCTTTTTTTGAATATCTAAAGTTTTTTCAGCTACTATTTTTTGAAAAAAATTATCATTAGATGAATACAAAATTTTTCTTGAAGAATTTACAATTAAGCCAATATCATTATTTAAATTATTTTTTACGATTTCTTCAATTTTACCACCCTGAAAACCCAAACCTGGAATTAAAAGAAAATGATTAGGAATAAGTTTTCTTATTTTATTAAAGTAATTTGATCTATTCGCACCAATAACGTACATTAAATTATCTATATTTCCCCACTTTGAAGATATTTCAATAATTTTTTCAAAAAGATAATATTCATCAAATTTTAATAATTGAAAATCTTTTGCACCAATATTTGATGTTAATGAAAGTAATATTACCCATTTATTTTTATATTCCAAAAAAGGGATAATAGAATCCATACCCATATATGGAGAAAGAGTAATTGCATCAAAATTTAAATACTCAAAAAATGATTTTGCATACATTTTAGAAGAATTTCCTATATCTCCTCTTTTCGCATCAGCTATTTTGAAAATATCTTTTGGGATATAATTTAAAGTTTTAACTAATGAATCGTAACCTTTTGATCCATAATATTCATAAAAAGCTAAATTTAATTTATATGAAATACAATAGTTTTTTGTTGAATCAATAATTCTTTTATTAAATTCAAAAATGGGATCTGAGTAATCAAGTAAAAATTTAGGAATTTTCTTTATATCTGTGTCTAGGCCAACACATAAGAATGATTTTTTTTTTTTAATATTGGAAATAATAAAATTTCTATTCATAATCTCCCTCCTTCAATCTTTGAGTATTTTCTACAACTGTCAATTCATCAATTAATTTATTTATATCTCCATTTAAAATATCATTTAGATTATATAATGTTAAATTTATCCTGTGATCTGTTACTCTACCTTGAGGATAATTGTAAGTTCTAATTTTGGCAGATCTATCTCCTGTGGAAACCATTGATTTTCTTTTACTGTCAATTTCTGAATTTCTTTTTGCTAATTCAATTTCATATATTCTAGATCTTAAAACTTGCATTGCTTTATTAAAATTTTTAATTTGAGATTTTTGATCTTGACATTGAGCTACAACACCTGATGGTAAATGGGTTAATCTAACAGCTGAATAAGTAGTATTAACAGATTGTCCACCAGGTCCAGATGAACAATAAGTTTCTTTTTTTAAATCTTTTTCATTTATTTCAATATCAAATTCTTCTGCTTCAGGAAGTACAGCTACAGTGGCAGCTGATGTATGAACTCTACCCTGAGTTTCGGTCTGAGGGACCCTTTGAACTCTATGAACACCAGATTCATATTTTAGAACTCCATATACATCTTCACCAGATATATTTGCTACAATTTCTTTATATCCCCCAGAAGAGCCATCGGTAGAGTCAACTAATTCAATGGACCAATTTTTACTTTCACAAAATCTTGAATACATCCTGAATAAATCACCAGCAAAAATACTAGCTTCATCTCCTCCTGTCCCTGCTCTAATTTCAATTACAGCATTTTTTGAATCTTCAGGATCTTTAGGGATTAATAAAAATTTTATTTTACTTTCAAAATCTTGTTTTACAGGCAACAAAGATTCTAATTCTTGTTTTGCTAGTTCTCTCATCTCACTATCTGAATCATTTTTTAGAATTCTGTTAGACTCATCAATATTTTGGATAATATTTTTATACTGATTATATATCAAAATTATTGGTTCAAGGTCCTTATATTCTTTGTTTAACTTAATATAAGTTTTTATATCAGATATGATCTTAGGATCTATAATTTGTTGAGAAATATCATCAAATCTCAACTTAATACTTTCCAATTTATTAATTAATTTCATAGTTAATAAGTATATGTTCCAAACTTATTAGTAATACTTAATTTTTTTGTTTCAGAATTTAAAACTCTGCCTATTATCTTTGCATCAACTCCAAACTTTTTTGAAATTTCAATTATTTCATTTGCATATTTATTATCAATGTAAATTTCCATTCTATGTCCCATATTAAAAACCTTATACATTTCTTTCCAATTAGCTGATGATTCTTCTTGTATTAATTTAAATATTAATGGAATATCAAATAAACTATCTTTAATTATATGAACATTATTAACAAATTTTAGGACTTTAGTTTGACCTCCCCCCGTACAATGAATAATACCATCTACTTTAGATCTGAATTTATTTAAAATAGATTTAACAATGGGAGCATATGTTCTAGTGGGACTCAGAACTAATTTACCTAAATCTAAATTCTGATCAAAAACTTTATCATCAAGACTGTATTTACCTGAATATACTAGATTTTTTTTGATTTTATTATCAAAACTTTCTGGATATTTATCTCCAATGTATTTTGAAAATATATCGTGCCTAGCTGAGGTTAAACCGTTGGAACCAATACCACTATTATAGTAATCTTCATATTTTGACTTACCAAAAGATGATAATCCAATTATAATATTACCTGCTTTGATATTTGAATTATCTATTATTTTACTCTTTTTGACTCTTGAAATAACAGTCGAATCAACAATCACAGTTCTAACTAAATCACCTAAATCTGCTGTTTCTCCTCCAGCAAAATTAACGTTAAAACCAAGATCACATAATTTTGATATAAATTTTTCAGTTCCATTAATTAACCTAGAAATTACGCTACCAGGAATATTATTTTTATTTCTCCCAATAGTTGATGAGACTAAAAAATTATCGGTAGCTCCGACACAAATTAAATCATCAATATTCATGACTAGGGAGTCTTGAGCTATACCATCCCATACAGTAATATCACCGAATTCTTTCCAATAAGTATATGCAAGTGAAGATTTAGTTCCAGCACCATCTGCATGCATAACAATACAGTAATCTTTATCATTAGCTAAAAAATCATCAACAATCTTACAAAAAGCTCCCGGAAAAATACCTCTATCAAGATTTGCAATTGCATCGTGAACTTCATTTTTATCTGAAGATACACCTCGCAAATAGTATCTATCTTTATTTACCACAATTATTTAATAAGAATTAAATAGAAATTTAAAAGAATACTAATATTCACCATACTTATTAGCATCTTCAGGATCAGATATAGTTTCTCTAAAATCAGTTCTTCTATTCATTTGATGTGCAATCTCTTTTAACTTTCTGGATTTTAATCTTTTAATAAATTTTTCAGATAAAATTGTACCTTTTTGAAAACCAAGTCTTTCCTGTTCTAAAATCAGTGGTTCACTCTCACCCATACCTACAGGAACAATTCTATTACTCTCAATACCTCTTTCAATAAGATATTCAACACATGACTGGGCTCTTTTTTGTGAAAGATTTAGATTAAATTCATTACTACTCCTAAAATCAGTATGAGATCTTAGTTCAATTCTTAACTCAGGATTTGTATTAAGAACATTTACTAGATTGTCTAAATCAATCTTAGAAATTTCTCTTAACTCCCAACTACCTAAATCATATTCAATTAAGGGTAAAACAATTGGTAATCTGTCAACTTTCATGTTCAAATTTACATTTATTGAATATAGAAAGCCTTCATCTGTTGATTCAAAATCATTGATAGTTAAATCTTGAGTTGAAAAACTATCTTTAACAGTTATATATCTATCTTTTGTGAGCTCAATATCATATTCTACTCCTTGTTTGATTAAATCTTCAGGTAATGTAAAAGAACCAGTTTTATCAGTAATAGCATCGTAAGTTATTCCATCTGAGCCTTCAATTTTTATTGAAACTCCTTCTATTGGATCTTTATTTTCATCGTCACTAATTAAACCTTGCATTTGAAAATTTAAATTAGATAATTTGGCAGTGTATATGTCATCGCCCCCTCTACTCCCTTTTCTATTGGATGTAAAATAACCTTTCAAAGCATCTTTACCTGTAAACATTAAACCAAAGTCATCATAAGAAGTATTAATTGGATATTTCATGTTTCTAACTTTTCCGAATTGTCCACTTGGTCTTCTGGTGGAACGATAGACATCAAACCCCCCCATACCTTCATGACCTTTTGAAGAAAAAAATAAAGTACCATCAGCATGCAAATATGGAGAAATTTCTTTCATTGGTGTATTAACCTCAGCACCTAAATTTTTTGGTTTCCCCCACTTTTGACTTTTTTTGTCATATTCTGAAACCCAAATATCAAAATCACCATATCCTCCCGGCATATCTGAGACAAAAAATAACTCCTTTTCATCAGGTGAGAGACATGGATAAATAACTAAAAAATTTGAATCAACTGAAATGGGTAGTAATTCAGGAACAGAAAATGCTCCACCTTTTTTTTCTGATGAATACACTCTTGGAACATTGAACTCATTTTTCTTCATTACAGAGCGATTAAATAACATTATATTACCTTTTTTATTAATTGAAGCTGCTCCTTCATCAAACTTAGAATTAACTTCATCATCAAATTCATAGAAATCACCCAAAGAAGATGGTTCAGACCACTTTGGTTTGATTTTGTTAGAATTTCCTTTACCTCTTTTTTTTGGTTTTTGAAGTTCACTAACCCAAATGTCAGTAAAATACTGACCAGTTTGAGCACTTGTTTTTCTTCCGGTAACACCTTTTCTTGCCGTGGTAAATAGTAAATGTGTATTCTCTTTATTACCAAATGATGGCATTCCGTCATCAAACTTAGAGTTTATAACTTTAAGATTTTCAACAGCGTACCTTGTAGGATTTTTCATCCAATCTTTTGCTTTTTTGCAAGATTGAATTTCATTAAGTGATCTAATATCTTCAGGTATCTTTTCACTATATAATTCGAATGATTCTATTGCATCATCATACTTACCTAGATTTTTTTGCATTAAACCAAGATAATAAATTGCAATAGGATCATCATATCTCATTTTAATTGTTCTCTTGTAATAACTCTCAGCTTGTCTATAATTTCCAATTCTTCTAGCACAATCTGCCATTTTAAAACTCATGTCAATCTTTTTAGATCTATCGCTAGATTTAGAATAAGCTCTTTTATAAAAATCCATTGCTTTATGAAACTCAAATTGATCATATGCAATTTTAGCTTTTTTCAATTGTTTACCTTGCGGAAAAACATTGTAATTTGAACAAAGAAAAAATAATTGGATAAAAATTAAAATGTTAAAATTTGACATATATTTTTGAAAAATTTATTTAAAATTTATGAAATCAATGCTAAAATAACAAAAATAATATAAATATTAGTTAAAACTAAAATAGAATAAGTAAACAGATTATATACTTGCTTCCTTGACAGTTTTTACAATTCTTCCAGCAATCTTATACGGATCACCATTAGATGCGGGTCTTCTATCTTCTAACCAACCCTTCCATCCATTTTCAACAGTTATTATTGGAATTCTAATTGATGCTCCTCTATCAGAAATACCATAACTAAATTCATTTATAGAAGCTGTTTCGTGTAAACCAGTTAACCTTTGATCATTGAAGGCTCCATAGACTTCAATATGCTCTTTAGTATATTTTCTAAAGGATTCACAAACTCTATTGAAAATTTTTTCTGAACCGCATGTTCGTAATAATGTATTAGAAAAATTTGCATGCATACCAGAGCCATTCCAATCTCCTTTGATTGGCTTTGGATGATATTCTATATAAAACCCATATTTTTCAGTGAGTCTGTCTAAAATATATCTTGAAACCCATAATTGGTCTCCAGCTAATTTTGCTCCTTTAGCAAATAATTGAAATTCCCATTGACCAGAAGCAACTTCTTGATTAATACCTTCAAAATTGATTCCAGCCTTTATGCACAAATCAGCATGTTCTTCGACTAATGCTCTTCCATGTGTATTTTTTCCTCCAACAGAGCAATAATAAAGTCCCTGAGGACCAGGATAACCTCCCATTGGAAAACCCAGTGGAAGATTAGTTTTAGTATCCATAATAAAATATTCTTGTTCGAAACCAAACCAAAAATCATTATCATCATCATCAATTTTTGCTCTTGCATTTGAAATGTGTGGGGTAGCATCTGAATTTAAAACTTCTGTCATCACTAAAAATGCGTTATTTCTGGCAGGATCAGGAAAAATTGCAACAGGTTTTAATAAACAATCCGATGAACCTCCTTCTGCTTGTTTAGTTGAACTACCATCAAATGACCAAATAGGACAGTCTTCAAGTTTTCCGGAAAAATTATTGACAACTTTTGTTTTACTTCTCATATTTTGAGTTGGAAGATAGCCATCTAACCAAATATATTCTAATTTTGTTTTCATTTTAAATGTTTTGATGCAAAAGTAATTGGTAATTTTTTTTTTTTTATTTTTTTAAAAAAAAATTATTAACAGAAAGTATTAATTTATTAAGATTTATTTATTTTTATTTTTTTTTGATTTTAAAATTTGATCAATTTCCTCATCTATATTTGATTTGATATCCAAATTTGAATTATTGATTTCTCTTTTAATATCTTCACTAGCATCTTTGAGTTTATTTATAAGCATAGCTATGTTTCTGGAAAATGAAGGTATTTTATCTGCTCCAAACAATAATATGAAAATTAATACAGTAAAGATTAATTCTCCAGTCCCTAAAAAATTTAAAAATAAATAAATCATTATTTTGTTAAATATTTTTCTTTTGTGAATCAATCATTAAAGGAGTAGCAATAAATATTGAAGAATATGTTCCAATAATAACTCCAACCATTAAAGCAAACATAAATCCTCTAATAACTTCTCCTCCAAATAAAAATATTACTAACAAAACAAAAAATGTAGTCAAAGAAGTATTAATGGTCCTGCTTAGAGTACTATTTAAAGCTGAATTAACAATTTCAATTTTAGTTCCTTTCTTTAAATTTAAATATTCTCGAATTCTATCAAAAACTACTACAGTATCATTTAAAGAATATCCTATTACAGTCAAAATTGCAGCAATAAAAGCTTGATCAATTTCAAGTGAGAAGGGTAATTTTCCATAAAAAATTGAAAAAACTGATAATACTATTATTACATCATGAAAAACAGCGGCAACTGCTCCTAATGAATAGGAAATTTTTCTAAATCTGAATAATATGTATAAAAATATAACCAATAAAGAAAATAAAATGGCCCAAACAGCAGACTGCTTAATGTCGTCAGCAATAGTTGGACCAACTAATTGAGAACTCATTATTTGAAAATTTGAATTTAATTTTGAGAGACCTTGATTTAATTTTTTGTTGACCAGGTCGTCAGAATCCTTGGAATTAATTAAATATTTAGTAGTTATTTTAACTTGATTAGTTCTTCCAAAAGTTTTAACCTCTGGAGCAGTTTCAAATGGATCTGCTAAAGCTGATCTTATATCTTGAGTGACTATATCATTGTCAAATCTTACAACAAAAGTTCTTCCTCCAACAAAATCTACACCTTGATTTAAACCTCTCGTTAACAATGAAAAAAGCCCTAAAATGACTACTAGGCCAGAAAATAAATATGAAAACTTTCTTTTATCTAAGAATTTAATGGAAGTATTTTTAAACCATCCTTCTGTTATTTTTGATGAAAAACTAATTTTTTTCTTAGAGGATATTCTAGATTCAAAAACTAATCTAGTTAAAAAAATTGCTGCAAAAAGTGATGTGATTATTCCTATTATTAATGTAGTTGCAAATCCTTTAATCGGACCTGTTCCAAAAACATACAATATCACTCCCGTCAAAAGAGTAGTTACATTAGCATCAATTATAGCAGCATAAGCATTATTATATCCATCTGAAATTGCTAAACTCATTCCTTTTCCTGCTGATATTTCTTCTCTAATTCTCTCATAAATTAACACATTTGCATCAACAGCCATTCCAATAGTAAGAACTATTCCAGCTATTCCAGGTAAAGATAAAACAGCTCCAAGAGAAGCAAGAACGCCAAAAATAAATAAAATATTCAAAATTAAAGCAAAATTTGCTGCAAGACCGGCAGTTTGATAATAAAAAATCATATACAATAGGACAATTAGTAAAGCAATTAAAAAAGACGTAAATCCAGCATTTATTGCCTCCTTTCCAAGTGATGGGCCAACAATTTCTGACTGAATAATTTTAGCAGGAGCAGGTAATTTACCAGCCTTTAAAATATTAGATAAGTCTTCTGCCTCGTTAACTGTGAAATTTCCTGAAATACTAGAACTTCCATTTGGTATTATATCATTAACAGTTGGAAAAGAGTATACATAATTGTCTAATACTATTGCGACTTGTTTATTTATATTGTTTTCTGTGATTAATTTCCACTTTTTTGCACCTTTTGAACTCATTCTCATATTTACAGTAACTGAACCTGTTGGATCAATTTGAGTACTAGCATCAGTAATAACATCTCCACTTAATTTTGGAGTGTCATCTCTATTTGATTTTAATGCAACGAGCTCTAATCCAATTTCTTCATCATTATCAATTAGTGGTTTAGCTGACCAAAGAAACTTAGTATTTTTAAAATCATCTGTTAAAAAAGATCTAATTTTTGGTCTTTTTAATATGACGTTTACTTTAGCTGTATCCTCAATATTTACAACGCCTATCCTAGCACCAAAAGCATATTGAATATTTAATAAATCGAATAGTGGGTTATCAATATTTTCTGTTGAATCAATAAAAGAAGTATCAGTTTCTAAGAAAAAATCTGAAGTATCAGTTTCTAAATAATTTTCAGAGAATTTTTCTTCCTCGTCTTTAATTAAATTTCCAGATTTTAATAAAAAATCTTGGAGATCTAGAATATCTACTGTTTCCCAAAATTCAAGTTGAGCAGTACTTTGAAGGAGTTTTTTCACTCTTTTATGATCTCTTACTCCAGGCAACTCTACTAAAATTCTTCCCTCTTGTTCTAGTTGTTGAATATTAGGCTGAACAACTCCAAATTTGTCTATTCTAGCTCTAAGTACAGAAAAAGCTCTGTCAATTGCACCTTTTAATTCTTTTTTCAAAACTTCTAAAACTTTATCATTATCTGAATTTATTTCAAACTTACCGATCATGTTTCTATGACCAAAAATTCTGGGAGACGATAATAATATATTTGTATTATTTATTTTATTTATTTCATCAAATGATAAAATAAAATCATCAATAAAATTATTTTGAGAATTACTTTGTTTTCTTTTGGCCATTTCGATAGATTGGATAAAAGTTGGGTCTTTTGAATTATTAGATAAAACTTTTAAAATTTCAGGGACTGAAATCTCTAGAGTAACATTCATACCACCCTTAAGATCTAAACCGAGATTTAATTCTTGTTCTTTACAGTCATTCAAGGTGTAACCAAGATATAAATTTTGATTTGATAATGAATCAATATAAGCTTGTTCAACTTTAAAATCACCATCTGATTTGTTTAAAGCATCAGATTCTATATTTTTAACGATAAATGTAAATGTTAATTGATAAATACATATTATAGAGAAAATTACAGCCACGAATTTGATAAATCCTTTATTTTGCATAATATTATTATTAAATGTAAATTTTACGGCCACAAATATAAACTTTCGTAAAAATAATTACAATTTATTTTGATGTATTATAGTAATTTATTTATTAACCAAATGATAACTGCATATATTAACAATATGAAAATTTCAACTCAATTTTTAATTACAATTTTTCTTTGCACAAAAATGTTCAGTCAACAAGGATTTTACCAAGACCAAAATATTTTAGTAATAAAAGAAGATAACGCCTTAAATAATGCATGGTATGGTGGAATAAATGTTCCTCAACTTTCTCCAATCGATATTAATTTAGATGGAAAACTCGATTTATTTATATTTGACAAAAATGGAGATAAAATTAGCTGTTTATTGAACTATGGAGAAGAAAATATTCCAGATTACCATTTCAAACCTGAATTTATACCAAATTTTCCTGAACTTGAAGATTGGGTTTTACTGAGAGATTTTAATTGTGATGGTAAAAACGATATCTTCTCCTCATATAATGGTGGAATTAGAGTTTTTAAAAATAATTCTTTAGATAATTTAAATTTTGATCATCCTGAAATAATTTTAACAAACAGAGGAAATGGACTAACTAATTTGTACGTTAGCTCAGTTGATATTCCACATGTTGGTGATATTGATTATGATGGTGACATAGATATACTAACATTCTCTATATTAGGTAGTCATATTGAATGGCATAAAAATATGTCATTTGAAACCTTTGGACACTGTGATAGTCTTGTATTTGAATTAAAGGATGAATGTTGGGGTAAATTTAGTGAAAACTTTTCTGACAACTCAGTTTCACTAAATGAGTGTAAAAATAATATAATTAGATATGATAAACATTCTGGATCTACAATTACTTCAATCGATTATAATAATGATTCTTTTTTTGATCTTTTACTTGGTGATATAACTTTTAATAATATTGTATACCTTGAAAATAGTGCAAATTCTGAAAATTCATTAATGGTTTCACAAAATCCAAATTTTCCAGAAAATACAGAAAATATTAATTTACAACGTTTTCCTGCTGTTTATCATTTTGATTTTGATAATGATGACATTAAAGATATAATTATCTGTCCTAATGGGAATAATGTATCTAACAACTATGAAAATATTTGGTTTTATAAGAATGAGTCTGAAACAAATATGAATCTTGAATTAATTAATAAAAATTCAATAATTAATACTATGATTGATGTTGGTTCTGGAGCTTCTCCATCATTTCATGACTATAATAATGATGGATTACAAGATTTAATTGTAGCTAATGATGGTTATTACACTGAAAATGGAAATATGAATTCCAAATTAGCTCTTTATAAGAATATAGGTAATTTAGATAATCCTATTTTTGAGTGGGTAACAGATGATTATATGAACTTGGGTAATTTAAACTTCGAAACAAGTTTAAAACCTTGCTTTGGTGATATCGATAATGACGGAGACGATGATATGATTATTGGAGACTCAAATGGAAATTTACATTTATTTACGAATATAATTTCACAATATAATACTTCAAACTTTTACGTTAATTCACTAAACTATTTTAATATTGATGTAGGAAATTATGCTCATCCTTTTCTTGTTGATTTAGACAGAGATAATGATTTAGATTTAATTGTTGGATCTCGTCAAGGAAAAATTTATTATTATGATAATCAAGGAGACTTAAATAGTCCATATTTTTCTCTAGTTGACGAAACATTTGGAAATATTAATTTAACTGATAGTATATTCAATACTGCTTATACAGCACCCTTTGTCATTGATGGTATTAATGGCTATGAATTATTTGTTGGTTCAGAAAAAGGGGAATTATTTCATTATACTAATATTGAAAATGATCTATTTGGATCCTTCAATTTAATTCAAGATACTTTATTGTTTTTTTCGAAAGTTAAAAGACTTTCTCCATCTATTTTTGATCTTAATAATGATGGTTGGAATGATATGATTATTGGAGGTTTTACTGGAGGATTAAATTTACTTATGGGATGTAATATAAATGAAGTTAATTTAAGTAACAGAAAAAAAAATAAAATTAAACTTTATCCTAATCCATTTAACAAAGAAATAATAATTGAAAATGCTAATAGTATTGAAAATTTAAAAATTTTTAATTCCTCTGGCAATATACTTTTTAACGGAAAGATATTAGATAATAAAATACTGACAAACAATTTTGCAAAAGGAGTTTATTTAATAATTATTGAGGATAAAGAAGGCAAAATAACAAAACAAAAGATGATTTCAAAGTAACTATTACATACTCTCTAATAAACCATTTGTTAATTTGACTGATTGAACAGATTTTTCAAGCATTTCAGATTCGACAGAATTTAACTTCAATTCAACTATTTCTTCAACTCCATTTCTACCAATAATTACAGGAACTCCAATTGAAATATCACTAAATCCATATTCTCCAGACAATAATACTGAACATGTATACATTTTTAACTGATTACAAGCTATGGATTGAACTAGTGAAGAAACTGCAGCTCCGGGAGCATACCAGGCTGACGTACCTAACATTTTAGTTAAAGTTGCTCCTCCAACTTTAGTTTCATTTTCAATTAATTTTATTTTATTAGGTGACAAAAAATTTGATATGGGTATACCTTTTTTAGTAGCAAATCTTGATAAAGGTATCATGCCTTTATCACTATGAGCTCCTATAACCATTCCTTCAATATCAGACATTGGAGAGAGAAGTTGCTCAGAAATTCTGTATTTAAATCTTGCACTATCTAAAATTCCTCCCATACCAATTATCCTGCGTTTCGAAATATTTAAAACTTTGTGAGTTAAATAAGTCATAGTATCCATAGGATTACTGACTACTATAATAATAATATTAGGAGAAAACTTTAATAGATTATTTGCAACATTTTTTACAATTTTAGCATTGATATTAATTAATTCTTCTCTTGACATTCCAGGTTTTCTGGGGATACCACTGGTTATAACAGCAATATCAGAATCTTGAGTTTTTGAGTAGTCATTTGTAACACCATTAATTTGTGAATTAAAATTATTCAATACTGAAGCTTGCATTAAATCCATTGATTTACCTTCAGCAAAATTTTCTTTTATATCTAATAAAACAATTTCAGAAGCAAAATTTTTAATTGCTATATATTCAGCGCAACTTGAACCAACAGAACCAGCACCAACAATTGTAATTTTCATTGTAAATTAAATTTGTGATTTAGATATTTTACCGCTAATTTAGTTTTTAAATTTTATGAAAAAAAAATTAATCTGAAGTTTTTCATTAAAAAATCTAATTGTTATATGAAACAATTTTATATATATATTTTTTTTACACTAATATTTGTTGATGCTAGTGCTCAAAACTGTGATGCTATTATTCCAAATATTTTTTCCTCTTCATCTTCTGAGACAATAATTTTGGATGAAAATAATATTATAGATTCAGTCTATTTCGATTTATGTATTGGAGAAGAATTAATATTAGAAGGGAATTATGAGGTAGTTTCTGAAAATCCTCAATCTGATTTATATTTTAAATGGTATTTGGATGGAATTGTAGTTTCATCCTCTAACTCATTTTCTCAAGTTTTTAATAATTCAGGAGGATATGTTATATCTCTAGAAATAACTGATAATTTTGGTTGTATTTATTCAACTTTTTGTTTCATTAGGGTCTCCTTTCAACCAGAAGTAAATTTAAACTTTACTCCAGATTTAAATATTTGTCCTGGAACTTTTACTACAATTAGTACTTCAGATGAAAATAGTGATATTCTATTTAGTTCAGATATTTCAACTGGAAATTGGTCTTCTCCTCCATGTGAAGATGAATTTGCTGAACCACTATATCTTCCTGATGGAAGTGGAGCAGTTTATGAAACGAGTATCATTTTAACTTGTTTTGGAGAAGGACAAGCTTTAACTAATATAAATGATATTTTATCTGTAGACATTAATATGGAACACTCATACACAGGTGATCTTGATATATATTTAACAGCTCCTAATGGAATTCAGGTAACTTTATTTGAACAAGATGGGGGCTCGACTTGGTTTGGAGAAGCAACCGATCAAGACGCTTCAGAGACAAATCCAGGGATAGGATATGATTATGGATGGTCAATGAATCCATCATATAATGGAACAATGTCAGATGGTATGGATGATAACACTGTACCTCAACCTGATGGATTTGGAAATATATTAAATCAAGATACATATCTTCCAATCGGTAACTTTCAAGATTTTTTAGGTACTTCATTAAATGGAACCTGGACAATAACTGTAATTGATAATCTTAGTATAGATAATGGATGGATTTTTTCATGGGGTATATCTATTAATCAAAATATTATTCCTTCTGCATGGAGTTTTAATAATTATATTACTGAAGAAAATTTTATTTTAGATAGTACCATTACTGATTTTAATGACTCTACAATAATTGTATTCAATGAACCTGGAACTCATGAATATATATACAATGTGATAGATAATTTTGGTTGTTCATATACCAGTAGTCATTCAGCTTCAATTTCAGATTACATTGAGTCCAATTATACATTTGAAAATGAATATTGTGGAGGAAATGATGGAGAAATAATTTTAAACCCCTCTGGTGGATTTAGTCCAAATAATTTTTTTGTTGAATGGAGCAATGGATCAAATAATACTATTATATCAAATTTAAGTCAAGGTAATTACTCTTTCATAATATCTGATGAAGTTGGTTGTAAACTTCAAAATTCTATATTTATTTCTAACGAAATTTTAGGTTTAGAATTTGATATTACAGTTAATGATGATCACTGTAATCAGGGAATTGGTGATGCTAATTTAATAAACTTAAATGGGGATCCACCTTATACTTTCAGTTGGAGCCACTCAAATTTAAATTCATCAACAACAAATAATTTATATCAAGGTAATTATTCAATTGAAGTAATCGACTATTTTGGATGTTATGGAAATAAAGAATTTGAAGTAATAAATATAAGTGGTCCTAATTCATTTTTTGAAAATAATTTTGATACAGTAGTATTTAATAATGGAACTATAGAATTTTTAAACCTATCTTCCTCAATAGAGGAAATAATTTCTTTTGATTGGAGTTTCGGTGACGGAAATTTTTCTAATATTGAAAATCCGAAAAATAATTTTGACCAAATAGGAGAATATTTAGTTCAACTAACTGTTAACGATCAATTTAATTGTTCAGATACATATAGTAGAATAATAAATTCTGTAGAAGATTACTTCATTTGGTCACCAAATATTTTTACCCCTGATAATAATGGTTTGAACGAGACTTTCAGACCAATATTGAAAAACTTTGATGAATCAAGTTTTTCAATAAAAATTTATAATAGATGGGGTAAAATTGTTTATATATCCAAAGACTATCATTCTGGTTGGAATGGTAAAATTGCAAATACTAACATTTTATCTGAAAATGGGGGCTATTCATATTCAGTTAGTTTTAAAACATTTGGAAATAAAACTGAAAATTTATTTGGGTCATTTATATTGATGCGATGAATAAATCATATATCAATATTAGCATATTTAGCATTTTTTTCTATGAAGTCTCTTCTAGGAGGAACATCATCTCCCATTAACATTGAAAAGACCCTATCTGCTTCTGCTGCACTGTCAATAGTAACTTGTCTAAGTGTTCTATTAGTTGGTTGCATTGTAGTATCCCATAATTGAGATGCATTCATTTCGCCTAAACCTTTATATCTTTGAATTGTTACAGAAGAATCTTTTCCATTAGAAATTTCTGCTATCATTAAATCTCTTTCTTGGTCAGACCAACAATATCTAGATTCCTTTCCTTTTTTAACAAGATATAATGGAGGAGTTGCAATATAGATATATCCTTTTTCTACTAAATCTTTCATATATCTAAAAAAGAATGTCAAAATTAAGGTTGATATATGAGATCCATCTACATCAGCATCACACATAATTACTATTTTATGATATCTTAATTTATCAATATTTAGAGCCTTAGAATCTTCTTCTGTTCCAACTGAAACACCGAGTGCTGTAAAAATATTTTTAATTTCTTCGTTGTCAAAAACTTTGTACTGCATAGCTTTCTCAACATTCAAAATTTTACCCCTCAGAGGTAAAATTGCTTGAAAATTTCTATCTCTTCCTTGTTTAGCTGTTCCTCCTGCTGAATCTCCCTCAACAAGAAAAATTTCACATTTTTCAGGGTCTTTCTCCGAACAATCAGACAATTTTCCGGGTAAACCTGTTGAAGACATTACTGTTTTTCTCTGAACCATCTCTCGAGCTTTTCTTGCAGCTTGTCTGGCCTTAGCTGCAAGAATTACTTTTAATAAAATTTGCTTGGCATTTTTTGGATTTTCTTCTAAATAGTTTGATAACATTTCACCTACTAGTTGGTCAACAGCTCCTGACACTTCAGAATTTCCGAGTTTAGTTTTTGTCTGCCCCTCAAACTGAGGCTCCATAACTTTAACTGATACAACTGAAGTTAAACCTTCCCTAAAGTCGTCACCTGTAACTAAAACTTTTTCTTTTTCTAACATTCCAGACTTTTCAGCATAAGATTTTAGTGTTCTAGTTAATGCTCTCCTAAAACCAGCTAGATGAGTTCCTCCTTCGTGCGTATTTATATTATTTACATAAGAATGTAAATTTTCTGAATAAGAAGTATTATAGCTCATAGCTACTTCAACTGGTATATTATTTTTTTCTCCTTCCATGTACATAACGTTGTCTATCAGAGTATCTCTATTTTGATCTAAATATTCGACAAATTCTTTTAACCCTCCTTCAGAGTAAAAAGTTGATGACAAAAAATTTCCATTATCCAAAAGTTCTCTTTCATCAACAATTACAAGTTTGATTCCTTTATTTAAAAAAGAAAGCTCTCTCATTCTTGAAGAAAGAATAT
This sequence comes from Flavobacteriales bacterium, assembly GCA_002692065.1. Taxonomy (GTDB): domain Bacteria; phylum Bacteroidota; class Bacteroidia; order Flavobacteriales; family UBA7430. Next base: position 49,235 of record NZJX01000020.1, on the reverse strand, counting down.
CATAATTAAACTCGGTAGTATTAAAAATTGAATCATCAGGTTTAAAAGTGATTATTGTTCCACGATAATCAGATTCTCCAGTTTGAACCACTTCTGTTTTAGGGATACCTTTGGAATATTCTTGATTAAATATTTTTCCATCTCTATGAACTTCTGCTTTTAAATGAGTTGAGAGTGCATTTACACACGAAACACCTACTCCATGGAGCCCTCCAGATACTTTATATGAATCTTTATCAAATTTTCCTCCAGCATGAAGAACAGTCATTACTACCTCTAAAGCAGACCTACCTTCTTTTTTATGAATTGATGTTGGAATACCTCTTCCATCATCTTTAACAGAAACAGAATTGTTTTTATTTATTCTAACTTCTATATTTTTACAATAACCAGCGAGAGACTCATCTATTGAATTATCAACAACTTCATAAACAAGGTGATGTAAACCCTTTTGACCAACATCTCCAATATACATTGCTGGTCTTTTTCTTACGGCCTCAAGACCCTCTAATATTTGTATACTGTCAGCTGAATAATTTTTAGAGTTGTTATCTTCCATTTTCTGATAATTAATATTGTAACCAAAACAAATATAACAATTTAGAAAAATGTATAGACTCAAATAAGGATTATTAATACTTAATTTATTAACATATATATTTAAAAAGGAAAGGTTTGTGAATTATATTACTTTTCTTTTAAAACTTCAAAGTTAATATTGAATTTGACTTCTCTGTGAAGTCTTATTTTTGCAGAATATTTTCCTAAACTTTTGATTGTACCTCCAATAATAGAAATATACTTCTTATCTAATTTATGACCAAGATCATCAAGAGTATCTGACAAATTTAAAGAAGTTACAGAGCCAAATAATTTATTGCTGTTGTCAGTTACTTTAGCATAAATTTTTAAATTTAATTTTTGAATATCCTCAGCAATTGTATTTAAATCAGAAACTATTTTTTCTTCTTTAAAAGATTTTTGTTTTAAATTCTCACTCAAGATTTTTTTTTCTGATTCAGTTGCTAATATCGCTAAACCTTTAGGAATTAAATAGTTTCTGGCATAACCATTCTTAACCTCAAGCAGATCATCTTTAAATCCCAAATTGGGTACTTCTTTCTTTAATATTATTTCCATAAACTATTTCATTAAATCTGTTACATAAGGTAAAATAGCAAGGTGTCTTGCTCTTTTGACAGCCTGAGATACTTTTCTTTGAAACTTCAATGAAGTTCCAGTTAATCTTCTTGGCAATATTTTACCTTGTTCATTTAAAAATCTTGACAAAAAATCAGGATCTTTATAGTCAATATACTTAATACGAGATTTTTTAAATCTACAATACTTTTTTCTTTTGTCTGTGTCAATAGAGAGAGGTGTAAGAAATCTTATTTCGGAATTTGTTGCCATTACTTATCATTTTTTTTTGATTCATTAATTCTTTTTCTTCTCTTTTCAGCATATTCTAATGCATTTTTATCAAGAGAGACTGTCAAAAATCTCATTACTTTTTCATCTCTTTTTAGAATTGTTTCAAAATTTGATAAAGTATCAGATGCTTCCACTTGAAACTGGATTAAATAAAAAAACCCAGTTTTTTTATTTTGAATTGGATAAGCTAACTTTTTAAGCCCCCATGTTTCTTGACTTGTAATGCTAGCTTTATTTGATTTTAATAAATCAATATACTTTTTAACTGTTTCCTTTGACTGTTCATCAGACAAAACGGGATTTAGAATGAAAACAGTTTCATAATTTTTATTCATATTTTTTTTTAAAAAGGTTCGCAAATCTAATCAAATTATCTTGTAAATAAAAAATATATATGACTTAATACACATTTTAATGATGATATGGATCATTATTTAAAATTGATAAAGCTCTATAAATTTGTTCTAAAAGAAATAATCTAATTAATTTATGACTAAAAGTCATTTTAGATAGGGATATTTTATTTTTATAATTTGAAATTATACTTTCATGAAAACCATAAGGACCTCCTATTATAAAAACAAGTTTTTTTAAACTTTTATTCATTATATTTTGAATATGATTTGAAAATTTAATGGAACTCATCTCTTGACCTTGTTCTGATAAAATAATAATATAATCATCACTTTTAATTTTTGATTTAATTAATTCGGCTTCATTTTTTTTTTGAATTTCAAAATTTATATTTTTTTTACTTTTTTTTTGATAAATTTCTTCAATTTCAATCTTGATATACTTTTTAATTTGATTAAGGTACTTTGCAATTTCTTGTTCAAAAAATTTATTTTTATTTTTCCCAGTAAATAAAATTAAAATTTTCATTTTTATTAATTTTGATCCAATTATATAAAAATAAAATAACTTATTAATAAATTAGTAAATGAAAATTTCTAGAGATAATGTTTTAGACATACTTAAAATCGCTTTCAATGAGGATTTGAAAGGCAAAGACCATTCTTCAATTGCATGTATAGATAAAGATAAAATAGGTCATGCTAAGCTTATATCCAAAGAAAATGGAATGATTGCTGGACTTCAACTAGCTGAGTGGATATTTGAATATAATGACTCAAAATTAAAACTACTTAAACTTAAAAAAGATGGAGATTATGTAAAAAAAGGAGATACAATACTTGAAGTTAGTGGTAACTTATTATCCATTTTAAGATCTGAAAGAATTGTTTTAAACTTCATGCAAAGAATGAGTGCCATAGCAACAAAAACTTCTTCATTTGTCAAAATAATCAATAATAAAAAAACAAAATTACTTGATACAAGAAAAACAACTCCTGGAAATAGAATTATTGAAAAATGGGCTGTTAATATTGGTGGTGGAGTAAACCATAGATTTGGTTTATATGATATGATTCTTATCAAAGATAACCATATCGATTTCTGCGGAGGTGTTAAGAATGCTATAAACAAATGTAAAAATTATATTGATCAAAAAAAACTTGACATTAAATTAGTTATAGAAGCAAGGAATTTATCAGAAGTAAAACAGATAATTAATTTAGGAGGAATAAATAGAATTATTTTGGATAATTTTACAATTGAGAAAACCAAAAAGGCATTGATATTGATTAATAAAAAATTTGAAGTTGAAAGCTCAGGTAACATAAACATTAAAAATATTACAAATTATGCTGATTGTGGAGTTGATTATATCTCTGTTGGAGCTCTAACTCATTCAATAAATAACTTTGACCTAAGTTTAATTTCATCTTATAAAATTTAAAATGATCAAATTAGTCAATATTTTTGTGCTTACAATTTTGGTAAATAATTTTCTTTTTAGTCAAAATTCAAATGATATTATTGGTATTTGGCTAAATGAGGAAAAAAATGCTAAAATTGAAATATATAAATCAGAAAATTTATTTTTTGGAAAAATGATTTGGTTAAAAGAACCCAAGGATATAAATGGTGAGTTTAAAACTGATAAAAATAATCCAAATAAAAACTTAAGAAATAAAAAATTACTTGGATTAAAAATTTTGAGTAATTTGATGTGGAATGATAAAGAAAAAGAATGGATAAACGGGTCAATATATAATGCTAGAGATGGGAAAACTTATAAACTATTTGCAAATTTAAGTGAACAAAAATTAAAATTAAGAGGCTATATTGGATTCTCACTATTTGGAAAAACTACAATCTGGACTAAGTCTAATTCAATTAACTAATTATAAAATTTTTTTAAGCAATTTATAACATAATCAACTTCCTCTATTTTATTAAATCTTGAAAATGAGAACCTAATTGTTGATCTATCTTTTTTTTCATTTAATTCTTTGAGCACATGAGATTTTTTAATCGATCCAGATGAACAAGCTGAGCCACCAGAACATGCAACTCCAAGTATATCAAGATTAATAATAATGAAATCTGAAATTGAATTTTTGGGAAAACTTACACTAAGAATGGAATTTAAACTCAAATCAAAACATTCACTAAGACCATTAAAAATAACATTTGAAAAATTTTTTTTGAGTTCTGAAATCATATATCTTTTGATTTTTATTAAGTGATTCTCGTGATTTTCTAAATTTTTGTAAGATAATTCAAATGCTTTAGCCATACCTACAATTGAATACGTGTTTTCAGTTCCTCCTCTAAGATTTCTTTCTTGTCCTCCTCCTTTAATGAGAGATTTGATTTTTATTTTATTATTTATATAAAGAAAACCTACTCCTTTAGGACCATGAAACTTATGAGAAGATGATGCTAGAAAGTGAATATTATTATTATATTTTAAATCAAATCTTAAATGTCCAATTGTTTGAACAGCATCAGTATGAAAATAAGCATTATATTTTTCACATAAATCAGCAACTTCATAAATTCTTAAAATATTTCCAATTTCGTTATTTGCATGCATCAAAGAAACAAGGGCATTAAAATTTTTGGATAAAATTTTTTCTAAATCATTTAAATCAATATTTCCTTTCTCATCAACTTTAACGAACTTAATTTTGACATCATTTAACAACCCTAAGCTATTAATTGTTTCTAGTACGGCAAGGTGTTCAATTTTTGAAGAAATGATGGTTTTTACTTTTAAATCTCTCACAGCTGAATTTATTGCCATGTTATCTGATTCTGTTCCACCAGAAGTGAAATATATCTCATTAGACTCACAATTTAATTCTTTAGAAATTATTTTTCTTGAAATTTCAATATGTGACTTGATACTTCTACCATATGAATGGGGTGAGGAAGGATTCCCAAACCCATTTTTCATGATTGGTAGAATAGTTTTAATAACTTCATCCTCTATTTTAGTTGTAGCAGCATTATCAAAATATACCTTCATAATTTTTTAAGATAAATTAATTTTTAAAATTTCATTAATAATTTTAGTAGTTAATTCATTAGCATTTTTTTGAGATACACTCTCGGAATAAACTCTGATAATAGGCTCGGTATTAGATTTTCTAAGGTGAACCCATTCATTGTCAAAAGTAATTTTTAAACCATCTTGTAAATTCAAATTGTAATTAAAATATTTATTTTTAAAATGAGTTAAAATCAAATCAAAATCTTGATTGGGTTTGATCTCAACTTTTTTCTTTGACATGAAATAATTTTTATATTTCTTCCTTAAATCAGAAATCTTGAGTTTACTTTCTGATAAATGGGCTAAAATTATAGCAGATGCAACTAATGCGTCTCTTCCGTAATGAAGTTCAGGTAGAATAACGCCACCATTTCCCTCTCCCCCTATAACAGCATTAACTTCTTTCATCTTTTTTCTAACATTCACCTCTCCTACTGCAGAAGGATAATAATTTACTCCATATTTTAATGATAAATCTTTCAAGGCCATTGTTGAAGACAAATTAGAAACTGTATTTCCTTTTTTCTTACTCAAAACATAATCTGCTGCAGCAACTAAAGTATATTCTTCACCAAAAAAAGATCCATCTTCACAAATTAAAGACAATCTATCTACATCAGGATCAACTACTAATCCAATATCAGCCTTATGTTCTACTACATATTTAGATATTTGTGATAAATTTTTATTTAGAGGTTCTGGATTATGAGAAAAATCTCCATTTGGATTACAATTAATTTTTACAATATTTACCCCCATTTTATTCAATAAATATGGTAGATAAATTCCTCCAGAAGAATTAATACCATCGACCACAACCTTAAACTCTGAATTTTTAATATTTTTTATATTAATAATTGGTAAGTTTAAAATTAAATTAATATGGAATTGCAAAAAATCTTTGACAAAAATTTTACCAATTTTTTCTTCACTTGAGAAATTTAAAAGTTTTTGATTTTTGGCGATATTGATAATTTTTTCTCCTTCAATATTATCTAAAAACTCTCCTTTATTATCAATTAATTTTAAAGCATTCCAATTTTTTGGATTATGACTTGCAGTAATCATGATTCCACCATTAGCTGACTCTTTAATTACGGCTAACTCTAGCGTTGGGGTTGTAGTCATTTCAATATTGATTACATCTATATTAAGAGCTATTAAGGTACTCTCAACTAAACTTGTAATATATTTTCCTGACAACCTTGAATCTCTTCCAATTACTACTTTAAAATCATTTTTTGATTTTGACTTAATCCAAATACCAAATGAACTAGTATATTTTACAATATCTACTGGAGTTAGATTCGATCCAACTTCTCCACCTATGGTTCCACGTATCCCAGAAATAGATTTAATTAAAGTCATAAATATTTTTTAACAAATATATAAATTGAATTTTTAAGAAAAAAAATAAAAAATGTGAACTTAATTGTGGATAAATTAGAATCACATATTTATTTTATACAAATAAATAGATTAGATTTACAAAATTGTTTAATTACATGATAATTCTATGAATTCAAATAGAAAGGGTAATAATTTAAGTAATCTAGTTATTCGTTATGAAAAAATGCTTGAAAATAAAAATGAAATATTTTTCGATAGCTTTGAATTTGAGGACATAGTTGACTTTTATATAGAAAAAGGTAAATATTCTGAAGCAATGATATGTTCAGATTTCGCTTTCAATCAATTTCCATTTTCATCTAATTTTCCGATTAAAAAAGCTCAAATATTAACTATACTAGAACGAGTTGATGAAGCAGAGAAAGAATTAAATATTGCTGAATCTTTAGAGCCAATTAACCCTGATTTATTTGTAGCTAAAGGTTCTTTACTTTCAAAAGATAAAAAACATACTTCAGCTTTAAAATTTTTTTATAAAGCAAAAGATATATCTGATAATAGTAGCGAAATACTCCCATTTATAGCTTTTGAATATCAATCAATGGGAAAATATGTTAAAACAATAAAATATTTATCTGAATTTCTTAAATATGAACCTCTTGACGAAATGTCCTTATTTAACATATCATTTTGTTTTGAAAAACTTAAAAAGTACGATGAAGGAATTATGTTTTTTGAGAATCATATTGAAATAAATCCATATTCTGATATAAGTTGGTATCATCTTGGACTACTTCAAAACAAAATTAAAAATTATAAATTAGCAATTGAATCGTTTAGCTATTCAATAATAATAAATGAATCGTTTACTGCTGCTTACCATGAAAAAGCTAAAAATTATTCTTTAATAGAAAACTATGAACAAGCAATAAAAACATATCTTGAAACTTTTAAATACGAAAATACTAGTGGATATACTTTTCTTAAAATTGGGATTTGTTACAAAAACCTAACTCTTTATAAAGAAGCAATAAAATTTTTTAAAAAATCTTGTAGTGAAGATCCGCAACTTAGTGAAGCTTGGATGGAAATTGCTATTTGTAACGATAAACTAAACTTCCTTGATGAATCAATTTATTATGTAAAAAAAGCTATATCATTAAATCCGGATGACACCAATTATATTCTAATTCAAACTAAGATTTTAGTGAGAGCGAATTTATATTCAGAAGCTATTTTGGGGTTTGAAAAACTTATCAAATTAGGAGTAAACGAACCTAATATTTGGATTGAATATGCAAAATTAATGTTTAAAATAAGTGAAACTCATAAAGCAATTAAAATTTTAAAAACTGGTTTGAATTTTCATTATAAAAATTCTGACTTATTATTTAATTTAGGAATATATATGCATATTGATGGGAATATCGATATAGCAAAAAAATATCTAATAAGAGCTATTTCTCTTGATCCAAATTTGACAGAAAAAATTTTCTCAAAAATACCTCTATTAAGAAAAGATCTTGATTTTTCAAACTTTGACAATACTCAATGAATTTTAATTTAAATAATCTTCCTGCGAGAGAAAAAAAACCAAGAGAAAATGGTTTAACAATGGTTATGGATAAAGGATTAAGTCTCAATCAAGCCAAAAACTTAATTTCTTCATCTTCTGATCAAATAGATTTGATAAAATTAGGTTTTGGTACTTCAATTGTTACTCCAAACTTAGTCGAAAAAATTGATCTATACCAAAAACAAAATATTAAAGTTTTTTTTGGTGGAACTCTTTTTGAAAGTTTTATTGCCAGGAATTCATTCAACGAATATACTGAATTAATAAAAAAATTTAATATAAAAACTGTCGAAATATCAGACGGATGCATAGATTTAGATCATAATGTAAAATGCAACTTTATCAGTAAACTTTCAAAATCTTGTACTGTTTTATCCGAGGTTGGTTCAAAAGATGAAGAGGTTGAACTAACTTCTCAAAAATGGATTGAGCTTTTAAATAGGGAATTAAATGCTGGATCATGGAAAGTAATAACTGAGTCAAGAGAGAGTGGAAATATTGGTCTTTTCAAAAATGATCACAAAGTCAAATCAAATTTAATTCAAAATATAATTAATAATGTTCCAAAAGATAGTATTCTCTGGGAAGCACCAAAAAAAATTCAACAAGTTTGGTTTATTAAAAGTTTAGGACCAAATGTAAACTTGGGAAATATTTCACCAGATGAAGTTATTTCTCTAGAATGTCTAAGATTAGGGTTAAGAGCAGATACATTTTTTGATTTTCTATAAATAAATGAAAAATATTACCCCAACTGAATTAATAAAACAAATAACACAGAAAAAAAATATTCAAATTATTGATGTACGAGAAAAATACGAATTTGATGATGGCTCGATTTCAAATATAAATATTCCCTTAGATGAAGTTATAAAGTCAATTGATAAAATTGAAAATGATAAAAATGTTATAATATATTGTCAAACAGGAAGAAGAGCTTGCGCTATTATAAATATTTTAGAAATTGAATATAACTTTAAGAATTTATACTGCTTAGTGGGAGGATATAAGGCATATATAAATGAAAAAAATAAATAAAATTAAACTACTTAACTTTATTTCCTTATTTGTGAAAGGATCTTTTATGGGCATTGCAAACATAATTCCAGGAGTCTCTGGAGGGACAATTGCACTTATAACTGGGATTTATGAAAAATTAATTAACTCATTAAAATCCATAAATTTTAATTCATTCAAATTATTATTTAATCTCAAATTTAAAGAATTTATTAACTATATAAATTTAAACTTTCTTTTACCAATTTTTTTGGGTTCAGTTATAGGTGTTCTTAGTTTTGCAAAATTTCTTAACTATTTATTTGATAATAAACCTAATTTAATTTGGTCATTTTTTTTTGGATTAATATTAGCCTCTGTTTTTTCAATCATAAAAGAAATAAAAGAAATAAACTACAAGACATTTTTTCTATTTTTATTTGGTTCGTTAATTTCAGTATACATTGGATTTTCTAATCCAATAATGTATCCTAATGATAACCACTTTTATATCTTTTTTTGTGGAATTATTGGAATTTGTGGAATGATTTTACCAGGTCTCTCTGGATCTTATCTTCTGATTTTATTAGGCAATTATAAATTACTTATGATTGATTCTATAAATGCTATTTTTGAAATTATTGAATTAATTATTTCCCTCAATTTAAATGATATTTCGCGATTCTCAAAATATAAAGATGTATTAAATTTTACAATATTTTTTTTCGGATCAGTTTTTGGTCTAATTGTTTTTTCTAACTTATTGTCAAAAATATTTAAAAAATATAAAGATATAATATTAGCTATTCTATCAGGTTTTGTATTTGGATCACTTTCAATAATTTGGCCTTGGAAAAGAGCTGTACATGATAATAATTTATTTGATAGAAATGGAAATTCAATAGTTATAGGTTATGAGAGATTTCTTCCAGAAATTTTTGATATAAATTTAATTTTATCAATAATTCTTATGTTAACTGGCTTCTTTTGTGTGTTTTTAAGTGAAAAAATAAACTTAAAAAAAAATGATGTTTAAGTATGGTTTAATTGGAGAAAAATTAATTTATTCTTCATCGAAAGAAATATTCCATAGACAATTTCAATCAAAAAAATTATCTTATGAAAATTATGAAATAAATAATATTAAAGAATTTTTAAAGTTAATAAGAACTAATAATTTTAGTGGACTAAATGTTACTAATCCATATAAAATAAAAATAATAGATTATTTAGATAAAATTGATCCTAAGGCACAAATAATTGGTAGTGTGAATACTATAAATTTTAAAAAAAATAAAACTATTGGTTTTAATACAGACTACCTTGGATTTTATAGTGCTTTCAGTAAGTATTTTAAAAAAAATATATCAGTTTTAATATTGGGATCAGGAGGCGTATCAAGATCAATTTCTTATGTATTAAATTCTCTAAAAATAAATTATCAAACTGTTTCAAGAACTAAAAACAAACACAATATAACTTATGAAGAGATTGATAAATCAACAATAAAAAATAATTTAATTATAATAAATACAACTCCACTTGGTACAATTGGCAAATTTAATGAAAAACCAAAAATACCTTTCGATGATTTATCAAATAATCATATTTTAATTGATGTTAACTACTATCCAAGAGTGACCTCATTTTTAAGAGAGGGTATAAATAAAAATTGTTTAACTTTAAATGGATATGATATGTTAAAAAATCAAGCTTTAGAATCATGGAAAATATGGAATATAATTTAGTCCTCTAAGTATTCAGATTTTAAAATATTTATTTCATTTATCAATCTTTTAGTATCTTCTTTTGAAGTACCGTCATAAAACCCCCTTATTCTTTTTTTTTTGTCAATTAAAACAAAATTCTCAGTATGAATAAAATCTTGATCTGATCCATCACCCTTTGTAGTTGTTGCAAAATACGAATTTCTAGCAAGATCATAAATTTGCTTTTTTTCTCCAGTAAGTAACATCCATTTTGATGTTTTGATTTTAAATAAATCAGAATAAGCCTTTAAAACTGATATTGAATCAATTTTTGGAGTTACAGTATGAGAAATGAAAGATATTTCATCATCAAATAAAAAATGATCATGAAGGATTTTCATATTTGTTGTCATGATGGGACAAATATTATTGCATGTAGTGAAAAAAAAACTTGAAACATAAATTTTGTCAGACAAGTTTTTTTGTGTGACCTTGTCTCCATCTTGATTATATAAATCAAAATCAGGAATAAAGTGTTGTAAAGTATTACCTATAATTATTGAATCTAGCAATTTTGGATTTATATCTGCTGGTGTGAAGATTTTCAACGATGGATCTTTTTTTATATTTGGATAAACAAAAAATACTCCAATAAAGAGCAAAATTAAAACAATTAATATTTTATATATTTCTTTAAAAAACTTCACTTAAATAATTATTTGAATTGATTTGATACAAATTTATCATTATAATTTTTGCCATACAAATAAAATCCTTCCCCTGTTTTCACTCCAAGATTACCAGCATTAACCATATTAACTAACAAAGGACATGGTGCATATTTTTGATTATTAAAGCCCTGATATAAGACTTCTAAGATTGATAAACAAGTATCTAATCCTATAAAATCTGCTAGATGAAGGGGACCCATTGGATGAGACATTCCAAGTATCATTACTTTATCAATTTCTTCCACCCCTGCAACTTTCTCATATAATGCATAAATTGCCTCATTTATCATAGGTAATAAAATCCTATTTGATATAAAACCAGGATAATCATTGACTAAAACTGGAAATTTATGTATTCCCTTTGAAAGTGAAAAAATAAAATCGACAACTTTTTTAGAGGTATGAAAACCTTTAATAATTTCAACTAATTTCATTAAAGGAACAGGATTCATGAAATGCATTCCAATAAATTTATCTGGTCTTGAAGTAAATGCAGCTAACTTTGTTATTGAAATTGAGGATGTATTAGAAGCAAAAATAACATCTGAATCACATATTGAATCTATTTCTTTGAATAATTTACACTTTAAATTAAAATTTTCTGGTATTGCCTCAACAACAAGCTCAATTCCATTTAAAGAAGATTCTAAATCAGTACTTAATGAAATATTTCTTAATGAATTATCATATATTTTTTTTGTGATATTTTTTTTAACTAACATTTTTTCTAAGGATAATTCCATTCTTTTAAAGGATTGTTCTAATGATTTCTTAGATATGTCAATTAGATTTACTTTAAAGTTATTCATTAAAAAGGTCTGGGCTATTCCAATTCCCATAGTTCCTGATCCTATTACTGAAATTTTTCTCATAATTTAATTTATTTTCCTCTTCCTTGAAAGACTATTAATATTGTGTAAATAATTACTTTTAAATCGCTGATTAGTGTCATATTTTCTATGTATATTATGTCATATTTCAATCTTTTTATCATTTCAGAAATATTAGATGCATATCCAAATTTAACCATTCCCCATGATGTAATTCCTGGCTTGACTCTATAAACATGTTTATAATACGGTGCTTTTTCAATGATTTTTTTTGCAAAAAATTCTCTTTCAGGCCTTGGACCTACAATTGACATATCTCCTTTTATTACATTTATAAATTGAGGTAATTCATCAATTCTATATTTTCTTAAATATTTTCCGATTTTTGTAATTCTTTTATCTTTATCAACAGTTAATCTCGGTCCATTTAATTCAGAATCGATGAACATTGTTCTTAATTTTATTATTTTAAATTTAATCTCATTTTTACCGAGTCTTTCTTGTAAATAAAAAATACTTCCTTTTGAATCAAGTTTTATTAAGATAGATAAAAATAATAATAATGGTAAAAATAAAATTAATAAAGTACTTGAAATAATTAAATCTAAAATTCTTTTTACAGTAAAATTAAATTGAGACATTAAAACATATCTAATTTGAATTAACGGCTCATCAAAAAATGAAGTCATTTTCACCCTCCCCATCAATAAGTCATAATTATTTGGTTTTATTTTGATAATTACATCAGTCCCTTCCAAACAGTTTAAAATTTCTTCTAAATAGTTATCTTGTTGATTCCTTTCAATAGCAATAATAACCTCTTCAATATTTTTGTGTTTTATTATTTTAGAAATTTCTTTGAGAGAACCTAAATAGGGTATTTTTTTTTTTAAATTATGATAGTTTGAATCTGATAAACCAATAAATCCAACAATAATATTACCTAGAGATTTTTTCAATTTAATCTTATTATAAATTTCAATAGCAGAATCAGAATTACCTATCAAAATAGTTTTGAAAAAAATTTTACCATTACGAATATTGTTTATAGTATTCAAGGTTAAGATATATCTTAAAAAAAAAGTAAAAGAAAAATGAATGATAAATAGAACTAATACTAAAGTGTAGTATTCTTTGTAGTTAGGTATAATGTCATCAAGAATTGCTATAAAAAAGATAAAAATCACCCCAATTAATGACTGAAATATTGTATTAGTAAAATCTTTCAATCTCGATCTTCTAAATAAATTATTATATTCTCCAGAGATGTAATATAAAAAAATCCAAAAAAGAGAAATAAAAATAATCCCTTCAAATAGTCTGATATCAAGATTAAAAGAATTTATATATCCTAACTTATCAAACTCAACAAATTTTTTTCTGTAAAGAAAAAATAAAAACCAAGATATTGATGCTGAAATTATATCTAGTAATAGATATTTTAAAAGTTGTCTGTTATAATTTTTTAATTTAGTTGAAGCCATTTAACGTTATCATAACTATAGAATGAGGATTCTTTATCCAATGATTTTCTAGACTCAATATAAATTCCAAATTTATTATTGATATTTCCTAATTGAACCTGATCATTCATGTAAATATATATTTTATTCCAAGTTTTTTTTGGATTTATACTCATAATTTCTTGAAAATTAATAACATTATTAGAATTCTCAATAATAATACCTACCTTAAAAACATCATCACACTTATAATTCATTTCTAACATTATTGCAGAATTTATGGAATTTAATTCGTATAGTTCTGATGTAACTATTTTGAAATAACTTTTTTTATTATCAAGATTTATTAATGATGAAGTACCTTCGAAAGAAAATAATGTATCATTTGTTAAAATAAAACCCGTATCACTTTCTAAATCTTTTTTAAATATATTTCCTAAATTTTCAAAATTCTCTATAAAAATAAATTCTGTATTTTCTAGATAAGATGTTTTTGCAGTGAGACTGAGAGTAGAATCTAGTGTAAGTTTAATTAAATTTTCTTCTGCAATTAAAAAGTTAGTGTCAACTTTAAGATATAGCTGGGCTAAGTTGTAAAATGGGTAAATCATTCTCGTTGCTGAAATTCCATTTGCCTTAATACCGGGATATACTCTAAATTCATGGAATCCATCTTCTAAAATTGGAATTTCACAAGGAATTTCAAAAGCACCTAGGAAATTTCCATCCATAGTTACCCATGCGTCAGTAATTTTATTTGAATTAGAACCTTGATCAAAAGTTGTTACCAAATCAAAATTTTGAATTTTAATATATGAGGGTATATCAGCCCTAAAATTATCAGTTTGACAAGACAAAAATACGACACTAAGTAAAAAGAAAAACCTAATATTAACCTTTTTCAAATTTTTTAAATAATTATAAACTTATCAAAATAAATTTAAATTTTATTTTATTTAAGTGAAAAAAAGATAATCAAATTAAACTAAATTGATTTACTAACTTATGAACAATTAACAAAATGATAGTGATAACAGTAAAAGTAACGATTATTAACATTAGAATGTTAATAACCAAAGAATTTTTATTTCCAGTCTATAAATATTTTATAGAAATTTGGCCCAATTAATTAATTAATAACTAAATTTTAAATTATGAAAAAATTAATTACACTAATTTGTACATTTGCATTAATTACAATTAATACAAATGCTCAAGACTACACTCCAAAAGATGGGGATTGGTCAATTGGTACTGATGCAGCATCATTATTAAATTATGCTGGAAACCTATTTAACTCTAATGCTACTGCACCTAGCGTTGATTTTTCTAGCAACAACATGATTTCAGGAAAATTATTCACTGATGACATGACAGCTTGGAGAGCTATGTTAAATATTGGTGTTCACTCATCAGATGATGATGGTGATGAAATGACTTCTTTTGACTTGTCACTAGGACTTGGAAAAGAATTCAGAAAAGGTACTAATAGACTTCAAGGTTTTTATGGTTATGCAGCTCATCTATCAGTTGGGTCTTCAACTACCACAATGGCAGGTTCCGATGATGTTGAAACTTCAACTATGGGATTTGGTGCAAATGGATTTGTTGGAGTTGAATATTTCTTTGCCCCTAAAATGGGTCTAAGTGCTGAATACTCGCATGGTCTAATGTACAGCAGTGAAGATGATGGATCTGATGATCACTCTGAATTTGATATATCAGGTGGGACAACTTCAATTAACTTGAATTTCTACTTTTAGTATTCAAATGATAATTATTAAAAAGGGAGACTTAGTCTCCCTTTTTTTTATCAATTAATAATTTTTGAATTTTAATTTTATCACTTTTATCTCTTAGATATTGCCTTTTGTCATGAAGTTTTCTTCCTTTTGCAACTGAAATTTCAATTTTAGCTAAACCTCTATTATTTATAAATAATTTAATTGGAATCAAAGTAAGTCCCTCATTTTTTAATATTTTTTCTATTTTAGCAATTTCAATTTTCTTTAATAATAATTTTTTATCTCTTTCAGGTAGATGATTATTATAAGAACCAAAGTCATATTTTGCAATGTGCATTTTTTTAATCCATATCTCTGAATTTACAATCACACAATAAGATTGTGATATTGAGACATTATTGTTTCTTATTGATTTAATTTCAGTACCGGTCAATTGAATTCCTGCAATATATCTTTGTAATAAATTATATTCAAACTTTGCTTTTTTATTTAAGATTGATATATTTTTGGAAAGGCTCATTTCTTTTTTCTTTTAACCCATAATGATTTTTTATTTTCAATAAATATTTTATTAGACTCATTTTTTTTGGTTATTGCTCCAAAAAACGATAAAATTTTTTTTTCATCATTACTGAATTTATAGTTATAAAAATCACTACTCAAATTTTTAATAAAATTTGTGTCATAATCTCCATTAACAAATATATTAGAATTCATAACAAGTAATCCGAAATCTAAAGTTGATTTTATACCCATTATATGATATTCACCAATAGCTCTTTTCATTCTTGCTATAGCTTCTATCCTATCCTTTCCATGCACTATTAATTTTGAAATCAATGAATCATAATAAATTGGTATTTCCATATTTTTTTGATATCCACTATCAACTCTTACTCCAATCCCATTAGGCTCAATGTATTGCTTTAAAAAACCAATATCAGGATTAAAATCATTTTCAGAGTCTTCCGCATAAACTCTTAATTCAATTGAATGTCCAAATATTTTTATATCTTTTTGAATAATTTGCAATTTTTTATTTAGAGCAATATGGATTTGTTGTTTTACAATATCAATTGATGTAATAAATTCTGTTATCGGATGCTCAACTTGAATTCTTGTGTTCATCTCTAAAAAATAAAATTTATTTTTATCAAATAAGAATTCAACAGTTCCAGCTCCTACATATTTACATGACATAGCAACTCTTTTGGCACATTCACAAATTTCATCTCTCTGCTTGTGACTCAATGCAACACTGGGTGCCTCTTCTACAACTTTTTGATGTCTTCTTTGAATTGAACATTCTCTCTCAAAAAGATGAATGATGTTACCATAATTATCAGCTAGTATTTGAACTTCAATATGTCTAGGATTTTGTAAAAATTTTTCTATGAACACATCACCATCACCAAACGAGGAAAGAGCTTCACTTTTTGCTATATTATATGCATCATTGAAATCTTCTTGTTTTTTCACTATCCTCATACCTTTCCCACCTCCTCCTGCTGCTGCTTTAATAAGAATAGGAAAACCAATTTGCTTTGATATTTTGACCCCGTCTGATATATTTTTTATTTTATTTGAGCCAGGTAAAATTGGAACATTATATTTTTTTATTGATTCCCTTGCTAATATTTTATTACCCATCAATTTAATTGTTTTTGCAGAAGGTCCAATGAAAATTATATTAGCATTGAGTACTTTACTTGCAAATTCATGATTTTCTGACAAAAAACCATACCCTGGATGAATAGCATCTACTTTACTTTTTAAAGCAATATCTATTATTTTTTCTTGGTTTAAATATGATTCTTTAGATATAGATGGTCCAAGAAAATATGATTCATCAGAATTTAACACATGAAGTGATTTTCTATCAAACTCAGAGAAAACTGAAACAGTTAAAATTCCTAACTCTTTCAATGATTTAATTATTCTTATCGCTATTTCACCTCGATTAGCTACTAAAACCTTTTTCATTTAAATTCTTCAATTTAATATTTTATTAACCATATCAGCTGCTTCTTTAAATTTAACTACAGAAAAAACATTTAGTTTGGAATCATCAATTATTTTTTTTGCTTCAATTGCATTTGTACCTTGTAATCTGACAACTAAAGGCACTTGAATATTATTTAAATTATTATAGGCATCAACTATACCCTTAGCTACTACGTCACATCTTACAATTCCACCAAAAATATTTATTAATAAAACTTTAACATTTTTATCTTTTAAAATAATCTTGAATGCATTTTCAATTCTATTAGAGTCAGCAGTTCCTCCAACATCTAAAAAATTTGCTGGATTACCTCCTGCAAGCTTTATAATATCCATTGTTGCCATTGCTAGTCCTGCGCCGTTAACCATACAACCTACATTTCCATCAAGTTTAATATAATTTAAGCCATACATTCTTGCTTCAACTTCATCATTATTTTCTTCCCTTAAATCTCGCATTTCACTAATTTTACTATTTCTAAATAGGGCATTATCATCAATACTAACCTTAGCATCAACAGCAATAATTTTATCATCAGATGTCTTAAGAACGGGATTGATTTCAAATAAACTAGCATCTGAATTAATAAAAGCATTATATAATTTAGAAATAAAATTAACCATTTCTTTGTATGAGTTTCCAGTTAAATTAAGATTAAATGATATCTTTCTGGCTTGAAATGGAAGTAAACCAAGAGATGGATCTATTATTTCTTTAAAAATAGAATGTGGTTTTTTTTCTGCAACCTCTTCTATATCCATTCCTCCCTCAGGAGAATACAATATTATATTTTTTCCTAATTTTCTATCTAATAGTATTGATATATATATTTCTGAAATAGGATTTTTTCCAGGATAGTATACATCCTCACAAATTAAAATTTGGTTAACTTTTTTTCCTAAAGAAGAGGTTTGAGGGGTAACCAAATTCATTCCCAATATTTTTGTGGAAACTTCATCTAATTCTTTAAAATTTTTTACCAATTTGATACCACCACCCTTTCCTCTTCCTCCAGCATGTATTTGAGCCTTGACTACAAAAAACTTAGTATTAGTATTTTTTTGTAGTTTTTTGGCAATTAAATTGACATCTTTTGATGAGGATGTTACTATTCCTCTTTGAATATTAACTCCATATGATGAAAGTATTTCTTTAGCTTGAAATTCGTGTAAATTCATGATTTTTTTTTATTTCAAATTTAAAATTATTAATTTCTAAAAAATTTATTTGCGATAATATTTTTTAACAAATTAATCATATAATAAATATTTTTTTCTAATTTTTTTAAAATTAATTAAATCTTTCTCCCAACTTTTTCTAATTTCATCAGCTGAAAAACCTTTTTCAATTTGATCTTTTAATTTATCATTTCCAACTAATTTATTAAAATAAGAATTAAAAAACATTAATTTATTTGCCTTATATTGATTATAGGTATCTATTAGAAAATTGAGGTTAATATTACTTTCTATTGTATTATTTCTTAAATCTATTCCATAACATATTTGATTTGCATGCTTTGGATTCAGACACCCATAATTTTGACTTGGAATAAAATTGAATTTATAATTTTCTAGTTTAGGAGAACCAAAAATTTGGAATTGTAAATTAGTTCCTCTGCCAACACTAATATCAGTTCCTTCAAATAATGCTAAAGATGGATAATTCCGAATTGAATTATAATTTGGAAGATTAGGTGAGGGTTTAATAGGTAAAATATATTTAGAATTTCTATTATAATTTAAGATTTTCTGAAATATTATTTCACATTGAACAGAATCACTTAACCAATATTCTCCATTAATCATATTGGCATATTCTAAAATTGTCATTCCATAAACAATTGGAACTGGATGAAGCCCAACAAAAGAATTGAATTCATTTTTTAAAATTGGTCCATCTATGTAGTCAACATTGGGATTTGGCCTATCAAGAATTAAAATTGGAATATCGTTTTCAGCACATGCTTCCATGACAAAATGAAGAGTAGATATATATGTATAAAATCTTACCCCTATATCTTGTAAATCAAAGAGTAAAATTTCTATATCCTTTAAATCTTTTTTATTTGGTTTTTTATTTTTTCCATACAATGAAATAATTGGAATTTTATTTAAATATAGTGAGTCATTTACTAATTTACCAGCATCATATGATCCACTGAAACCATGTTCGGGAGTAAATATTTTCAAAACATTAATATTCATTTTATCTAAGATATCAATAATATGCTGTCCTTTAACTACACTTGAATGGTTCGACACAATAGCAATATTTTTACTTAATAGATGTTTAGAATAATCTGAAATTTGTTCAATACCAGGAATTATATTTTTTTTTGAAAATATAAATTCTGAAACTAAGAAAACAAACAAAAAGAATAAACCAATAGAAAATAATTTTTTCATTTTATTATATTTGAATTAAAATTAAAGTATTGAAAATAAACTTTGAAAGATTTATTGTAAAAAAACTTCATTCAAATGAAATTTTAAATAATTCAATATCTGATTCAATTTTAAAGATATCAATCTTTGGAATAAGTATTAGTTTAGTCATAATGATTCTTACAATTGCTTGCGGTATTGGACTTCAAAATGAAATATCTAATAAAATTACTGGATTTACATCAGATTTTCAAATATCTAATATGGATTTTGACAACACAATAAATAAAAAGCCACTTGAGATAAGTGAAAATTTATTTTCGGAAATAAAAAAAATTAATAATGTTACAAATGTTAAGAGACAAATAACAAAAAATACAATAATAAAAACAAAAAATGATATTGATGGACTAGTTTTTAAAGGAATAGATGAAAATTTTGATGAAAATTTTATCAACAATAAAATCATTGAAGGAAAGAAATTAATTATTGATAAAGACATACCCAATAACAGTATTTTAATTTCAAAATCTATATCTTCAAAATTAAATTTTAATTCATTAGATACAGTTATTCTTCTGTTTCAAGATCAAAAAAAAATAAAACCCATAATAAAAAAATTTGTTGTTGAAGGAGTTTTTACAACTGGAATCAAAGAAATAGACGACATTTACGTAATAGGAGATATAAAGTATTTACAAAAAATAAATAAATGGGATAGTAATCAATGTACCTCAGTTGAAGTTTCAATCAATAATGATAGAAATAGAAAAAAAACTAGATATGATATAGAGAGTATAATTCCATATAATTTTTATGTTTTGTCATCCAGTGAAATTTATTCAGAAATTTATGAGTGGATTAATTTATTCAATCAAAACATTAAATTTATAATAACAATCATGTTAATAATTTGTATTGTTAACATAACATGCTCTATAATTTCAATTATTGTAGAAAGGTTAAAAATGATAGGTATTCTAAAGATTCTTGGTTCAAATAACACCTCAATTTCTAAAATATTTTTTTCTAATTGGATTTTTATAATGAAAAGATCTTTGTTTTTTGGTAATACGATTAGTTTAATATTAATTTTAATTCAAAAAAAATTTAATATTTTGAAACTAAACCCAGAAAACTATTATGTGAATTATTTACCTTTAAACTTGAGTATAAATAATTTTTTATTAGTTAATACACTTACAATAGCTTCTAGTTTGTTATTACTTTTTATACCTTACATTATTATCAAAAAAACTGAAGCATATCAAATGTCAAATTTTGAATAAAATTTCAATTTTTTTATTAGTTTTTCCAGCATATTGTCATCAAAACTGAGATTTGTAACAAACCTTACTTTTGAAGTTGATATAGATTCACATAAAATATTATTTTTTTTCATAAAAGATATAAATTTTTTAACATTACTAACTTTAAAGATTATAATGTTAGTTTCAACTGGTAAAATTTCTTTGACATATTTAAGATCTTTTAAAACCGATTCAATTTTTTTTGCTCTTCTATGATCCTCATTTAAATATTTAAAATTGTTGTCAAATGCAAAGTCACAGGCTGCAGCTAAATATCCAACTTGTCTCATCCCTCCTCCAAATATTTTTCTGATTCTTCTGGCTTTTTTTATAAAAGTTTCAGAACCTAAAAGTAATGAACCTATTGGAGCACCTAGGCCTTTAGAAAAGCAAATTGAAATGCTATCAAAAATTAATCCATAATCGCTAGGAATTGTATCTGTCGCAATAATAGCATTAAAAAGTCTTGCTCCATCTAGATGCAGATTTATATTATTTTTTTTACAAAATTTGGATATTTCCCTCAAATCATTGATATCATAACAAGTTCCCCCAGCTTTATTATTAGTGTTTTCAAGGGACACTAATGTGGGTTTTGGATAGTGAATATTTGACTTTTTAATAGATGATTCAATTAAATTTTTGTTTAATTTTCCATTATTTCCATTTATAAGATTTAATGATACACCTGAATTAAATGACGGCCCACCAGCTTCATATTGATATATATGAGAATTGTAGTCACATATTACTTCATCTCCAGGTTGTGTATGAACTTTAATGGCAATCTGATTTGACATTGTTCCTGATGCACAAAATAATGCTGATTCCATTGAAAATATTTTTGAAAATTTTTTTTGAAAATCATTTACGGATAAATCTTCTTCCCAAACATCATCTCCAACTTTGGCATTTATCATGAAATGAAGCATGTTTTTTGAAGGAATAGTAAAGGTATCGCTTCTTAATTCAATCATAATTAATTATTTTAAATATATTTTCTAAAATTGTTTTATTTGACATTTTATCTAAGTTAAATATGTAATCGGCCTTCATATATGCTGATTCTCTTAATTTATAATCTTGTTTTATAAATTTATCAAATGAATTAAAACTCTTGTAAGAAGATATTCTTGGTCTTTTTTTACGAAATTGCCATAAACATTCACTTAATACTTCAATATTTTTTTTAAGAAAAATAGTTATTCCACTATTATTCATTTTATCAATTAGATTACTATTAAAGGGAAATCCTGCTCCAGTTGATATGATTATTTTATTTTTTGATTGTAATTCTTTAAAAGTAATAAATTCCAAATTTCTAAAAAAAAATTCACCTTTATTTCTGAAGATATTATAAATAGTGTCATTAAATTTACTTTCAATATAATCGTCAGTATCAACAAAATTAAAATTAATTTTTCTTGAAATTCTTTTTCCTAAAGTTGATTTTCCGCATCCAGTATATCCAATTAAATAAATTTTCATTAAAAAGGACTATCTGGTTCACTTCCGACTGTCTTAAGAATAATATTATCAATTATTCTAGGAAAGAAAAGGTTTAAAATCTTAATTAATTTAAAAGAAAAATTTTTTGAAATTATTATACTATTTTTTTTTTTTGATAAGCATAAAAGATTTTTTTTGCAACATAATCAGGGGTCATCATTATATTCTCATTTCTTGGTGTTTTACCTTGAGGTTTACCAGATGAATCAATGGCATTAAACCTTATATTAGTTGAGGTATAATCAGGGTATGCGATTAAAATATGGAGGGATTTTTTTAAATTTTCAATTCTTAAAGCTTCTAAAAAACCCTGCACAGCATACTTAGAAGCGGAATATCCGGTTCTTCCAGGAATACCCTTAANACCAGCAATTGAGGAAACAAAAATTACAGATCCTTTAGTTTTAATTAAATTCGATAATGCATATTTAGTACAATATACAGTACCCCAAAAATTAGTTTCCATAATTTTTTTTGTAATTTTTAAATCAACTGTTTCGAAAAGAACTTTTTCAGATATTCCAGCATTATTGATTAAAATATCTATTTTATTATATTCTTTAATTATTTCAGACATCATTTTTTTACAAGACTCCTCTCTAGTAATGTCTAGGGCTTTATATGTAACTATAATTCTGTTGTTTTTAATTTCTTTACAAATTTGTTTTAGTATATCTTCACTTCGCGCAACTAAGATTACATTATAATTATTTTTAGCAAATTCAAAGGCACATGATTTACCTATACCTGAAGAAGCTCCTGTAATAACAACCAATTTATTTTCCATTTTTTTTACTTAAATAATAAATCTTTTTAAATTTAATGATTAAAATGATATTATAGAAAATTTATGAAAATAATTGAAGTACTTAATAAAAATGAAATTAAAAAATTTCATAAAATACCATATTTAATATATAAAAATGATAAAAATTGGATTCCACATATTAAACAAGAAATTGAATCTGTTTTTGATCCAAAAAAAAATAAATTTTTTGATCATGGAATTGTTGCTAGATTCATTCTTTTTAATTCAAATAAACTGATNGGAAGAATNGCAGTTTTTATTGACAAAAAAAGATCAAATACTTTTGAAATACCAACTGGTGGTATAGGTTTTTTTGAGTGTATTGAGGATGAATCTGCTGCTTTTAAATTATTTGATACCGCAAAAAAATGGTTAGAAGAAAGAAAAATTAAAGCAATGGATGGACCAATTAATTTTGGAGAAAAAGATAGATATTGGGGACTATTGATTAATGGATTTGATCATCCCCCGTTATATGGTCATAATTATAATCCAGATTATTACAAATCATTTTTTATTAAATATGGATTTAAAACTTATTTTAAACAACATACGTTTATAAGACCACTTGTTTACGAATTACCAAAAAGATTCCATAAAAGATTTGAGAGAATAGATCAAAATAAAAGATACTCATTAAAAAAAATTGATCTAAAATATATTGTAAAATTTGCAGAAGATTTTCGTAAAGTATATAACTCAGCATGGGTNACTCATGACAATTTTAAAGAAATGTCTTCAAAACAATCAATAAGTTTACTAAAAAAAATAAAACCAGTTATGGATAAAGATTTAATATGGTTTGCATATTATGACAATGATCCAATAGGTTTTGTAATTATGCTCCCCGAACTAAATCAATATTTTAAGGTAACTAATGGTAATTTTAATATTTGGGGGAAAATTAAATTTTTTATAAAAAAAATTTTAACCAAACCTAAATTTGTTTGGGGACTAGCTTTTGGCATTACACCTAAATTTCAAGGAATAGGAATGGAATCATATATTTTATGGACTGCTTCTCAACAAATTATAAATCACAACAAACATTACAAAGAATGNATTATTTCATGGATTGGAGACTTCAACCCAAAAATGATACATATTACCAAATCAATGGGAGGAAAAGAATATCATGAACATTTGACATTAAGAAAAATTTTTGATAATAAAATTAAATTCAAAAGATCACCAATAATTGAATAATTCCAAAAAAAACTATATTGATTTTTTGAATAAAAATATTGGGTGTATATTTGTGCATTCTAAAAAAATGCCTAGATGGCGGAATTGGTAGACGTGTACGCTTGAGGGGCGTATGACCTTTGGTCGTGCAGGTTCGAGTCCTGTTCTAGGCACTTAAATATGATTTGGTAGCTCAGTTGGTAGAGCATCTCCCTTTTAAGGAGAGGGTCCTGGGTTCGAGCCCCAGCCAAGTCACGTTTGATTTGGTAGCTCAGTTGGTAGAGCATCTCCCTTTTAAGGAGAGGGTCCTGGGTTCGAGCCCCAGCCAAGTCACCACTTCATCTTAACTGATTATATTCTTATGAATATTTTATTAATTACATATTATTTTGACCAAAATAAGGATGTTGGAGCCCAAAGATGGATAAAAAACTTAAAATATTTAGAAAAAAAAAAACATAATCTTACTGTTTTTACTTTCAAAAATTCAGAAAAAAAAACAAATACAAAAATATTAGTCAATAATCGAATTGAACCAAACTATATCTATAAAAAGTTATTTAAGAAAAATGTCCCAAAAGATATTTTAACAAGAAAAAAAAATCATTTGATCGATAAATTATTAATTTTTATTCGATCAAATCTGTTTATCCCTGATTCAAGAGTTTTATATTACTTTTCATCAGTTAAAATTTTAAAAAATCATTTAAAAAATAATTCATATGATATTGTTATTTCTTCTGGCCCTCCTCATAGTATGCATCTAATTGCCAGAAAAATTACCAGCAAATTTAAAATACCTTGGATAGCAGACTTCAGAGATCCTTGGACTAAAATTGAGTATTTTAAAAAATTACCAATTTCAAAAATGAGTAAATATATTCATGAAGTTTTAGAAAAGAAAATTATAAAAGAATGTGACTGTTTGATCACGGTCAGTGATTATTGGGGTAATCACTTTAAAAAAATAGGAGCCAAAAAAGTTAAAGTAATTAATAATGGTTTTGATAAAGAAGATTTTAAATATTTTAAAAGTGAACCAAATAATGTATCAATTGCTCACTTTGGAACTTTTCCTGAATCTAGAAATAATAAAACTTTATTGGATGTTCTAGATTTAATCTTTAATGATAAATTATTGGGAAAAAAAATGAAAGTTAGTTTTTATGGGTATACTTATAAAAATTTTAAAAGTGATTTAAATATTTTTGAATATAAATCAAGAGTTAATCTTTATTCTCATTTAGATTACGATAAAGCAATTGAAAAAATGCAAAACTATAGATATTTGCTTGTTAGCTTAAGTAGATCAGAAATGTCAAAAGGTAGAATTCCACTAAAGATTTATGATTATATGGCATCAAAAAGGAAGATTATTGCTATTGGAGAAAAAGGAACCGATCTTGAAAATATTATAAATAATTATAAATTAGGTATATACATATACTATGGAAAAGAAAGAGTTTTATATAATTATATTAAAAAAGATATGAAGACTTTAAATAAATCAAATATATCAAAATCTTGTAATAATTTTTCGAAAGAATATCAAGTTGAAAAACTAAATAATATTATAGTTGATATTTCAAATAAAAAAAATATTCATTGATGATTATTATAATTCTCTATTTTGACATTAATTTCCTCCCAATTATGCATAAGTAAATTCAACTTTTCAATTGATTTATTGTATTCAACAAAAAGATTTGTGTTTTTATAATTTATTGAATCATCATTTTTACTATTAAATTTAAGCTCAAATTCTTTTATTTCTTTTTCTATATATTCTATTTGTCTTTCAATTTTACTAGATTGATTTTTTAATTTTTTAATTTTTTTAAATGAGTTATTTTTTAAATTCTTTTTATTTTTTGCAATTTTAAAATTTTTAGTAGACAAATTTTGATTTTTGAGTAAGGAATCCAAATTTTTAATATCGAGATATTCTGATATATTTCCTAGATATAGCTTTATTGAATTATCTAAAAATTCCAATGTTTTATTAGTCAAATCCTTTAAAAAATCTCTATCGTGAGATACAATAACTAATGTACCTTTGAATAAATTTAGAGATTTTTTTAAAACCTCTTTTGATTTGATATCAAGATGATTTGTTGGTTCATCAAGTAGTAAAAAATTTGATGGGGATAATAATAATTTACAAATTGCTAATCGGGTTTTTTCNCCTCCAGACAAAACTTTTACTTTTTTGAAAATATCATCTCCTGAAAATAAAAATGCTCCTAAAATACTTCTTGAATTAATTCTTTGGTGATCATTATTATTTTCGTCAATAATATCAATTAATCTTTTATTTTGATCTATTGAATCAATTTGATTTTGAGCAAAGTAACTTATATTCACATTTAGACCTTTTTGTATTTCACCATCATATTTTTCAATGCCTGCAATACACCTAATTAGAGTTGATTTACCTTTTCCATTTTTACCTACAAAAGCAATTCTATCACCTCTATTAATTTGAAAATTAAAATTTGAAATAATATTTTTAGATCCGAATGCTTTAGATAAAGATTTTATTTTTAAAATTACTTTACCTGGAATTTTTGATTCAGGAAATGAAATATCTATTTTTTTTGTATTAAAATCATCTACTGTAACTATTTCCAAATTTTGATTTTTTTTAATTAATTTTTGAGCTAAAACTGCTTTAGATGATTTATACCTAAATTTTTCAATTAGTTTTTTGTTATTTTTTATTAACTTTTCTTGATTTTTCTTTTTTGAGATTTGAAGGCTTATTCTAGATTTTCTAGAAGATAAATACTTTGAGTATGGGTAATTATAATCATAAATTTGATTATTATCAATTTCTATAGTTCTGTTAGTTACGCTATCTAAAAAACTTTTGTCATGAGAAACTAATATTATTGAACCTTGATACAATTTTAAAAATTTTTCTAAAAAAATAATCGAATCAATATCTAAATGATTATTAGGCTCATCCAATAAAAGAATATCTGGTTCATTTAAAAGTAGTTTTGCTAGTTCAATTCTCATTCGCCACCCACCACTCAATGTATCCGTTAAGTCATTAAATATTTTTGAGCTAAATCCTAAGCCAATTAATATTTTTTCAATTTTTGATTGATAATTATAACCATCATATAAATTAAATTCATCATGATATTTACTTAGAAGTATTAACTTATTTTTATATGAGTTAGATTTGATATTTAAACTATTTTTAAGATCAATATTTAATTCATTTATCTTATTTTCAATATGAATTATTTTTGTGAATGCTTTTTTTGTTTCTTCTAAAATAGTTAAACCATTTTCAAAATCTAAATCTTGAGAAAGAAAACCAATCTTTATATTTTTCTGGAAATTTATTGAACCTGAATAATAACCATCATCATTATAAATAACTTTTAATAATGTTGATTTTCCTACCCCATTATCCCCAACTAATCCTATCTTATCACCTTTACTAAGCATAAAATTAATTTTAGAAAATATTTTTTTACCACCAAAATCAACTGAAATATCTTTAATTATAATCATATAAATTAATTTTAATATGAAAATTAATACATCAAATCTTAAATTTGAATATGATTCCAAAAAATAAAAGGAAGTATATTAAACCCGACGATATAAGTGCAATATTTGATCCATAAGAAACTGAAATAGGCTCAAACTTAAATTCAATATCATAATTTCCTTTTTGCAACTCCATTCCACGTAAAATATAATTTACTCTATAGTAATTCTGCTTATTGCCATTTATGTAACAGTTCCAACCCTTATCATAATAAATTTCTGAAAATACCGCAAAAGACTTATTTTTAATATTTGCTTCATAAATTATATTGTTTGGTTTATATGATTTTATTCTAATTTCCCCACTAGAATTGAAGAAAGTATCATTAACCATAAATCTCTTATCTAACAAAACATCTTGAGATGGATCAAACTTTTCAAGTGATCTCATTTCATCATCAGCATTATTAACAATTATGATATTATTTACTAACCAAGCTGGTCCTAATCTATTATTATTCAGATTAGCTTTTAAAATTCCCTCACTATTTTTAAACATAAAGTATTTAACATTTAACATATTAATAACTGAAGAATTATTTTTAGCCAATTGATAATCCATTATTTCTTGATATCTCTTGAATTTAGCACCATGATAACCAGCAATATTATTGTGAAAGTATGATGTTCTTGCTCCAGCATCTAATCTCTCTGAAGTATTAAATACTCTAAAATTCAGTTCTTTATCTGATAAAATTTTTTTATCAGCNTCTGTCATTTTAAATGGTGAATTAACTTTTCTTGATTTAACAAAATTTTCGCTATTTAAATGTCTGAGATTTATAGGAATTAGATCACAAATCACTAGGGAGAAAAAAATAAAATAAAAAAGATTATTAGATATTTTTTTTATTATCAATAAATATATTGAAAGTGATGAAAATAAAATTAAAATAATTGATCTAAATGAATCTGAAATCAACATTGAATATCTGTCAGATTTTATAGCACCTAAAAGAAAGTCAGGTAAATTATTATCTGTTTTTGATGAAAAATCAAATATAAAACTTGAAAATGTTATGAAAAAAAAACAAATACATAAAAAAATTAATCCGGAATATTTTAAACTTTTTAAAGCTTTAGTCTTATTTAAGTCAGATTTAATAAGTTCATTAAGAGATAAAATTCCTAAAAAGGGAATTGTTAATTCTAAAATCACCAGTATCATTGAAACAGTTCTGAACTTATTGTATCCTGGAACATAATCAAGAAAAAAATCTGTTAACCACATCATATTCTTACCCCAAGCTAATAATACAGATAAAATACTACAAGAAATTAACCACCATTTTAATCTTCCTTCAAGAAAAAATAATGAGAATAAAAATAAAAAACACAAAACAGATCCAATGTAAACTGGTCCTGAAGTAAATGGTTGTTCCCCCCAATATGTAGGAAATCTTTTTATAATATTTTTTGCATTAGGTATTTTTCTGTTTTTTAAAACTTGATATACTTGTGAATCATCAGATAACTTGGAATTAGATGCACCTCCAAACAAATTTGGAATCATCACATTAAATGTTTCTAATTTACCATAAGACCATGAAGTTGCATAATCTTTATCTAAACCCGAAGTCTTATTTTGGAGATTTGAATATTCAATAAGTTCAGATTTACTCCTTGTTGAATATTTACCATAATCGTATGTTGACCACAAATTTTCTATATTACAGCATATTGCTAAAGAAGCTGAAATAAACAAAATTGAGGTAGTTTTAAAAAAATTATTAATTTTTTTTTCTTTAAATGAATGAAAAAATTCAAAAAAACCAAATAGTATAATCATTAATAGTAAATAATATGTAATCTGAAGATGATTTGCTCTTATTTGAAGAGATAAAAATAACGCAGTTAAAATTGCACCGCTAAACATATTAGTTCTGAATGAAAAAAGAATACTACCAAGAACTGCAGGCATGTATGCCATAGCTTCAGCTTTTGTATTATGGCCCGCTTCTATAATAATAAATAAATATGTGGATAATCCATATCCTAAAGCTCCAATAATAGCGATGTATGGATTTATATTCATACATAATAGTAAAATGTAAAAAGAGATAAATGAAATAATTATAAAACTTGCTTCTCTCGGATAATTAAAACTAATTATTTTATTTGCAATATTTATTAAATTTGAGGAAGTTTTATATGAAATTTGATAAGCTGGCATCCCACCAAACATTCTATTTGTCCATAAGGCTTCCTCTCCAGTACTCTCTCTATAATCAATTATTTCTTTTGACATTCCCTTGAAATTGACAATATCTCCTTGATAAATTTTTTTTCCTGAAAATAAGGGACTAAAATATGATAGTGTTATCAAATTAAAAATAACAATTGCTAATAAATGAGGAAATGCTTTTTTAAATAAATTTCTTAAATGCAATTTCATAATATTTAAATTAAAATTAATCTATTTCTTCAAAATCAATATATTCAGAATCTATTTCTCTTTTTTTTGTTTTAGATTTTTTTTTCTTTTCATCTATAATGATATCTCCCACTTTTCTTTTTTTAATAGTTTCTTTTGATTTATTATATATTTGATTTTTAATAATTTTTTTTAGAAAATAATTAAGCAAAAAAGGAATTAATATTCTTATCAAGATGATCACATAGTAAAATAGTATTAAATAAAATAGTATTTTAAAAATCATTTGGATTAAAATTTATTTAATAAGTTATTTTGATAAAAATAAGTTTCTTTCTCCATAAATTTTTTTAAAAAATTTATCATTTAAATTATTTATAAAGTAAATACTTTCACCCGTTGATTTCATTTCAGGACCTAATTCTTTATTAACATTTGGAAATTTATTAAATGAAAATACAGGCACTTTAACTGCAAAGCCTGATTTTTTTGGATTAAAACTAAAATCTTTAATTCTTGCACCTAGCATAATTTTTGTTGCAAAATTTACATAAGGTTCTTTATAAGCCTTAGCAATAAAAGGAACAGTTCTTGAAGCTCTCGGATTTGCTTCAATTACATGA
Organism: Flavobacteriales bacterium; assembly: GCA_002692065.1. Taxonomy (GTDB): domain Bacteria; phylum Bacteroidota; class Bacteroidia; order Flavobacteriales; family UBA7430. The sequence continues at coordinate 18,233 of NZJX01000020.1, read as the reverse complement.
GCAATGTTATTTTTAATTGCAAATTGAATATTTATTAAACCTTTTGTTTTTGTTTTAATAGCAATTTTTTTTGTTATTAATTTCATTTGATCAATAATATTTTCATTCAAATTAAATGGAGGTAGTACAGCATTTGAATCACCTGAATGAATACCACATGGCTCAATATGTTGCATTATGCCAATTATATGAACATCAATAGAATCCGATAAAGCATCAACTTCAGCCTCAATAGCTTGATCTAGATAATGATCTAATAATATTCTGTTGCCAGGAAGTCCTTTTAATAAATTAACAACATGATGTTCCAATTCGTTTGAATTAATTACTATTTTCATACCCTGTCCCCCTAAAACATATGAGGGCCTTACTAAAATTGGAAAATTTAAATTTTTTGATAAATCCAATGCTTCTTCAGCTGACTCAATAACACCAAATTTTGGATAAGGAATGTTATTTTCTGCTAATAATTGAGAGAATCTCCCTCTATCTTCAGCTAAATCAAGTGNTTTAAAACTTGTACCAAATATTTTAATTCCATACTTGTCTAATTTTTTAGCCAATTTTAATGCTGTTTGCCCCCCTAATTGAACAATAACTCCTTCAGGTTTTAATAATTTGATAATATCGTAAATATGTTCCCAGAAAANAGGTTCAAAAAATAATTTATCAGCAGTATCAAAATCAGTTGAAACGGTTTCAGGATTGCAATTTATCATAATTGTTTCGTAACCCATTTCTCTGGCAGCTAGAACTCCATGAACACAACAATAATCAAACTCAATACCTTGTCCAATTCTATTCGGTCCAGATCCTAAAACAACTACTTTTTTCTTGTTTGATGATTTAACCTCTGATTCAGAAAATTTTTTACCATTAATTTCAATATCATTTTCAAATGTTGAGTAAAAATATGGAGTTTTAGCTTCAAATTCACCTGCGCATGTATCTACAATTTTATATACTCTATTAATACCTAATTCAATCCTTTTTTTGTTAACTTCTGATTCCCAACACCTTACTAAGTGAGCAATCTGTCTATCTGCATAACCTTTTATTTTTGATTCAAGAAGTAAACTTCGAGGAATTTGATGAATACTATATTTTTCCATTTCTCTTTCTAGAGCAACTAGTTCCTCAATTTGACTTAAAAACCAATTATCTATTTTAGTCATTTTGTAGATAGTTTTTTTTGGAATACCTAGCTTCATTGCATCATATATTCTAAAAACTCTATCCCAATGAGGTTTTTTAAGTCTATTTAAAATTCTATCTTGATTATTCCAGTGTTTTGAATCTGCACCAAGACCATTTCTTTGAATTTCAAGTGATTGACATGCTTTTTGTAGAGCTTCTTGAAAACATCTTCCAATTGCCATAACTTCCCCAACTGACTTCATTTGAAGACCAAGTGTAGAATCACATCCCTCAAATTTATCAAAATTCCATCTTGGAAATTTAACAATTACATAGTCAAGAGTGGGTTCAAATAAAGCTGATGTTTTTTTTGTAATTTGATTAAATAATTCGTCTAAATTATATCCAATTGCAAGCTTTGTTGCTATTTTTGCTATTGGATAACCAGTCGCTTTTGATGCTAAAGCTGAAGATCTAGAAACTCTTGGATTAATTTCTATTGCAACTATATCCTCATTTTCATCAGGACTAACTGCAAACTGAACATTACATCCACCTGCAAACTTACCTATAGACCTCATCATTTTTATTGCCATATTTCTAATTCTTTGATAGGTCGTATCTGATAGAGTCATAGCAGGGGCAACAGTTATTGAATCCCCAGTATGGACTCCCATTGGATCCATATTTTCAATCGAACAAATTATAATTACATTATCATTATTATCTCTTAACAATTCAAGTTCATATTCCTTCCATCCTATTAATGCTTTATCTATTATAACTTCGTGAATTGGGGATGTATGTAGTCCATGATTGAGAGATTTCTCAAAATTTTTCTTTTCATAAACAATCGTGGCTCCTGTTCCACCTAATGTAAAAGATGCTCTTATACAGAGAGGAAATCCGAAATCTTGCGCAATAGCTTTGCCTTGAAGAAATGATTTTGCAATTTTTTGAGGAGCCATAGGAATATTTTTTGTTAACATCAAATTTCTAAATCTTTCTCTATCCTCAGTTATATTTATTGAATCAATATTAACTCCTATTATTTTTACTTTAAATTTTTTCCAAACTCCTTTGTCGTTTGCATCTATGCAAAGATTCAAAGCAGTTTGACCTCCCATAGTTGGTAGGACTGCGTCAATGTCATTATGTTTTTTTAAAACGTATTCAATCGAATCTATATTTAGTGGCTTTAAATAAATATTATCAGCTATAACTGGATCAGTCATTATAGTGGCTGGATTTGAGTTTATCAAAGTTACTTTTATACCTTCCTCAGATAATGATCTTGCTGATTGAGATCCAGAATAATCAAATTCACAAGCTTGACCNATAACAATTGGACCACTACCTATAATTAAAATATGATTTAAACTTTTATTTTTTGGCATATGTTTTTTTAAAATACTAATATAATGTTAAGATATTATAATAATCAAAAAAAAAGTGCTAACTAAAAAAATTAATTAACACTTAAAAAGAACAATACAAGAAATTATTTCTTATGTTTTCTTTCATCAGAAACTGAAAGTTTCTTTCTACCCTTAGCTCTTCTTCTTGACAAGACTTTTTGCCCATTTGGTGAATCCATTCTATCCATGAACCCATGCTTATTTCTTCTTTTTCTATTGGATGGTTGAAAAGTTCTTTTCATGTTTTTAAATTTTCTAAAAATGTAAACAAATATAATCATTTTTTATCTATAAAAAATTAAATTATAAGTTGTTATTATAATTATTTTATTTTGTTATTTTTAGGTTATCAATTTTACTTAATGATTAAAGAAAAAAAAAAAGGAAAAATAAAATTTAAACTTTTTAATTTTTTTAAGCCTTTTATAAAAAAATATTTATTTGGTATTTTAATATTAATATTATCTAGTTTGATTTCTCTAATTTTTCCTGTTCTAGTTGGAAAAATGATTGATGCAATAAAAGTATCTCTATTTAAAATAAATCAATTAGCTATTTTACTCATTTTTTTGTTTATCACTCAATCAATTCTATCTTACTTAAGAATAATAATTTTTGTCAAAGTTACAGAACAATTTTTAGCTTTTCTAAGAAAAATAACTTACGAAAAATTAATTTCCTTACCGTTACAATTTTACAACAACAGACGTGTAGCAGAAATTAATAGCAGAATTTCTACAGACTTAATTCTTCTTCAAGAAACATTAACAACAACATCTGCCGAATTTTTAAGACAAATTATAATAATTATAGGTGGTATCCTAATGTTAGCTTTCACTTCTATTAAGCTAACTATTTTTATGCTCTCTATTTTTCCCGTTATAATTTTATTTGCAGTTTTTTTAGGTAAGAAATTAAAAAAATATTCTAAAAAAAATCAAAATATACTTGCAGAATCAAATACAATTCTTGAAGAAACTTTATCGTCAATAATGACTGTAAAGTCTTTTACTAACGAAATTTTTGAATTTAATCGATATAGTAATAAAATTGACTTAATCATGATTAATACCATTAAGTTAGGGAAACTCAGGGCTATATTAGCTTCGTTTATAATTATTGGTATTTTTGGCTCAATCTCATCTATAATTTGGTATGGTGTTAGATTAATTTACCTTGGAGATATTTCAACTGGTAACTTAACATCATTTTTAATACTGACTGTATTTATTGGTGCAAGTATTGGAAGCTTATCAGATTTGTATTCGAAAATTCAAATTGCAATTGGAGCATCAGAAAAGCTAATTGAAATTATAAATGAAAAAAATGAGAAACTGAAACAGGGATTAGAAAAATTTGTAATCAATGGAAATATACAAATTAATAATCTTTCATTCTTTTATCCTAATCGAAAAAAAAATATTGTTCTTGATAATATAAATTTAAATATTAAAAAAGGAGAAAAAATAGCATTAGTTGGTTATTCTGGCTCTGGAAAATCAAGCTTAATAAAATTGATAATGAGATTTTATGATAATTATTCTGGAAAAATTTTTATTGACGGTGAAGATATCAAAAATATAAATATACATAATCTCAGAAAGCAAATAGCATTAGTTCCTCAAGAAAATTTCTTATTTGGAGGTAGTATCAAAGAAAATATAAGATACGGTAAGTTGGATGCTACTTATGAAGAAATTATTNATGCAGCTAAAAAAGCAAATGCATATGAGTTTATTGAAAAACTACCAGAAGGGTTTAATACAAATGTAGGAGACAGAGGAATGAGATTGTCAGGAGGTCAAAAACAGAGAATTTCAATTGCTAGAGCGATACTAAAAGACCCAAAAATTCTTATTCTTGACGAAGCAACTTCCTCATTAGACTCAAAATCAGAGATTTTAATTCAAAAAGGAATATATAACTTAATGAAAAATAAAACATCTATAATTATTACCCACAGATTATCTACAATAAGAAATGTTGATAATATTTTTGTCTTAAATAATGGTACGATTTATGAAAGTGGAAATCATAGTGAATTACAAAATATTAATAATGGATTATATAAGAAGTTATCTGAATTACAGTTTAAAAATACCTAATTATTCATTGGATAATAAATTATTTTTTTTTCTTTAAAATATTCTTCCTCATAAAAATCAGATATAGATTTAATGATTATCTTATCTTGAAATTTTTCAACTTCATAACTGATTTCTCCTCCTTTCAATAATATAATTCCATTTTTTATTTTATGTTTATTTTCATTTTGGTAATTATTTAAAGTCCAACTTATTAATTTCTCCATAGGAGCTACTGCACGACAAACAATAAAATCAAATTTTGATTTAATTTTTTCAACTCTATTATTTATTGTAGTTACATTAGATAAACCTAGTCTGGAGGAAATATCATTGACAACTTTTATTTTTTTTTTTATTGAATCAACCAATATAAAATTAACATTTGGAAAAAGAATTGCCAGTGGTATTCCAGGAAATCCTCCTCCACAACCAAGATCCATAATGTTTGAACTATCATTAAAACATATAAATTTTGATAATGATAAGGAATGTATTACATGATTTAGAAATATATTACTTATATCTTTTCTCGAAATTATATTTACTTTTGTATTCCATAAAAAATATAATTCTTTTAACTTCAAAAATTGATCAACCTGTTTTGATTTTAAATGTGGAAAATATTTTTTCAAAAGTGAATTATTTAAATCCATTATTTTTTTTGTTAATTAAATCAATTAAAATTGCTCTAGCTCTGAAAAGTCTAGTTTTTATAAGTGAACTTGAAATATTTAACTTTATTGATATTTCATTATAAGTTAATTCTTCAATATATCTTAAATAAACTAGTTCTTTATATTTGGGTTTTAAAGAATCTATAATTTTAATAATCTTATTTTTTTTTTGAACATTAATTAAAAATAACTCAGGATCTAATTCTGAATCAATTAAATTTAAAATTGTATTACTATTTGAATCGTATTTTTNAATTGGGCTAGTTTTAATTTTTTTTTTTCTAAAAAAATCTATCAGTGTATTATTAGCTATTCTAGTAATCCAGGTGATAAATGCATAACTTTTGTTGTATGAAGAAAGATTATCAAAAGCCTTGGTGAAAACTAGAATAGTTAAATCCTCAATATCCTCTTTATTTTTAACTTTGAAAGAAAATTGACTTTGAATACTCNCCCAATACAGTGATATTAATTGAGTATAAGCTTTTTGATTACCTTTGATTGCTTCTGATATTAAAATATTATCTCTTTCTTTATTATTTATAATTTTATTTTTTTTCAATAGAAAAAAATTTAAGTTTATAATTAAATATTTTTAATTAGCTTTAAAAGTAATAATATTTATAGTTTTAATAGAATTAATAAGAATTAAAATAATTATTTTCATAAGTAATAATCATAAATCATTTAGATTTACTAAAGAAATTATTAAACTAATAATGCAATTTAAGTTAGAAAAAACAGACAAAAATAGTAAAGCAAGAGTTGGGAAAATTGTTATAAATAATCATACAATAAATACACCAATATTTATGCCTGTTGGGACTTGTGCCTCTGTTAAAGCTGTCCATCAGCACGAATTAGCAAATGATATAAATGCAGAAATAATTTTGGCAAATACATATCATTTGTATCTAAGACCAAAGGAAGAAATTATCAATAAAGCCGGGGGACTTCATAAATTCATGAATTGGAATAAACCTATACTAACTGATAGTGGTGGTTTTCAAGTCTATTCACTGTCAAATAGAGTTAAAATTAAAGAGGAAGGAGTTAATTTTAAATCTCATATTGATGGAAGTAATCATTTCTTTAGCCCCGAAAAAGTTATAGATATTCAAAGAAATATTGGAGCTGACATTATAATGGCTTTTGATGAGTGTACTCCGTATCCATGTGATTATAGTTATGCTAAAAAGTCAATGGAAATGACTCATAGATGGTTAAAAAGATGTGTGAGCCATTTTGAAAATAATTCTAATAATCTTTATGTAAATAAACAAGTATTATTCCCTATTGTACAGGGAAGTACATATAAGGATCTAAGAAAAGAATCGGCAAAAATAATTTCTGAATATAATTTAACAGGAAATGCAATTGGTGGATTATCAGTTGGTGAAACTGATTCCGAAATGTATTCTATGACAGATATTGTTACAGATATTCTTCCAAAAGATAAACCAAGATATTTAATGGGAGTTGGATCTCCAATTAACATACTTGAAAATATTGCTTTAGGTATTGACATGTTTGATTGTGTAATGCCATCTAGAAACGCTAGAAACGGATTTCTGTTTACAATTAATGGTACCATAAATATTAAAAATAAAAAATGGGAAAAAGATTATTCTTTAATTTGTGAATATGGAAACTCATATGTTGATAAAACATACTCAAAATCTTACTTAAGACATTTATTTATGTCTAACGAAATTCTTGGAAAACAAATTGCAACTATTCATAATTTATCATTTTATTTAAATATTGTTGATGAGGCCAGAAATCGAATTAGAGATGGTTCATTTTATAGTTGGAAAAACAAGATTGTTAAAAAACTTAATGTTAGATTATAAATGAAAAAAATAGATAAATACCTATTAAATGATTTTCTAAAAACCTTTATATTTACAATTTCTTTAATACTTTTAATTTCCATTGTATTTGATATTTCTGAAAAAATAGATGATTTTGTTAGTAATAAAGCTCCATTAAAAAAAATTATTTTAGATTACTATACTAATTTTGTTGTATATTATGGTTTAATATTTACTCCTTTATTTACTTTTATTTCAATAATACTTTCCATTTCAAAATTAGCAAATAACTCTGAAATTATATCTATTATTAACTCAGGATTTAGTTTAAAGAGGATACTATTACCATATATTTATGGGGGGATTCTGATCTCAATATTTTCTTTCTTTTTTAACAATTTTATTTTACCAAAAACAAATGAAATCAGAATAAACTTTGAGAATAAATATTTTACAAATAAAAATTATAAACGAAAAAATTATATAAATATAAATCTTACACAAAATGAAAATATTTTTATCCAAAGTTTTAATGTTAAAAAATTAAAAGGATATAATTTTTCTCATAAAATATTTGATGATAACAAATTAATTTACACTTTAAATTCAGATTTTATAGAATGGAATGATGTTGATAAAAATTGGATGATTAAAAACTATAAAATTTATGAAATAAGAGAAACCGGTGAAAAAATATCTGTTGGTAAATTAATTAATAAAAAATTTAATTTTAGCATTAATGATATAATTTCGTCAAAAAACTCAACTAAAGAAATGAATATTATTGAACTTCATAAATTTATTTCAAAACAAAATAAAATTGGTTCATCTAATATAAATTACTTTTTAATTGACCTTTATGAAAGATACTTTAGTGTATTATCTACTTTTATATTAATTATAATTGGTTTTAGCTTATCAATTCATAAAAAAATGGAAGGAATTGGGATTAATATTGTTTATGGTTTTATTATGACTACAATTTTCATTCTAATTCAAAAAATTTTTATATCATTTACAATAAAAAGTAATTTATACCCCTTTCTGTCAATTATTATTCCAAATTTAATATTTGGTGTGTTAGCAATTATTCTATTTAAAAAAAAACAAGTCTAAAAAAAATTACCCCAAGTAAAGAAATCAGGGGGAATATTTCTAACTTTAGTATGTTTTTCAAAAATTCCAAAAATTGAAGAGCCACTTCCAGACATTGAAGCATACATTGCTCCATGAGAATATAAATTATTTTTAATACTTTTAAGTATTGGATATTTTTCAAAAACATGAGATTCAAGATCATTTATCAATTTTCCTCTCCATTTTTTTGGGGATAATTTTAAAACTTCTAAAATATTATGATCATTACTTTTGATTTTTATTTTTTCGAAAATTTCTTTTGTGGAAATATTGATATTGGGATAAACTATATATAAAAATTTTCCACTTAATTTAATATCATATGGTGAAAGTATATCTCCTTTTCCATGTCCATACTGAGTTTTCTTTGAGATAAATAGTGAGCAATCACTACCTAAATTTTTAGCATAACCTAACATCTCTGTTGGAGATATTCCCAAATTAAAAATTTTATCTAATATTTTTAAAGTATAGATTGCATTAGATGATCCTCCACCTAGTCCAGCACCTATAGGAATAACCTTATTTAAATGTAATATAACAGCAGGTAAATCATATTTTTTTTTTAACAGATCATACGCCTTAATACAAAGATTATCTTTAGAATCAATTTTTCGTCCAGAACAAAAAAACTTAATATTACTTTTGCTAACTTTTTTATCTTCAACTATTTCAATTGAATCAGCTAATGGAATTTGATAAAATACAGTTTTTAAATTGTGATAACCATCCTTTCTTTTTGAGATAATTCTCAATCCTAAATTTATTTTTGCAGGTGAAAAAAGAATCATATTTTAATTTATTCTGTCAAAATTAACAATTGTAATTATTATTTAATATTAATTATTATTAATTTTCAATTTTAAATTAAATATATGGAAAGATTAGATTTCGAAAAACCAATTGTTGATCTTGAAGATCAACTTATGAAAGTTAAACAATTAGGTAAAGAAAACAATATAAACATTAATTCAACAGTAGATGAGTTAGAAAAAAAATTGAAAACTTTAAAAAAGAAGATTTATGGAAATCTATCTCCTTGGCAAAAAGTTCAAATATCTAGACACCCAAATAGACCATATACTTTAGACTATATTAATTTTTTAACTGAAAACAATTACATTGAACTTCATGGTGATAGAAATATTAAAGATGATAAGGCAATGATTGGAGTATTGGGTAAAATAAATAATTTATCAGTTATGATAATTGGACAACAGAAAGGTATTAATACTAAACTTAGACAGTATAGAAATTTTGGAATGGCTAATCCAGAAGGATATCGAAAGGCCCTAAGATTGATGAAATTAGCTGAAAAATTCAATATACCAGTAATAACATTAATTGATACTCCAGGTGCTTATCCTGGATTAGAGGCAGAGGAAAGAGGTCAGGGTGAAGCTATTGCCAGAAATTTATTTGAAATGTTTAAATTAAAAATACCTATTGTATCAATTATAATTGGTGAAGGAGCTTCTGGAGGTGCATTAGGTATTGGTATTGGTGATAAAATCCATATGTTAGAGAATACATGGTATTCTGTCATCTCCCCTGAGTCGTGTTCATCAATTCTATGGAGATCATGGGATTTTAAACAAGAAGCTGCAGAATCTTTAAAACTTACAGCACAAGATATGTTTGATAATAAATTAATAGATAATATTATTCAAGAACCTGAGGGTGGAGCTCAATATAACCCTAAAGAAGTTTTTTCAAAAGTTAAAAAAATAATTTTAGATGATCTAAATGAATTAAATAACATTGATTTTAGAAAAAGAATTAAACTAAGAGTAAATAAGTTTGAAAAAATGGGAGTTTACAAGGAAAAATAAATAAAATTATTTAATTAATGTCAACTCAAGTGAAATACCAAAATTACCAAATTGTCCTATATCAAATGGAATATTATTTCCTCTTATCAGAGCAAAATTATCAGAAAATGATATTATGTTAAAAGTTTGCTCTAAACCACTATTTGAATCATTTAAAGTTATTATTTCATTATTATTAGAAATTTCCCAATTTCCGTTACTGGTCAAATTAAGTGGGAAACCCGGTATCTCAAACGATAAAATATTTATTGGCTCAGTATTAAAAGAAATTTCTGATTCATAATAGCCTAAATTATTAAGATTTAACGAACCTACATTGTCAGCTGTTCCGTCAAATGATAGGTTATTTCCAATGAAAGGTAGAAAGTTTGTAATCAAAGGATTAATTTCTTCTAAAGATTCAAGATTAACGTTATTTAAATCAATATTAATTTGATATTCTAAACTAACGATATTCCAATTACCACTAAATTGATTAAACAATGAAAATTCACATGATCCGTCATCTAAAGTAGCTAAACTATTAAAATTATTTGCATTCTCATCTGTGCATCCTGCTATTTCTTCAAATTCATTAATATCGTTATCACTTTTATCTTTTTTGCATGAATTAGATAAAGTCAACAAGATTAGTAGAAATAAATTTATTTTTTTCATATTAAACAAATATAATTATTATTTAACTTCTAGTTAAATATTTATTGGAATTAATCTAAAACTAAAAGTTAAATTATAAAATTTATATTAAATTTGAATAAATAGGATACAATATAATTTTATAATGGCAAAAAACAACTCTAACTTAAAAAATAAAAACAAACTTTTTAATACTACTAATATTAAATTATTAGGTCAAGGCAAACTTCCCCCTCAAGCCATAGATTTTGAAGAAGCAGTTCTTGGTGCATTAATGATTGATAAAAATGCTCTTAATGAAGTTATCGATATACTTGAACCAGAATGTTTTTACAAAGAAGCTCACCAAGAAATTTACTCTGTAATTAAAACTTTATTTGCTAATTCTCAACCTATAGATATTTTAACAGTATCAGATGGTCTAAGAAAAAAAAATAAACTAGAATTATGCGGTGGAGATCTGAAAATTGCAAATCTAACTGAAAAAGTTGCATCTTCATCTCATATTGAATTTCATGCAAGAATCATCGTTCAAAAGCATATTCAAAGAACTTTAATTAATGTATCAAGCAATATTATTCAAGATGCTTACGATGAATCCACAGATGTTCTAGATTTACTTGATAAAGCTGAAAGTGAATTATTTGATATTGCTAATGGAAATATTAAAAAAAATTATGATTCTGCTCAATCGTTAGTTAGAGAAGCCATTAAAAGAATTGAATTTGTTTCAAAAGAAGAGGGATTAAGTGGTATTTCTTCCGGTTTTTATAAAATAGATAATGTCACTGCTGGTTGGCAATCATCTGATTTGATAATACTTGCTGGTAGACCTGGAATGGGTAAAACAGCATTTGTATTATCAATGGCAAGAAATATAGCGATTAACTATAATACACCCATTGCTTTTTTTTCACTAGAGATGTCTTCAATTCAATTAATTACAAGATTAATTTCGTCAGAAACAGGATTATCCTCTGAAAAACTTAGAAAAGGTAAATTACAAAATTATGAATGGCAACAACTACATTCCAAAATAAAAAAATTAGAAGAGGCTCCACTTTATATTGATGATTCTCCATCACTATCAATTTTTGATCTTAGAGCAAAATGCAGAAGATTAGTATCTCAAAATAATGTAAAAATTATAGTAATTGATTACTTACAATTGATGACTGCTGGAAAAGAAAACAAGGGAAATAGAGAACAAGAAATATCAACAATTTCAAGATCCCTTAAAAGTATTGCTAAAGAATTAAGTATTCCAGTTGTTGCGTTATCTCAGCTCAGTAGAGCTGTTGAAACAAGAGGAGGAAGTAAAAGACCCTTACTATCAGATTTAAGAGAATCTGGAGCAATTGAACAAGATGCTGATATAGTAAGTTTTATCTATCGACCAGAATATTATGGTCTAACAGAATGGGATGATGATCAAGGAACTCCATGTAGTGGTCAAGGGGAATTCATCATTGCAAAACACAGAAATGGTGGTCTTGATAACATAAAATTAAAGTTTACTGCAAGTTTAGCCCAATTTTCAAATCTTGAAATTAATAATGATTTTTCTAATGAATTTTCCTCCAAGATGAATAATTGAATTAATATGAAAATTATATTTTATTTAATTATTATTCTGTCTTGTTCAATTGAAATATTTGGAACTAATATTTTAATTCCAATGAATAATAAACAAAAAAATCACTTAAAAGCCTATGGCATAGCTTATTTTTCTCTCCAAAAAAATATGAATGTAGATTGGTTGCTTAACTTCAAAGGAGGTAGTTTTTTAATAAATTACAATAGAGAAATTGAAAAAGTTTGTATTCTAAGGAATGTGTCATTTGAAATAGTTTCTGATGACTATAAAAATGAAATAATTGAAGAAATTAATTTATTAGGGAATAATGCTGACATAGTTAAACTTGAAACTTATCCAAAAATAGCAGTATACTCTCCCAAAGAAAATCAACCTTGGGATGATGCTGTTACTCTTGTTTTATCATATGCTGAAATCCCTTATGATGTAATATATGATGAGGAAATTTTATCAAATATTTTACCTATTTATGACTGGCTTCATTTACATCATGAAGATTTTACAGGTCAATATGGCAAATTTTATTTTTCATTTAAAAATACTCCATGGTATATTGACCAAAAAAGAAGTTTTGAAAACCGTGCAAATTTATTAGGGTTTAATAAAGTTTCTAAACAAAAACTTGCAGTTTCATTAAAAATTAAAGAATTTTTATTTGAAGGGGGGTTTTTATTTGCAATGTGTTCTGCAACTGATTCATATGATATCTGCCTTTCAGCTGAAAATCTTGACATATGTGATTATATGTTTGATGGAGATGGTTTAACTAAAAATAACAATGAAAAATTGAATTATGAAAATACAATTGCATTTGAAAATTTTAAATTAATTGAAAACCCAAATATTTATGAATTTTCTGATATCGATGTCACTAGAACAAGAAAAATTGATAAAAACGCCGATTTTTTTACATTATTTGAGTTCTCTGCTAAATGGGATCCAATTCCAACTATCTTAACTCAAAATCACTCAAGAATCATTAAAGGTTTTATGGGGCAAACAACTGCTTTTAACAAAAATTTAATAAAATCAAGCGTAATAATACTAGGAGAAAATAAGGGTGCAAATGAGGCAAAATACATTCATGGAAAATATGGAAAAGGCATGTGGTCTTTCTACGGTGGGCATGATCCTGAAGATTATCAACACAGAGTTGGAGACCCTCAAACTGAACTTGATTTATATCCCAACTCTCCAGGATACAGAATAATTTTAAATAATATTTTATTTCCAGCAGCTCGAAAAAAGAAGTTAAAAACATAAAACTATCTGAATAAATGAACATATCCCTTATTCTCTCTTCCATCTAAATATTCCACTGTATAAAAATAAGTTCCTTCTGGACATATATCTTTTTCTGACATATGAATACCATCCCAACAATATTCTCCACTTTTTTCGTCACATAGCTCGTAATGAACTCCTGAATAAACAACTTCTCCCCATCTGTTATAAATACGAACTCTAACATTATTTACAATATCTCCAAAATTTATATAAAAATAATCATTTTCTCCATCATTATTGGGAGTAAAAACATTAGGTACAAAACAATCCATAATATTAATGTTATAGATCTCTGAGACAATGTTTGAGCACTCATCATTAACAATCAACTCAAAATTAAATTCATATGGGATATCAGTAGGAATATTAAAATTCATTGAATCAGAATATAAATTCCCATTTAAATACCAAGTTATATTTGGAGTTCCTACTCCACCATTAACTAAAATGTCAGTTGAAAAGTCATCATTTAAGCATGATTCAATATTAGTATAGGATGAAAATATTGAAAGTGGTTCTTCGGGCTCTAATAAAAAAGTTGATAATTGACCGTTTACTTGAGAATCGCATAAGTCAGTAGCAATAAAACTATATGTTCCCAAATTTTCAGGAGTAACTGAAATTTGCTCTTGGTTAGAGTAAAGTAATCCATTATAGAACCATTGATAACTTAATGGATAAATACCTCCTGATAAATTAGGAGATAATATTATTTCAGGATCATCTGGACAAAAAGATGTATCTAATGGCATTTCAAGGAATAACTCTGATCTATCTACAATATTAAATATATAATCAACATCTTCTTCATTACATCCATCAGATATTGTAGCTGATACAATTATATCCTCATTACCCTCAAAAATACCATCATAAAATGGTATTATGGGTATTGAGGTAGATGTTTGCCCAGCAATGATTACAGCTTGAGTTCCTATTTGCTCAAAATCAATTCCGTCATCAGCTGAACCTCCAACAGAAAAATCAATAATGTAATTGGTATTAATTGGTTGATTAAGTTCAAAAAATAATTCCCCACTAAAACAACCTTCAACCAGGGTAGTATCATTTCCAATGTATGGTCCATATTCACTGTCAGAATCAATAGATACCCCTACTGAACTAAAACTATTTTCTAATAAAAATACTGCAGAATTTAATGCACCATCTGAAACATCAGCTATAGCTAATTTAATATGATAAGTTTCACAAGGAATTACAGAGGCAGTAGCTACAAGGGGGACTGTAAATCCTGGCATATTAACATATTCTTGAGCATTATTATCTGTAAAAAATATTGAATAAGATTCCCAATTTGGATCAATACTTTCACAAGCATCAGAGCTCAAACCTGAAGCAACTCCGCTGTTAATGGAGTTAATAGTAACAGGTGTATTAGTAAAATTATCTGGATTGTTGGGATCTGGAACCAAAGCTATATTTATAGCGTTATTAGTAAATGGTCCATTAATACCTGGACCAGATAAAAAAAACCCAAAAATATCATTAAAATTAGAACATGTATATCCAGGATATTCATTTGAAGCGAAAACATATTGAAAAGATATTTGATCGGAATTTGGGACAAAATCAAACTCTAAAATAACTAAATTATTTAAATTTGTTGAAGAAGATCCAACTAAATCAAGTTGAAGAGTTAAGTCAGGATCGGATCCTGCACCTCCAATCCCTCCGCCAAAATTTCCTGGTATTAATGATTCTAATCCACCTGTTGCCATTACTAGACCACTTGATAAATCAATATTAGAATTTGTATCATCAAAATATCCAGCACCACATGTTCCTGAGGATAAAGTTGCATTTGAAAAGGGAACTCCATTCACAAGTAAATTTACTAATTGAGTAGCATTATCATAGGGAGGATTACAATCAACTTGAATTTGAGATTTACAAATGAAGCAGGAAGACATACAAATGAAAATAGTTAATTTAAAATTCATAATTATCTAATTAATTTAATTGATCCAAATTTTTTAAATTCAACAATATCATTTTCTTTTACCATTAAACATTTAAATGAATAATTTCCTTGAGGTAACAATTTGCCTTTTTTTGTTCCGTCCCAGGTTCTGTCTATTTTATCGGTTTCAAAAACTAAATTACCATATCTATCATATATATATAGGTTAAATTTCCTAACACCATTGACAAATATTTTAAATTTATCATTTAATCCGTCGTTATTAGGAGTAAAAACGTCTGGAGAATAAAAGTAAAAATCACTTTTCAGATTAATATATTCTGAGTAAGTCTTTTCACATCTTGCAATAGGAGAAATAATTTTCAAAATAACTTGATAATTTCCTTCATTTTGATAAATATGTTCACAATTTTGATAATTGCTGAAGTTCCCATCCCCAAAATCCCAGGAAAAATCAAGTGAATTATTATCGCTTATGAGAATATAATCAGGATCATAAAGATTAACTTCTGTATAATTATTAAATTCCACTCCAAAATTTGAATGAGGTATATTTAAACTTTCAAAAAAAGGATCTGGAACATAATCATAATAAATTCTACCAACTATATCTTCTGAGATACCACAATTATCTGATACAGTCACAGAATATTCTCCTGGATAGTCAACTGTGCAAATATTTTGATCACCATTTGACCATTGATAGAAATAGCTTCCCTCACCACCTTCAATATTTATAACACATAATTCTTCTTTTTGATATTCACATAATAATTTAATCTCAGATTCAGCTTTTAATTCTGGGTATGAAGGAACAAAAATAGTAACTGAATCTTGAAGTATTGTATTTCTGCAGATATCAGTTGCTTTTACATAATATGTAGAAGTTATTTGAGGAAAAACTGGCTGAGTAGGGTTTAAACCTATATGATCCCACTCATAAAAATATGATGTGTCGATATCTGCAATTTCTCCTACACCACCCATAAGCTGTGCTTTCAATTCAACTAAGTCACCAGGGCAATATACTGCAGTGTCACTTGTTAACGAGAGCTCTAAATTGGGTTGATCTTTAATTGTAAAACTGATAATTTGATCATTAATTGGTACACAGCCCTCATAGTACTGATCAATATCAAATTTAATAGTTTCGTTTCCCTCATTTAAATTATCATCATAAGTGGTAATTTCTAAATTCGCTTCATTATTGGGATAAATTATCGTTATTGTCCATAACCCATTTTGATAAGTTAACGAATCAGAATATATATCATAATCTACACCATTTCCTTGAGCTGTTCCAGACAGCTTGAAGGATATATTTACGTCAGATGTATCTCCAAGTTGTCTAGTAAATTTAATATTGGCAACTCCGCAGTTTTCATATATAATTGAATCTGGAATATTTGGTACATTAGAGCTTGGAATATGATCAATACTTATTTCAGAAATTTGAGAAGAAAAAGAATTTTGTTCAATGAAAAGAGAAGAACCATTTAATCCATCACTAACATCAGAAATTGCTATTTTCATATGGTAAGTTTGACATGATTGGACAATTGAAAATGCAGATAGTGGTGTGGTAAAACCATTTATACTGACAAGATCTTGTGAAAGATTATTGACAAATAAATTTGAATAATCAGACCAGTTAGGATCTAAATCAAAACAATTATCATTTTGACATAAAATACAATTTCCGACACTACCAGAATTAATAGAATTTATATTAACAGGAGTATTTGTATAAGATCCAATTATTATAGGGTCAGGAACTAAAGCAATATTTATAGCGTTGTTAGAAAAAGGTCCATTAATCCCAGGACCAGATAAGAAAAAGCCAAATACATCAGGATTAGGGGAACAAACATTATCTTGGTATTCGTCAGAGGCAAAAACATAGTTAAATGAGACAGTATCAGAAATGGGGATAAAATCAAATTCTAAAATAATTAGATTACTTAATGATGTATTAATAAGTTCAGATGAGCTTATATTTTCTAGAATTTGTTCTAAATCATCATCATAATTTAAAGTATTTGGAATTGAGCCCTGGAAACCATTTTGAATTGATCCAATTGTTTTAGTTGAAATTACAATTCCTGAATCGATTCCAATATTTGAATTTGATCCATCAAAATAGCCAATAGAGGCGAATTGAGTCCCGAGAGAATTATTATTAAGAGTTACATTTGAATAAGATACTCCATCTCCTATAATCAAACTAATAAGAGAATCAATACTATCGTAAGGTTCATCATAGGCAATAGCTATTTGAGCAGTTAAGCTAAAGTTAAAAAATAAGAATAGAATTAAACAAAAAAACCTCTTCATAATCAATATTCATTTACGTATACAAATTTAATCAATTTAATTTTTTTAAATTAAAATGAATAAAATTATATCTACTAATATAAAAAAATTGATCTATTAATATATCAATGGCTTAATAATTAATTATGAAATTGACAATATGAAAGTAAAATATAAAATTTTAATATCACTAGTAATAAATAAAATTTAATCGTAAAGAGAAATAGTTATCTAGTTCATAGAACTTTATTTAACTAATTAAATATAAACTTTGTAAGTGAAAAATCAGATTGTTGGAAAACATACTCAATAATAACTGACTATTATAAACCTAATCCTGATAGATTAAGAGATTGGAT
>NZJX01000019.1 GCA_002692065.1 Flavobacteriales bacterium | reverse complement strand
AAAAGATGAAGAATTTTCAAAACTTGATGTTGAAAAGTTTAAAAATTTAAGAACGGCTTTTAAGACTAATGGAACAATAACTGCAGGAAATTCCTCAAAAATAAATGATGGAGCTTCAGCCATGATTTTAATGTCAGAAAAAAAAATTAATCAATTGAATCTAAAACCACTTGCTCAGATTGTCTCATTTTCTGATCATTCTCAGGATCCAATTTGGTTTACAACTTCTCCAACTAATGCTTCATTGAAAGCATTATCTAAAATAAATTTAAATATTAATGAAATTGATTTTTTTGAATTAAACGAAGCTTTTTCTGTTGTTGGATTAGCTAATATTAAAAAATTAAAAATTAATCCTAATATTGTAAATGTCAATGGAGGAGCAGTATCATTAGGTCACCCACTTGGAAGTTCAGGCTCAAGAATTATTGTAACTTTGATTAATGTTTTAAGACAAAAGAATGGAAAATATGGTTTAGCATCTATTTGTAATGGAGGTGGAGGTGGTTCTGCAATAATATTAAAAAAGTAATTTGCTAATAATTTAAATATGCTTTTTGGTATATCAAATTTAAACGTAATTCCTATGAGATCTGATTCTGGTAATAATTTTGAAATTATTAATCAAATCTTATTTGGTGAACATTTCAAGGTTTTAAAGAAAAAATCTAAGTGGTTGAAAGTTGAGTTGTTTCATGACAGTTACTCAGGTTGGATTTTATCAAATCAAGTTATTGAAATTAATAAAAAAGAATATGATCATTTATGTTCAAATGAATTATATATAAATAATAATTTAATTGATGCGATTTCTTCAGAAAATGGTAACATGATTCCTATCATAATTGGTTCGATTTTACCAAATTATAACAATGGTAAATTCAATTTAAACAACACTATTTATAGTTTTGATAATGCTCACAGAATACAAGAGAATTCTAAAAAAAATCAAATTATTAATTCTGCATATATTTATTTAAATTCCCCGTATTTGTGGGGAGGTAGAACACCATTTGGTATAGATTGCTCTGGATTTACTCAAATGGTATACAGATTAAATGGAATTAACTTACCAAGAGATTCAGTTAAACAAGTTGAATGTGGAAAAACATTAAGTTTTGTGGATGAGGCTGAGGCTGGTGATTTAGCTTTTTTTGATGATTCAGATGGCAAAATAGTTCATGTTGGAATCATTTTAGAAAACAAAAGGATTATCCATTCAAGTGGTAAAGTTAGAATTGATAAACTTGATCAACAAGGAATATTTAATGTTGATTTAAAAATTCACACTCATAATTTAAGACTAATTAAACAAATATTTTAATTAAAAATTCAAAGTTCTTTATTTATTTAAGTTTTAAATACTTTATGTACAATAATATCTTTAGACTAAACCCATTTAAATAAATTATGTTTGATAGGTATATTCTTGATCGATATTAATCTAAATATACTTTTAGTATTATTAATAAATTATTAATTTTAAAAATAGTGAGAACATTAAAGATGTCAATAACAAAATATCATTATAAATTCAATAAATATTCAGACTCATGATTTCTTTTTTTAATAGTTTATGGGGTGGAATTGTTGAAACCTCTTTTATTGAATTTGTTGCTGTATTCTCTACTACCATATATGTTTTTCTCGCAGCAAAGAGGATGCTCTTATGTTGGCTATTTGCTTTTATAGGATCTTCACTCTTTGTTTACCTTTGCTATATTAGTCAATTATACATAGAATCTATTTTACAACTTTTTTATGTTGTAATGGCAGTTATTGGTTGGCTTTCATGGAAAGATTTGAATTCAAATCATTTTAATATCAAAAAATGGAGTTTTTACAAACATCTAATTATAATCATATTCTCTTCAATTATTACTTTGAATCTTGGTTTCATATTTGATAAATATAGTAATCAAGTCAATCCTTATATTGATGCAGGAACTACTTGTTTCAGCTTAGTTGCAACTTACATGGTTACTAAGAAAATAATTGGTAATTGGATCTATTGGATTTTTATAGATTTGGTTTCTATGTATCTCTATGCAGAACGTTCTTATTATTTAACTGCAGTTCAGTATGGGGTTTTTTCACTTCTTGCTTTATATGGTTTTATTACCTGGCAAAATGAATATAAAAGACAAAATAAATGTTAAGAATTGCTACAACAGGTCCTGAATCTTCGGGTAAAACAACACTCTGCACTGCACTATCAGATTATTTTAATGTGCCTTTTATTCCTGAATATGCCCGTACATTCTTAAAGGGTAAAAATAGATCTTACAAACAATCAGATTTAGATTTAATTGCATTAGGTCAAATGAATAGCTTGTTGTCATCTTCATTTAATCCTCTTATATCTGATACAGATTTTTGTGTATTAGAAGTATGGTCTAAATATAAATACCAAAATATTTCAAAATTAATCCAGGAATTTACTGCAAAAGATTTTTTTGATTTACATATTTTATGTACCCCAGATATTCCCTGGGAAGAGGATAAGCTTAGAGAAAATCCAAATTCAAGAACAAATCTTTTTGAGCTTTATAAATCATCTTTAATAAAACACAATAAAAATTTTATTGTTGTGAATGGAGACCATTTAAAAAGAGTAAAAAAAAGTATTCAAATTATTGAGAAATATAGAAATATTCTCTAATTTTGTCAATTCTAAATCTCAAAAAGGGGTGCTTTTTTTTATATTAAAAGGCTGAGATTATACCCATATAACCTGCTCAGGATAATGCCTGCGAAGGAAATTTTGTTAAATAAGTTAAACTAATACGATCAAAATTAGCCCCTTATTCTTGATTAATATTTTATAAGAATATGAAACCAAGTATATTTTCAAAATCATTTTTTTTTATTTTATTTCTGCCTATTATGGCCTTTTCTCAAAATACCATAAAAGGTATTGTAAAAGGAAAAGATGGAATGGTTATTTCTGATGTTAAAGTAGAAATTTTTGAAACTTTTTTTAAAACTTATACCAATAGATATGGAGCTTTTGAATTTAGTAAACTTGATCCAGGTGATTATCAATTAAATATATCACTTATTGGATTTGAGCCCATAATTAAAAAAGTAAAACTCACTGAAAAAGATCTCAATCTATCAATCGTTTTGACTAAGTATTCCAAGTTAATAAACGAGGTTACTGTTTCTGCAATACGAGCTAATGAAAAAACACCGACCACATACTCAGAATTACAAGTTAAAGAAATTGAACAAGGTAATTTCGGTCAAGATTTACCCTATATTTTAAGTGCAACTCCATCTACAGTTGTTACTTCAGATGCAGGAGCTGGTGTTGGTTATACTGGAATTAGAATTCGTGGAGTAGATCCTACGAGAACTAATGTAACAATAAATGGGGTCCCAATTAATGACTCTGAGTCTCATGGAATGTATTGGGTTAATATGCCTGATCTGTCCTCGTCTATAAATAATATACAAGTTCAGCGTGGAGTAGGTACTTCATCTAATGGAGCATCTGCATTTGGAGCCAGTATCAATGTTCAGACAAATACATTAAATAAAGAACCTTATAGTACATCTGATAATTCATATGGATCTTTTAACACTTGGAGAAATACTGTTAAAGCTGGAACTGGTTTATTGAAAGATAAGTTCATATTTGATACTCGTTTATCTAGGATTAAATCTGATGGCTACGTAGACCGATCTGATGCAGATCTTAAATCTTATTATCTCTCGGGAGCTTTGTTAGGAGATAAATCAATCCTTCGTGCTACTTTGTTTAGTGGAAAAGAAAAAACTTCTCAAGCTTGGTATGGTACACCAGAATCTGTTGTCCATGGAATTGAAGAGGATATTATAGCCTATGCAGATAGAAATTATATTTATGGAAGTGATCGTGATAACCTACTAAATTCTGGACGTAAATACAACTTCTATACCTATGATAATGAGGTTGACAATTATCAACAAGATCACTACCAGTTACATTTTAATCGTTCTTTCAATAATAACTTTAACCTTACGACTGCAGCTCATTATACAAGAGGAAGAGGATACTTTGAGCAATATAAAGTAGACGAAGATTTTGTAGATTATGGGCTCGATACAATTTTTATATCGGGAGATACAATTAACACTACAGATTTAATTAGAAGAAGATGGTTAGATAATCATTTCTTTGGAGGTATTTTTTCCCTTAGTTATGATAAAAATGAATTTAATGTAATTTTTGGTGGTGGTGCGAATCAATACAAAGGAGGGCATTTTGGAGAAATTATTTGGGCGGAATATTCTTCTAATAGTCAGATAAGAGATCGCTACTATGATAATGATGCTGAAAAGTTTGAGGCTCATACTTATATCAAGAGTAACTATAATTTTGATGATTTAACTCTTTATGGTGATTTACAATTTAGACTCATAAATTATAATTTTTTAGGAATTGATGATGTGAATGGATCAATAGAAGAAGTTAATCAAACTCGAAATTTTAATTTTTTCAATCCAAAAGCAGGATTTATGTATGATTTTAATGAAAGAAATAATGCTTATGCCTCTTTAGCTGTAGCTAATAGAGAACCAGTCAGAAAAGATTTTAGAGAAAATACACCTCAAAATCAACCTAAAGTTGAAAAACTAGTAAATTTTGAATCAGGATATCGTTACAAAGGTCAAAATTTTATGATAAATGCTAATATATATTATATGTATTATACTGATCAATTAGTATTGACTGGACAAATAAATGATGTAGGTGATTATACTAGAACAAATGTAGATGAGAGTTATAGGGCAGGTTTAGAACTCGAAGCTGGCTTCAGAATTTCAGACAAGTTGATCTTTAATGGTAATACGACTTTAAGTAAAAATAAAATAAAAGAATTTAACGAATATCTTGATAATTATGATCGTGAAGATGGTTTACAAGACATAATCGAACATAGCAATACTGATTTAGCATTTTCTCCAAATATTATAGCTTCTGCGGGATTACTATACACTCCATTAGATAGAGTAAGTGTTAATTTATTTGGTAAGCATGTTGGAGATCAATTTTTAGATAATACATCAACAGAATCTCGGAAATTAAATTCTTATACAATATTTAATTTACAGTTAAAATATACAATTAATGAAGGTTTGTTTAAGGAAACCACATTTGCCTTGTTGGTAAACAACTTATTTAATGAGTTATATGAAAATAATGGATATACATGGGGTTATGTTTATGGTGGAGAGAGAACAGTAGAAAATTTTTATTATCCTCAAGCAGGCAGAAATTTTATATTAAGAATGTTAGTTAAGTTTTAATCTTGCTAATTTGATTTTAGTAAAATAAAAAATAATTTACCTTCTCGATTGACCTAAAAATTATATTTTTTATCCATTTATTTTTTTTGATTATTCAAAAAATTTAGAAACTTATATTTTCAAATAATACTAATTGTTTTAATCAGAAAGGTTGAGTTTTTAGTTAGTAATTTGTCTTTACTAGTATAACCTTAAAAAATTGGTTAAATAAGGTTAAATATCTAAATAATTGAATTAAAAAAAAGTAAATACATTTTAAAAAAATGATCAATTAATTATTTTAACTCAAATATCAATATGATCGCGTATGAATGGATTATTTTTTTTTTCAAAACCAATATTTGAATTGTTTCCATGGCCCGGGTAAATTTTCATGTCATCATTTAAATTAATAATTTTTTTATTAATTGAGTTCATTAAATCTTGAAAATTACCCAAAGGTAAGTCTGTTCTTCCAACACTTAATTGGAAAATTAGATCTCCTGAAATTAATATATTTTCTTTTTTATTAAAAAAACATAAATGTCCTGGAGAATGTCCAGGTGTAAATAATATATCTAAAAAATTATGTCCAAAATAAATTTTGTCATTTTCATCTATATGTAATGACTTATAATTGGGAATATTAAATTTAATGCCATATGAATCAGCAATATTTTTTTGATTTACATACAATGGCAAATCTAGTTTATGAAATTTTGGAATTAATGAATATTCTTTTTGAAATAAATAGTTGCCAAAAACATGGTCTAAATGACAATGAGTATTTAAAAGTTCAACTGGTTTTAAATTTTTAGAGTTAATATAAGACAATATCATATCATCTTCTATTTTTGAATTACATCCAGGATCTATGATCACACATTCGTTTGTTTCATCGAAGATAATATAAGTGTTTTCCTGAAAATTATTAAAAATAAATTTTTTTAATTTAATCATTTTATTTTTTAAAGTAAAAATAATTCTTTTAAACATATTAGTTTAATTATGTTTGTAAAATATTATAGTAAATGAAAAAAAAATCCCAAAAAAAAATCCCAGGATATTGCCTAATAACTGGTGCAAGTCAGGGAATAGGTAAAGCTATTGCGTTAGAATTAGCATCTAGGGGAATTTCATCTATTGCAATTTCTAAAGAATTTAATGAACTTGAACTATTAAAAAATAAAATTATTTCAAAATATAATATAGATTGTAAAATTCTTTGTAAAGATCTTCTTAATCCAAGTAGCTATACTGAAATTTATGATTTTTGCAAAACTAATAATTTAAAAGTTCAAATTTTGATAAATAATGTAGGTATTGGTTATTCTGGATCATTTCAAGAAACTTCAATAAATTTTGATGATAATTTAGTCAGACTTAATATTATGCCAATGATCCAGCTTACTAAATTATTTTTACCTGAATTAAAAAAATTTGATAAATCATACATTTTAAATATGAGCAGTCTTGGTAGTTACAGACCTATACCTTATAAAGCACTGTATTCAGCATCTAAAAGTTTTATTTATTCTTTTTCAAAATCTCTATATACAGAACTAAAATCTGAATCAATTCAAGTATCTGTTTCTTGTCCTGCAGGAGTATATACAAATTCTGCTGTTGTTAAAAGAATAAATGCAAGTGGAAACATAGCCAAATGGACAAGTTTATATGTTAACATTGTAGCTTCTTACATTATTTATTCAATGTTTAGAAGAAAAAGTGTTATTATTCCTGGAATTGGAGCCAAAGTTTTACTAATTCTTATGAAAATTATGCCTGAAGCTTTCATAAGATGGTTGCTTGCTCGAAATATGAAAAAAAATGATAAACAAAATTAATTTAATTGTAGATAATATTTTTGAAAAAATAATTTCATGGAGAAAGAAAATTCACTCTAATCCTGAACTTTCATTTAAAGAGTTTGAAACTTCAAATTTTATTATTGATACATTAAAAACAATTGGGGTAACAGATATAAAAAAAATAGGTCCTACTGGATTAGTTGCTTTAATAAGAGGTAAAAATCCAAATTCCAAATGTATTGCTGTAAGAGCTGAATTAGATGCATTGCCAATTATTGAGGATAATTTGATAGAATATAAATCTAAAAATCATGGAGTCATGCATGCTTGTGGTCATGATGTTCATATGTCTTGCTTATTAGGCACAGCTTACGTGCTAAATGAATTAAAATTATCATTTTCAGGTACAGTTAAATTAATTTTTCAACCTGCAGAGGAACTTCTTCCTGGGGGTGCCTCAATAATGATTAAAAATGGTATTTTGTCAAATCCTAAAATTGATGAGATCTATGCTTTACATGTTTTTCCTTCATTAAATGTAGGTAAAGTAGGATTAAGATCAGGAATTTATATGTCTGCATGTGATGAATTATTTTTGAAAGTTATAGGAAAAGGAGGTCATGCTGCACTTCCTAATCAATATATAAATCCAATTAATATTATATCTGAATTGTTAATTGAATTACAAAAATTTGTCCATAAATTATCTAATAATTCTAAGTATATATTTGTATTTGGTAAAATATTTTCTGATGGATCTACAAATATTATACCAAGTGAAGTTAACGCAATGGGAACCTTCAGAACTCTTGATGAAAATTGGAGAAATGACCTTCACAATAAAATTAAAAGTTTTGTTAAAAATTTTTTGATATCTAAAAATGCAGAGGGAGAAATAATTATTAAAAAAGGTTATCCTGTTCTAATAAATGATGAGAAGCTTACTCAAAATTCAATTAATTTGTTTAAAAAAATTATTGGTAATGAAAATGTAGTCAAAATTCCTATTCGAATGACATCAGATGATTTTGCATATTATTGTCACAGGGTACCTTCTTGCTATTTTAGAATTGGAGTAAGAAATGAAAAAAAAGGGATAATACACGGTGTGCATAACTCAAGATTCAATATTGATGATGATGCATTAAAAGTTGGAACAAAATTAATGTCAAATTTAGTTTTCAAATCACTTAATTAATTTGCGTAATCAGATAAGAATTTAATTTTCATTAATCTTATCTCTTCTTCTTCATATTCTCCATCAAATTCTTTAATTAAATTTTCAATTGAATTATTTTTATAATCCTCTTTAAAAAAATTTATTATTTCTTTTTGGCTTTCTTGGTCAATATATTGCTCTAAGTAATAATTTATATCAATTTTTGTTCCTGAGTTAACTATTTCTTCAATTTCTTTTATTAATTGAATTTTTGATAATCCTTTTGTCTCAGCAATATCTTCCAATGGAATTTGTTTATCAGTACTTTGTATTACATAAACTTTTATAGATGATTTATTTACAAGTGATTTTATAACCATATCTTCTGGTTTTATAATTTCATTTTCACTAACATATTTTGATATCAATTTAATAAACTCTTCTCCATACTTTATTGCTTTTCCATTCCCAACTCCATTTATATTTTTGAGTTCATCAATAGAAGTTGGATAGTGAATTGCCATTTCATTAATTGAAAAATCTTGAAATATGACATAGGGAGGTAACTTGTATTTTTTAGAAACGCTTTTTCTTAAAATTTTTAACATGGTAACTAGAGTATTATCCAATGCTTCATTTTTTAGACTATTGAAATTTGAGGTTTCAGTTAATTTAGAATAATCAGTATCTTCAGTAATCATAAATGATTCAGGAGAACTTCTAAAATCATATCCTTTTTTTGTTATTTTAAGTAATCCATATGATTCAATGGATTTAGTTATATGACTATTAATTATTAGTTGTCTTAATATTGAGTTCCAATAGTTCTTACTTTTATTTTTTCCTTTGCCAAAAGAATTTAAATTTTCAGTTCGATAATCTGTAATTAATTTTGTTTTTTCTCCAATCAAAATATTTATAATATCATTAAACTTATATTTTTCTTTTCCTTCAAAAATAGCATCTAGTATTATTTTAGCATCATTTTTAGCTTCAACTTCTATTTTTGGATTTTTACAGTTATCACATAACTTGTTACAAAAATTGCTATCAAAATATTCACCGAAATAATGAAGTAAATATTTTCTTCTACATATTGAAGTTTCAGCAAAGGAGGTGGTTTCATGAAGTAGTTGTCTACCAACCTCTTGTTCAGAAATGGGTTTACCTTGCATAAATTTATCTAATTTTTCAATATCTTTATAACTATAAAACGCAATGCAATTTCCTTCTCCACCATCTCTTCCTGCTCTTCCAGTTTCTTGATAATATGATTCAAGACTTTTAGGTATGTCATGATGGATTACGAACCTAACGTCAGGCTTATCTATTCCCATTCCAAATGCAATAGTAGCGACTATAACATTACACTCTTCCATCAAAAAAGCGTCTTGATGTTTTGCTCTAGTTGAAGAATCTAATCCTGCATGATATGGTAAAGCATTTATCTCATTGACATTCAATATTTTTGATATTTCTTCAACTTTTTTTCTACTTAGACAATAGATTATTCCAGATTTATAATTATTCTCTTTTACAAATTTTATAATTTGTTTTGAGATATATTGAGGAGATCTTTCATTTAAAATTTTAGGTCTTATATCATAAAATAAATTTTTTCTATTAAATGATGATTTAAATACCCTTGCACTCTGCATACTTAAATTTTTTAAAATATCTATACTTACTTTTTCTGTTGCAGTTGCAGTTAATGCAATTATTGGAACTTTTTTAATCTTATTAAAGATAATTTTAAGATTTCTATATTCTGGTCTAAAATCGTGTCCCCATTCAGATATACAATGAGCTTCATCAATGGCAAAAAAAGATATATTAACGCATTTTAAAAAGTCAATATTCTCTTTTTTAATTAGTGATTCTGGTGCTACATATAATAATTTTGTTTTTAAATTTATAATATCATTCTTTACATTATCTATCTCTTTTTTAGATAGTGAAGAGTTTAAAACATGAGCAATATTACTCTCTTTAGTCAAGCCTCTTAAGGTATCAACCTGATTTTTCATTAAAGCAATTAAAGGTGATACAATAATTGCTGTACCATTAGAAATTAGAGCAGGTAATTGATAACATAAAGATTTACCTCCCCCTGTTGGCTTAATTACAAAAGTATCTTTCCCACTTAATAAATTTTTAATGATATTTAATTGGTTTCCTTTAAAGTTTTTAAAACCAAAAAAATCATTTAAAGCTTTTTCTATAACTTTGTTATTAATTATAGACATTTTTATTTTTATTTGTCTTATAATAAATATAAACAAACTTTATATTTAATCAAAAAATTATTACTGTTCTTATCATTTAATATTAGATTTTGATTACATAATTTAAAAAAAGTTTTAAAATGAAACATAATGAAAAAAATATGACTTTTTTAGATCATTTAAGTGAATTGAGAAAACACTTAATAAGATCTTTTTCTCTTGTTTTAATTTCTATGATAGTATTTTTTTTCAATAAAGAGTTATTATTTGACACCTTAATATTAGCCCCAAAATCTCCAAATTTTATTACTTACAAATTCTTGTGTAAACTATCATCATTAATAAACTTAGATAGTTTATTATGTATAAAAAAACCAATTTTTATTTTAATGAATGTAAATATGTCTGGTCAATTTACTACCCATATTTGGATTAGTTTCATTGCTTCTATAATATTTTCCTTTCCTTATTTAGTATTTGAATTATGGCTTTTTATTAGACCTGCACTAACATTAAATGAAAAAAAATCAACCTCAGGTATCGTATTTATTATTTCTATTCTATTTTTCATTGGAATTTTATTTGGGTATTATTTAATAGTACCCCTTTCAATAAATTTTTTAGGTAACTATCAAGTCAGTCCTCTTGTTGCAAATAATATTAACTTAAGTTCTTACATTTCAATTGTCTCATCAATAACATTGTCTTGTGGAATAATATTTCAATTACCTATTTTAGTTTATTTTTTAAGTAAATTTGGTATTATATCTTCTTTATTTATGAAAAAATACAGATCCCATTTTATTATAGTTTCTTTAATATTTTCTTCTATTATTACCCCACCTGATATTTCAAGTCAAATTTTAGTAACTATACCTTTATTATTTTTGTATGAAATTAGTATAATTGTATCGAAATATGTCAATGAATAACAATGATTTTAACTGCTAAAAATATTACAAAATTTTATTCTCAAAGAAAGGTTTTAGATAATGTTTCAATTAATTTAAATATCGGAGAAATTGTCGGTTTGCTTGGTCCAAACGGGGCTGGTAAGACTACTTTTTTTTACATAATTGTGGGATTAATTAGGGCTTCCAAAGGAAATGTATTAATTAATGATAATGATATTACCTCATTACCAATGCATAAAAGATCAAAGTTAGGTATTAGTTATTTGCCTCAAGAAACCTCAATATTTAGGGGTCTTTCCGTTGAAGACAATATCAAAGCAATATTAGAGATGACAGATAACAGTTATAAACTCCAAAAAAAATATCTTGATTCAATTCTAGATGAATTAAATTTGAATAAAGTAAGAAAAGTTAAAGGAAATTTACTTTCCGGTGGAGAAAAAAGGCGAACTGAAATTGCAAGATGTTTAGCAGTTAATCCAAGTTTTATTTTATTGGATGAACCATTTGCTGGTGTTGATCCCATATCAGTTGAAGATATTCAAAAAATTATTAAATATTTGAAAAGTAAAGGAATCGGAATATTGATCACAGATCACAATGTAAGAGAAACCTTGTCAATAACTGATAGGTCTTATTTACTATATGAGGGTAGAGTTTTTAAATCTGGAAAATCAATAGAACTAGCAAATGATCGAGATGCAAAGAAAATTTATTTAGGTGAAAATTTCAAACTAAAATAGTTTTAATTTTAAAATATTTAAAAAAATATTTAAAAAAATATATAAATAAATCAACAATAAAATAGAATCTAATTTGAAAAATATAACAAGTAATATTACTAATAAGAAAAATAAATATATAATGAACTTTTTATGAATATTAATATTTTTCATTGAGAAAAAATTAATGTTTGATACTAATAAATAAGACGACAGTAAGATTAATAAAAATAAAATTTCTGTTTCCATCATAAAATTAAGTTTTGTTAACTCAGGGTATTGAGTTAGAAAAGCAATATAAACAAATTGATAGCTATTTATAGGCGAAGGTAATCCAATAAAATTTATTTTACTTGAATTATTAAATTTAGCTAATCTTATAGCTGTAAACAACGGTATTAAAAATGCTAAATTTGATAGTAAATATAAATTAGAATTATCAATTAATTTCATTAAAATAAATCCTGGTAAAATACCAAAACTAACCATATCAGCAGATGAATCTAAATATTTTCCAAAATTTGTTACTAATTTATATTTCCTAGCAATGAAACCATCAAAATAATCGCAGAACAATGAAATAGAAGAAAATATTAAAACTAATTTAAAATTATATTCAAAAACATATTTTATAGATAATATTCCGAAAAATAAATTTAATAATGATAAAAAATTTGGAATATTTTTAAACACGATAGTTATATTTGTAGAAAATTATGAATAATCTAAGATATATTTTTTCGTCATTATTATCAATTCTTTTGATTTATTTTTCATGGATTCCCAATAACTATACCATACTAATTTTTTTTATTTTTATTCCTTTATTTTATTTGATTGATAATTTTTCAAGAAATACGAAATATTACTATTTTAAAATTTTTCTTATTTTTTTTATAAATTTTTTTGTCGCTAATTTTTTAATCACCTCATGGATTATAAAAGCAAATATCTTTGGTGGAATTTTTGCTTGCTTTCTTAATGCATTTTTGATGTCATGCGTTATATTTATCTCGTTACTAGTTAAAAACTATTTTGGAAATAATCATTTTTATTTATTTTTTATTTTCTTTTGGATTTCATTTGAATATTTTCATCTAAATTGGGATTTGAGTTGGCCTTGGTTGACTTTGGGGAATGTTTTTTCAAGTTCAATTAATTGGATCCAGTGGTATGAATATACTGGAGTTTTTGGAGGATCATTGTGGATTTTGTTATCTAATGTTACAATTTATAAATTACTTTTCGAATTAAGATTTAGAATTGATTTAAAATTGATTTTTGGAATGTTATTAATCACATTACCAATGTTAATATCACATTTTATAATTTTTTTTGGAAATTTTGATTACCTAAATTTAAATAAAAAAAAAAATAAGATTAATATATCTGTTGTTCAACCCAACCTGGATCCATATCATACAAAATTTTCACTCCCATTAACAAGTCAAATTAAAATTGTAGATTCCTTAATTTCCTTAAATAATTTTAATTCAAATATAATTTTACTTCCTGAAAATTTCCTTCATAAAAATTTTTTAGAATCAAGTATAGATGATTATTTACTCACTAAAAAATTTTATTCTTTATTAAAAAATGATTCAAATAAATATATTGTTACAGGAGTTACCACAAGCCAAATAAATAAAAAATTTAATCTAAAAAATAATAATCAAGAATTACTGAATGAAAGATATAATATTTTTAATAGTTCAATGTTGATTAATACGAATTCAAATCCTAAGATATATCATAAGTCAAAGTTAGTTCCTGGAGCAGAGAAAATTCCTTATCCAAATTTATTTGGATATTTTCTTCATAAATTCCCAATTTATGTTGGAGGATTAGTAGGTAACTATGGTAAAAATGATTCTATATTTAATTTTTCTTCTAAGTTTGGAAAATTTTCTACTATGATTTGTTATGAGTCTGTCTATGGCGAATTCGTTTCTAAATTTATTAAAAAGGGAGCTAATTGGATATTTATTATGACAAATGATGGTTGGTGGGGTAATTCATTTGGACATATTCAACATAATTATTATGCTAGACTTAGAGCAATTGAAAATAGGAAATTTATCGGAAGATCAGCTAATACAGGGATAAGTTGTATAATTAACCCTTTTGGTAAAGAAATTAATTCCCTCTCATATGATACTTTAGGTATTATAAATGGTAAAATATATTCAAATAATAAAATTACTTTTTATGCGAAAAATGGTGATTTCATTGCTAAATTTTCTTTTATTTTAGTATTAATTTATATTTTTAGCTATTTACTTAACACTACAAATAATTTTTTAAGATGAAATATTTCACATTGTTTTTTTTAATAGTATTTACATCTTGTAATAAAGAAACTGATAAAGATTCTAAAAAAGTGAATTTTAATATCAAATTAAATACATCTGTAAATAATTATGATTTAATTCTTGGTAAACCAATTTTAGATTACCCCCAATATTTAGATTCTCATGAAAGACCATTTAAAATTGAACTTTTAAAATTTTATATTTCTAATATTTCATTTAAAAAAGAAAATGGTGATTATGTATATCTAGATGATGTTTTTTTGATTGATTATTCAAATAATATGACATTATTAGTTAGTTTTGATATACCATCAGGTGTTTATTCAAATTTTTCTTTTGGAGTTGGTTTAGATTCCTTATTAAATTCATCTGATCCATCTTCTTTTTCATATGATGCCCCATTAAGTATATCACAAAATACTTACTGGAATTGGGCTAATAAATACAAGTTTTTTATGGTTGAGGGAAGAGTTTTAAATTCAATATCAGATAGTTTAACTCCAGATATTTTTTCATATCACACTGGCTTTGATACTTTATATAGAAATATAATTTTCAATTTAAATAGTATGCAAATATCAAATTCAAATGATACATTAAATCTTGAATTAGACTTATTAAAAGTTTTTAATGGTGAATATGGAAGTATAGACTTTGTTAATCAAAGTTTCTCTCATTCTGAATCTGAATTCGAAATTGTAGAGATTATATCAAATAATCTTATAGATGCATTTACAATAACTAATAAATAATTATTATGATTAAATACTTAAATATATTTTATTTTATCCCTATTTTTCTTTTATCACAAAATGACACTATTACAATTAATTCCCATCAAAATACTCAATTAACATGGTATGGAGACTATGATAATTATGTTCAATTTCCAAATCAAAACAATTTTGAAAAAATTTTAATGGACTTTAATTTAGGATGTGCTGATGGAGGATGTTCTCACTGGGACTATACTGTAAATGTTTATTTAATGAAGTCAAATGGGTTACTTGATTCATCAATTATTTCGATAGATACAATTAGCTATAATCCTTTTTTATTTGATTCTCTTTGGCAGTACCAGTTTCAGTCTAATATTGATCCGAATTTAATTACAGATTCAATCCTAATAATTGATACTCTTCAAAATGAATTATTAGTTTTAGATACAACATGGAATTATTATGATCAATTTGAAAAGTACGAAATTGGGAGACTCATAACTCCATATGGAAATTATATGGATTGGGATTTATCTTCAGATGTGAATGATTTATATGACGATGATTGGACTCATAAATATAATTTTGATATTACTGATTTTGCTCCTTTACTTTCTGATTCATCTATTATCAGAGTTCATTATGATGGATGGACCAGTGGTTTTAGTGCATCAATTGATTTTCATTTTATAAATGGAATTCCTCCTAGAAATGTCATCAGTGTCGAAAATATATATCCTCCGGGGAGTTATTCATATGAAAGTTTATCTGATAACATTAATTTTCCTCCTTATCAAAAGTTTTTTTCGAATGATATCAAAGGTTCAGCAATAATTAATTATGTCTCAGGACATGGTCATGAGGGACCTCAGAGTTGTTGTGAATGGATTCCCAAATTTCATAATATAAATATAAATGGATCTGAGGTAAACACATGGACTGCATGGAATGACTGTGGATTTATTTCTGTTTACCCCCAAGGTGGTACTTGGCCATTTGATAGGGCTGGATGGTGCCCTGGCGAGGCTGTCACAAAAAACTACATTGATATTTCTGAAAATTTGATTTATGATGATTTTAATATTATAGATTATGGTATTCAAGAATATTCAAACAATGGAGAATCAAATGGAACATATATCTTATCAAATGTTTTAGTTACATATGATGAATTTAATTTTGGAGTTGACTTAGAGTTATACGATATTATAAAGCCAAGTATAAAAGATGAATGGAGTAGGTTAAATCCAACATGTTTAAACCCAAT
This sequence comes from Flavobacteriales bacterium, assembly GCA_002692065.1. Lineage (GTDB taxonomy): Bacteria > Bacteroidota > Bacteroidia > Flavobacteriales > UBA7430. The sequence continues at coordinate 141,972 of NZJX01000019.1, read as the reverse complement.
GATCAAGATAAGAAATAGAGGCGATCAAATCATAACCAATGCTAAAATAAGATACGGTATAATAGGAAATGAATTAGATTTATATACTTGGAATGGAATAATAAATCCCCTTGAAATTATTTCAATTGAATTACCAACTCCAAATTGGAATAATATTACGAATAATTCAAAATTTATAGCTACAGTAGTTGTAGATGATGATGAATATCAATCTAATAATTCATTAACTTCAGATATAGAAATACCAGAAGTTTTTCCTCAAAACTTCATGTTTGAATATAGATCTCAAAATGATTTTCAGGGAATTGATAGAGCAAATCAAAATTCATATTTAATATACGATGATCAGGGTAACATAGTATTCGAGAGAAATTCTGGAAATTTTGAACCTGGAACTTGGTATAGAGATACAGTTAATTTACCAATTGGCTGTTTTAATTTAGTTTTCTACGATTCTGCTGAAGATGGAATAAATGAACATTGGTATTCAGGTGAATCAGCTTCAGGTGCAGGGAGAGTTCAATTAAGAGAAATAGGTGGGAGTTTATTTAAAAGATTTCCAGACGATTTTGGGGAAAAAATAAGTATCTATTTCACTACAGAATTTCCCCTTATAAATAGTGAAATAAAAACTAATAATTTTAAAATTTATCCTATTCCTTCAAAAGATATTTTAAAATTAAGTTTAATGACAAATAATTATGATGATATAAATGTGACTATTATTAATAGTTATGGTAAAGAAATAAAGGTATTTAATTTCAAAAACAAAACAAATAGTATTGAAATAGATGTCAGAGGCTTACCCACTGGAGTCTACTTTTGTCAATTTTCAACAAAAAATATAGATGAGATAAAGAAGTTTATAATCGTTGAATAAACTTCTTTATTTCATTTATAAATCATTATGGATTAAGAATTAATGGCATACCATCTTCCCCACCAATAATAACTAGTTTGGAGTTACTAGATTTAGATAACTCAATTGTTGCTTCAATTCCTCTCATTTTTAATAAGTTAGGAGTTAAAGAATTATTTACTATTTTGTTAGCTGTAGCTTCTCCTTCAGCAGCAATTTTTCTTCTTTGAGCCTCAGATGCCTCCTTTTCTAGTCGATATCTGTAAGCTGCTGCTTCTTGTTCTTGTTTTAGTTTATCATCAATTGCTTGTCGAATTTTTTCTGGTAATTTAATTGACCTTATTAAAAGAGCCTTTACATCGACATTATTATCAGCTAAGACTTTTTTAGTTTCTTCGATAATACCAGTCTCAACTTCATTTCTTTTGGTAGAGTAAATCTCTTCTGCTTCATATGTTCCCATTACTTTTCTAGCAGATGATCTAACCTCCGGGATAACTAGTCTATCTACATAAGATGATCCAAATTCTTCATGTAAAAAACCAATTCTAGAATAAGTAGGATTGAATCGAACAGTAATTTCAATATTCATCGATAATCCATTTTTATCAAGAATATCCATACTTTCTTCAACTTTCTGTTCTTTTACTTCATAAATAAAAACATTATTCCATGGTGCTATAAAATGAAAACCAGGTTGATAAATATTTTCTTTATCTAATCCTGAGGTAAATTTTCTAAAAATTATTGCCCTTTCACCTGGTTGAACTGTATATGTTATTGAAGATCCTAAGGTGAAAAGTATTAAGAAAATAGTTCCAGCTATTAATAAAATGGGGTTAATTTTTTGATTCATCTGTTTTAAATTTTAGTTTTTAATATGTTCCTAGTCTTTTTCGAATGAGCCATTCTATTGAAAGACTTAGCAAAAGTAATAAAAAGATTAATTTTTCTTCAATAAAAAACTTTACTTCTTCATTAAAATTATTGAAATTTTCTATTTTTAGTTTATTGATAACAATTTCTGAATAGTTAGGTATTTCATTTTTTGATATAAATTCTCCATTACTTTCTTTAGATATTTGTCTAAGTAAGTTCCAATTTGACTTTGTATTTTTTTTTTTCTTTCGAATATTTGAGTACTTTCACTTTACCTTTTTTTACAAGCTTTTCATTTTTATAATTAGAATTAACATGAAATTCATATTCTCCTTCAATTAAACTTGATTCAAATACAAAAAAGGAGTCAATACATTCAAACTTAGAATTAAAAATAAGCTCATTTTGTTTATATATATCAATCGAAACTTCACTATCAGTGACAATTTCATAATTGTCGTTGTATAGATTAGCAGTAATTCTAAATACTTCATTATTTGATATTTTAGGGTAAGTAATATTTAATTTATCAACTTTTTTTCTTAGTTTCAAATTTTCACAAATCTTATAAAATAAATTATCAAAATTTTTATTGTTATTGTTTAATCTATAGTCAAACATTTTCCATTTCCATATATTTTCTCCTAGAAAGATTCCTATCTTTTCATCATTAGAAAAAAAAAGTAAATCACCTATAATTTCATTGTCAATTTTTTTTTGAAGTAAAACCTTTTTTTCTGATAAAAAAATTGTTGAAACTGATGGAGAAAGAATTGGAGGAGAGTTTGTTAAAAATTTTTCTAATCCTTTTGTTAAATCAAATTGAGTAAAATTTGAATTTAAATTATTGAAAGTTTCTTCATTATCTTTTTTACTCTCGATATTAACGAAATTTTGTAAGTTATTAAATTCTTTCCAATCTGAATTTATACCCAAGAAAAAGAGTTTAGGTATATTTAAAAATTTTAATTCACTTAATTCATTTATATGTGTACTGTATTTATTTGGAATATTGTGAAATATTATTAGACTGTAATTTTTAAAATTAGATTTAAAATTTTTTATCGCTGAAGTTTGAATTTTATAATTTTTATTTTTTTCTAAGGATGTTTTTAATGAGGCAATATCAGGGTGAGGTTGATTATACAAAATTAGAATGTTATGTTTTTTATTGATTATTTCATTACCAAATTCTTTTTTGTTATTCAAAATATTTTTTTCATTCTTTATTGGCTCAAGATTAATTTTATAAAATTGGTTTTTTTTGTTTTTTGAACTTTGTAAATAAATTTTTTTTGTAATAATTTTTTTATTTATTAAAATTTTTTCGAAATGAATTAAATCATCATCTCTATATATTTTTAAATTTGACCTAATGTTCAAAATATTACTTTTTATATCAAACTTGATTGGAAATTTATTTTCACTTGAAACATAATTGTTGTATGTTAAATTTTCTATTGATAAATCTGGATAGTTTATTGAATCTCCCATTGCAATAGTGAAAATTGGTATATTTTTATTTTTTACTTCATAAATTGGGTTTTTACCACTATTAATTATTCCATCACTGCAAAGAATTATGGCATTTAAATTAGTTTCTTCAAACTTATTATAAATATTTTTTAATGATTTAGATATATTAGTTTCTTTTCCATCATAATTTAGGCTATTATTACCATGTATATTATTTGAAAAGTCATATTCAAATAAATCGAAAGATTTATTCAAAATTTTGTTATTGAAATCAATTACTTTTTCAAATTCATTTTTATAATAAGAACTGTCGTAGTTTTGAACTATTGAAGCAGACTTATCAATTAAAAAAGCAATTTTAGGCTTAATAAAAGTATTGGATTTTATTATTATCCTGGCTTTAAATAAAAGAAATATTAAAATAGAAAGAGAAAAGAATCTTAGTAAGATTAAACAAATTTTCAATAAAGTTTTTTGACTAGAAAACCTTGAGTCCTTGTAATAAATAAAAATTGCAAATAATAAACTGATTAATAAAAAAAATATCAACCAAAATTCTGAGTATTCAAATTTTATTTGCATCGTAAATTATGTTAGCATTCCCCCACATACACTTATAGTTTGACCTGTTATAAATTTTGACATGTCAGAAGCTAGAAAAAGAACAGTATTTGCAACATCGTCAACAGTACCTGTTTTCTTTAATGGGATTGATTTTTTCCAGTTTTCAATAATTTCAGATTTTAAATCTTTTGTCATTTCAGTTTCAATAAAACCCGGAGCAATTGCATTACATCTGATATTTCTGGAACCTAGTTCTAAAGCGATGGATTTAGTAAATCCAATTACACCAGCTTTTGAAGCAGCATAATTACTTTGACCAGCATTTCCTCTAACACCCACTATTGAAGATATATTAATTATTGAGCCTGACCTTTGCTTAAGAAAATTCTTTTGAACTACTTTTGTCATATTGAAAATCGAAGTTAAGTTGGTATCAATAACTTTATCAAAATCTTTCTTAGTCATTCTCATTAGGAGGTTATCTCTAGTTATGCCTGCATTGTTGATAAGTATATCGATAGAATTAAAGTTATCATTAATGTAATCAATTACATTTTCACATTCTGAATAGTTCGAAACGTCAGATTTTATTCCTTTCACTTTTATACCAAATTTTTTTAGATCATTTTCTATTTCTAATGCTTTCTCTTTGGAACTAAGATATGTGAAAACAACATTTACTTTATTTTGAGCTAATTTTAAACAAATACCTTTACCAATACCTCTTGTACCTCCTGTAACAATTGCTGTTTTATTTTCTAAAGAATTCATATATTTTTATTTTAATATTTGTTTCATTTTTAAACCAATTTCAGCAGGAGATTTGACAACAGTTATTCCACAATTTGACATAATCTTCATTTTTGCTTCAGCAGTGTCATCTTTCCCTCCAACTATTGCCCCTGCATGACCCATTGTTCTTCCTTTAGGAGCAGTTTGGCCAGCTATAAAACCAACAACGGGTTTTTTATTATTTTCTTTAACCCAAATTGCAGCATCAGATTCCATTGTACCACCAATTTCACCTATCATTATGATTCCATGAGTTTTTTCATCATTCATGAACATTTTCATTGCATCTTCAGTTGTTGTTCCTATAACTGGATCTCCACCTATTCCTATTGCAGTTGAAATCCCAAGTCCAGCTCTGACTACCTGATCTGCTGCTTCATAGGTCAGAGTTCCAGATTTAGATATGATACCAATATTACCTGATTTAAAAACATTAGCAGGCATGATTCCACATTTAGCTACACCTGGTGTAATCACGCCAGGACAGTTAGGGCCAATAAGTTTAGTATTTTTATTATTTAGATAATGTTTAACTTTGACCATATCATTAATTGGAATTCCTTCTGTTATGCAAATAATAACTTTTATCCCTGCATCAATTGACTCCATAATTGCATCAGCAGCAAATGGAGGTGGAACAAAAATAACAGATGTATTAGCACCGTGAATATTAATTGTTTCCTTTACAGTATTGTAAACGGGTTTTTTTAAGTGAAAAGTTCCTCCTTTTCCTGGTGTTACACCAGCTATTAAATTAGTTCCATAATCAATCATTTGTTTTGAATGGAAAGTAGCTTCTTTTCCGGTAAAACCTTGAACAATAATTTTTGAATTTTCATCGACAAGTATACTCATATTAATAATTTTTTTACGAAATTATGAGAATACTTTATACTATCAAATTTATTTAAAATAAAATTAATAACATTTATTACATTTGTATTGTATGATCAATAACGAAGATATATGTGCTATTTCAACTGGCACCAAATTGAGTGCAATTTCAGTTATTAGGGTTTCCGGTCCTAATGCTATAAATATTTGTGATAATTTTTTTAAGTCAGCTTCCAATGAAAAAAAATTAATAAATCAAAAATCTCATACATCTCATTATGGATATTTTTTTGATAACGGTATTATTGATGAAGTTATTTATAATATTTTTAAGGCTCCTAATTCATATACTGGTGAAAATACAGTTGAGATTTCATGTCACGGTTCACCGTATATTCAAGAAAATATTTTAAATAAATTAGTAAGGAATGGATGTAGAATTGCTAAACCTGGTGAATTTACTTTTAGGTCATTTATTAACGGGAAAATTGATTTATCTCAAGCAGAAGCTGTAGCAGATCTAATATCATCAAAAACAGAAAAATCTCATAAAATTGCTATATCTCAACTTAGAGGTGGATATTCAAATAAACTTAGTAAGTTAAGAAAAGATTTAATTAAATTTGCCTCTTTAATTGAATTAGAGCTTGATTTTAGTCAAGAAGATTTAGAGTTTGTTAATAGAGACCAACTTTTAATATTATTAGACGAACTCAAACAATTACTTGAAAAGCTGATTAATTCTTTTAATTTAGGTAACGCTATAAAAAATGGCATTTCTGTTGCAATAGTTGGAGAACCAAATGTTGGAAAGTCTACTTTATTGAATTTATTATCTAATGAAAATAAATCAATTGTATCTGATATTCCCGGAACGACAAGAGATATTATCGAAGATCAAATTAATATCGACGGTTATAGTTTTAGATTCTTTGATACTGCGGGAATAAGGAGTTCAAATGATAAAATTGAAAAAATTGGTATCGATAAAACATTTGATAAAATTGAAAAATCAAGTTTAGTTATTTATTTATTTGATATTCGTGATAGTTTAATTAAAGTTAAAGCAGATATCAAAAAATTACAAGATCTATATAAAAAACAAATTTTTATTCCCGTTGCAAATAAATTTGATTTAATTAAATTTAATAATAAAAATTTCTCTTTAAATGACTTAGTTATTATCTCTGCAAAAGATGAAAAAAATATTGATTTATTAAAATCTAAGTTGACGTCTAAAATTAAATTAGATTTAAGTGAAAGTGATGATTTCATTGTCTCTAATGCAAGACATTTAGAGTCTCTTAATAATTCTCTTAAACATATTTTCGCTATTAAGGAGGGGATAAAAAATAAAGTTTTTGGTGAATTCCTAGCCATGGATCTAAGAGAAGCTTTAAATTATATTGGTCAAATTACTGGTGAAATCACTAACGATAATTTATTGGATTCAATTTTCAAAGATTTTTGTATTGGAAAGTAAATTTTAAGTTATATTTTATTTTTTTTAAATTTTTAACTTTAAATATTTACTAATTTTGTAACTTAATATTTCGAACATTATCTTTTAAATTTATGGAAATAAAAAAAAATATATCTATTTCTTTGATCAATTATTATAAAAAAAATAGTTTGGTAGATATTCCTTTGTTTGAACAAAGAGTTAATGCCGGTTTCCCTTCTCCTGCAGATGATTTTTTAGATTTAGATATCAATCTTCAAGATTATTTAATTAAGCATCCTGAATCTACTTTTTGTGTTAGAGTTAATGGATCTTCCATGATTGAAGCAAATATTTTTGATGGTGATGTTCTAATTATTGACAGATCTATTTCTCCAAAAGATAACTCTATAGTCCTTGCTGTTATAGATAATGAGTTTACTGTAAAAAGAATTAAAAGAAGAAAACGTAAACTATTTTTAAAATCTGAAAATATAAATTTTAAGGATATTGAAATTGATGATTCAATGAATTTTAGTATTTGGGGTATAGTTACTCATATTATTCATGAAACATGATAGCACTAGTAGATTGTAACAATTTTTATGCTTCTTGTGAAAGAGTATTTCGTCCAAATTTAGAGAATAAACCTATTGTTGTACTTTCTAATAACGATGGTTGTATTATCGCAAGATCTAATGAGGCAAAAGAAATTGGCATTAAAATGGGAGAGCCTGCCTTTAAGGCAAAAAAGAAAATAGAAGAAAATGATATTAGAGTTTTTTCTTCTAATTATGCTCTTTATGGTGATATGTCAAATCGTGTTATGAAAATTCTTTCTTCAGAATCTTCTAAAATAGAAATTTATTCCATTGATGAGGCATTTTTAGATTTTTCTAATATTGCTTCCTGTAAGCAAAAAGCTCTATTTATAAGAGAAAAAGTTAAAAAATGGACAGGTATACCCACTTCTGTTGGGATAGCAAAAACTAAAGTCCTAGCTAAAATTGCTAATAGTATAGCAAAAAAATATTGTAAAAATGGAATTTTTTTACTTGATGGAATTAATTTGATTAATAGAGCTTTAAAATATTTTCCGGTACAAGACTTATGGGGAATAGGTACTAGATTAACAAAATTTTTGAATTCACAAGGAATATATACAGCCTATGAACTTTCAAAATGTAATGAATTGTGGATTAAGAAAAATTTATCAATTTTAGGACTTAAATTAGTTAAAGAATTAAATGGAATATCTTGTTTTCCTCTAGAAAATCAAATTTCTCCAAGAAAAAATATACGTACATCAAGATCTTTTAGCTCTGGTATTACAAAGTTTGAAGATCTAAAAGAATCTATTTCATGTTTTGCATCAAATTGTGCCAGTAAATTAAGAGATCAAAAGAGTTATACAAAAAAAATTTCAGTATTTATCCGTACAAATCCATTTAAATTAAATAGTAAGCATTATATAGGTTTAAAATCGTTAGATTTACCAACAGCAACTAATGATACTTTAGAAATAGTTAAGTATGCATTAAAGTCTCTAAAGTCTATATATCGTGAGAATTATATATATAAGAAAGGAGGAGTTATCTTACATCATATATTACCAGATTCAAACTTGCAGTTGAGTATATTTGATTCAATTAATAGAGAAAAAAGGAAAAGCCTTATGTCAGTATATGATAGTATAAATAATAAGATGGGAAGAGATACAGTAAGGCTTTCAGTTCAGGGACAAAATAGAAAATGGCGTATGAAACAAGAAAAACTTTCTCCATGTTACACTACTAGAATGAGTGAAATACTCAATGTTAAAATTTAAGTAAATATATGTCAAAATATAACTAACTATGACATAATTTCATCAAAAAAATATTAAATGACTTTTGGCAAGATTTTTGATAAATAAAAAGTAAAAGTCAAGTAAATGGATATTAAAAAATATACTATTAAATCACAAGAAGTTATTCAAAATTCTCAACGAACTGCTGTTGAAAGACTTCACCAATCTATTGAACCATCTCATATTTTGGAATCTTTGATTAATATAGACAAAAATATTTGTCCTATGATTTTAAAAAAGATTGGTATTAAAATACCAATTTTAAAAAATGAATTAGAACTTATATTTTCAAAGTACCCAAAAATTCATGGATCTCAACAATTTATGTCACAGGAATCTCAGAAAGTTTTTCAAAAATCTGAAGAACTGATAAAAGAATGGAATGATGACTTTGTTGCAATAGATCATATTTTACTTTCACTTATTAAAGTTAAAGGAGAAACATCTAATATGCTAAAATCATTGGGTGTGAATGAAAATCATTTTGAAAAATCTATTAAATTTCTTAGAAAAGGCTCTAAAGTAGAATCTCCAAGTGCTGAAAATACTTATGATAGTATAAATAAATTTGCTAAAAACTTAAATCAACTTGCACATCAAAATAGATTAGATCCAGTAATAGGTAGAACAGATGAAATTAGAAGAGTCTTACAAATTTTATCAAGAAGAACTAAAAATAATCCGATTTTAATTGGTGAACCAGGTGTAGGTAAAACTGCAATTGCAGAGGGTTTAGCACATAGAATAATTAAGGGAGATATTCCAGAAAATTTAAAAAGTAAAACAATATACTCATTGGATATGTCATCTCTTATTGCTGGAGCTAAATATAAAGGTGAATTTGAAGAAAGACTAAAATCAGTAATTAAAGAAGTTACGGACGCTGAAGGTGAAATTATATTATTTATTGATGAAATTCACACATTAGTTGGGGCTGGTGCAAGTGAAGGTGCTATGGATGCAGCAAATATCCTTAAACCTGCCTTAGCAAAAGGAGATTTAAGATTAATTGGTGCTACAACTCTAGATGAATATCAAAAATATATTGAAAAAGATAAAGCACTAGAAAGAAGATTTCAAAAGGTTTTAGTAGATGAACCGACCAATGATTCAGCTATTGCAATTTTAAGAGGTATCAAAGATAGATATGAAAATCATCACAAAGTAAAAATTAAAGATAATGCAATTATTTCTGCAGTTGAATTATCAAGAAGGTATATCTCTGATAGATTTTTACCTGATAAAGCAATTGATTTAATTGATGAAGCTGCCTCTAAAATTAGATTAGTCATTAATTCAAAGCCTGAAAAATTGGAAATTTTAGAAAAAAAAATACTTCAGTTAGAAATTGAAAAAGAAGCATTGAAAAAAGAAAAAGATCAAAAAAAAATGAATCTTTTAAAGATTGAATTATCAAAATTATTTGAAGAAAAAAAGGAAATTTTTTTGAAATGGCAAAATGAAAAAACTATTGTAGAGAATATTCAAAAGAAAAAAGAAAAAATAGAAAATTTAAAACAATTATCTGATATTGCTGAGAGGGAAGGAAATTTTGCTTTGGTAGCGGAAATAAGATATGGTAAGATTAAGTTAGTTGAGGAAAATTTAAAACAATTAAAAGATGAACTTAAAAAAATAAAGAAAAATTTTAATTACATAAAAGAACAAGTTGATTCTAATGATATTGCAGATATAATTTCAAAATGGACTGGAATACCAGTTACCAAAATGTTGGAAAGTGAAAAGAATAAATTATTGAACTTGGAAAAAGATTTGAATAAAAGAGTTGTTGGGCAAGAGGAAGCAATCTCAGCTTTAGCTGATGCGGTTAGAAGAAGTAAATCAGGGTTGTCTGATTCTAATAAACCTATTGGTACATTCATATTTCTTGGAACAACTGGAGTGGGTAAAACAGAACTTTCAAAAGCTATTACAGAATCTTTATTTAATGATGAAAATTTCATAACTAGGATAGATATGAGTGAATATCAAGAATCTCATTCTATATCCAGATTAATTGGATCACCTCCCGGATATATTGGATATAGTGAAGGAGGACAACTAACTGAAACTGTAAGAAGGAGACCATATTCTGTTATCCTATTGGATGAAATTGAAAAGGCTCATGCAGATGTTTTTAACTTATTACTTCAAGTTCTTGAGGATGGAAGACTTACTGACAATAAAGGTAGACTAGTTAATTTCACTAATACCATAATAATAATGACATCTAATATTGGATCTACATTGATACAAGAAAAATTTGAAGAAAATAATATGTATTTAAATGATAGTCAAATTGAGAAATGTAAATTAGAAGTTTTTTCTTTGCTAAAAAAAGTTTTTCGTCCTGAATTTATAAATAGAATTGATGATGTTATTATGTTTAATTCTTTAAATAATAATCAAATTAAAAAAATTGTAAAAATGCAAATTAATCGACTTAAAAAGAGTCTCTCTAAAAAAAATATTATAATTGATGCATCTCCTGATTTGGTAAATTTTTTGACAAAAACAAGTTTCGACCCCCAGTTTGGTGCAAGACCCGTTAAAAGAATAATTCAAAAACTAATTTTAAATCCATTATCCAAATCTATTTTATCAAATGAAATATCAAATGATGATCCAATATTAATTGATTGTTTTGATGGTAAAGTAGTTTTTAGAAAACAAAAAATAAATCTTAGTTTCTAATGCATTTTATTCTTAATTCTTTATCAATTTCGTCAAGAAACTCCTCGGTTGTTACATAATGATCTTCATTTAGCTCTTTTTTATTAATCAGAAGTGCCAAATCTTTTGTCATTATTCCTTTTTCAACTGTTTCAATGCAAACTCTTTCAAGTATGTTTGTGAAATTTACTAGACTTTTATTGTTATCTAGTTTACCTCTGAATTCAAGTCCTCTTGTCCAGGCAAAAATAGATGCAATCGGATTAGTTGATGTTTTTAAACCTTTTTGGTGCTGTCGATAATGTCTTGTTACAGTTCCATGTGCAGCTTCAGCTTCCATAGTTCTACCATCAGGAGTAATTAATGTTGAAGTCATTAGGCCCAATGAACCAAAACCTTGAGCAATTGTATCAGATTGTACATCTCCATCATAATTTTTACATGCCCAAACAAATCCCCCATTCCATTTTAGAGCAGAGGCAACCATATCATCAATTAGTCTATGTTCATATATCAAATTATATTTTTTAAATTTTGATTTAAACTCATTATTATAAACATTTTCAAAGATATCTTTAAATCTTCCGTCATAAGCCTTTAAAATTGTATTTTTAGTAGATAAATATAATGGCCATTTTTTTGATAAGGCTTGGTTGAAACAAGATCTTGCAAATCCGTATATGGATTCATCTGTATTATACATTGACATAGCTACTCCTTTACCGTCAAATTTAAAAACTTCCCATGATTTCTTTTTAGAACCGTCATTAGGTTCAAAAGTCATAATTAATTTACCCTTTTCTTTAATTAATACATCAGTAGCTTTATATTGATCACCAAAAGCATGACGACCTATACAAATTGGTTTAGTCCAATTTGGAACAAGTCTGGGTATATTTTTACATAAAATAGGCTCTCTAAAAACAGTTCCACCTATTATATTTCTTATTGTTCCATTTGGTGATCTCCACATTTTTTTTAATTTAAATTCTTTTACTCTATCTTCGTCTGGAGTAATGGTAGCACATTTTATACCAACACTGTATTTTTTAATTTCTTTTGCAGCATCAATTGTAATTTGATCATCTGTTTTGTCTCTCTCTTTTATACCTAAGTCAAAATATTTAATATCAAGGTCTAAATAGGGAAGAATCAATCTATTTTTAATAAATGACCAAATTATTCTAGTCATTTCATCTCCATCTAATTCTACAATTGGGTTATTAACTTTTATTTTTTTCATTTTGATAAATTAATTTATAAAATTTATTTTTCTTTTTTTAAAGTATCTAGATAGACTTTTTCTTTGTAATCTTGGGGATTAAATTCAATAGGATATTTTTCATTTGGATAATACTTTAGTAAATTATTCAAAATTATATTTTTCACTTTTTCTCTTAAATTATCTATGTCATTTATAGTTAAATTTGATGTTTCAATTGGTTCGGACATATAGGTAATACATTTACCGGGCCTTATTCTTACTTTATCAGAAGGGAATAATATTCCTGCATTGATAATACTCATAACAATTATTGGAGTATTTGATTCAATTGCTGCTCTAAACCCTCCATTCCTCATTTCATTTATTAATTTATCATTCATATAAACTGCACCTTCAGGACAAATAAATAGTGAAATTTGTTTATTAAGTATTTCAACTAACCATTCATAACTTTTTTTTCTTGATGAAGAAGATTCTCTTTTAACTGGAACATTTCCAAGTATTTTTGATAAGGTTCCAATTATCGGCCAACTAAACATTTCTGATTTTCCAATAAAATTTTTATATTGTTTTATCCCAAGAATCGCAATAAACGCATCAAGATAAGATTTATGATTTGCCACATATAAATAAGATCTATTATAATCCAATTTTTTTTCAAATATAAATTTTTGCTTTATTCCCCATAGATTCATTATAGTTTTAGCAATTATCCTAACAAACATATCTAAATTCTTTCTTTTATTTTCATTAAAAATTAAAACATGAATTATCACGACTGGAAACGAAATAAGTATTAAAATCGTAGCAGATAATAAACACCAAATTGTCCAAATTATTTCAATTATTTTTTTAATTCTGGTCATATTTCATTTCAATTTTTTTCAATATATTATTTATTTTATTGTCTAAATTATAGAAACTTAATATTTTAACTAAAACTTCTTCGATAACTGTATCAGGGCATGATGCCCCACTAGTTAATAATATATCAATTTTACTTTTTTCAGGTAAATAATTTTCAGTTAATATATTTTTATTTTCTTTAAAATTATGATGATTAATTGTAATTTTTGACAAAATTTTTTCAGAATTTGATATAAAATACGTGGGTATTTTTGACTCACATAATTCAACTAAATGCGAAGTATTAGAACTATTGTAACCTCCAACTACAAATGCTAAATCAGCTTTGTAATTAAGAAGTTCATAGGTAGATTGTTGATTTTCATTTGTTGCATAACATAGAGTGTCTCTGGTATTAGCAATATGAGAGTCTAATTTTTTTTCTCCAAATTTTTTTTTAATTACACTTTTTAAGTAGTTCGAAATCTCTTTTGTTTCTATGGCAAGCATTGTTGTTTGATTAATCACGCCAATATTATCTAAATCTTTTTTTGGATTAAAGTTTTTACTAAATTTTCCTTTAAAAATCTCAAAAAATCTACTTTCAGGTTCAATACCTAATATTATATTACCAAGAATTTTTGCTTCACTTAAATTTTTGATTATCAATGATGGAGCACTTTTTTTACTAAATGAATATGTGGCTTTTGTTTCTTCATGATTATGTTTTCCATGAATAATAATTGTATAACTTTGTTTTCCAAGCTGATCAGCTCTTTTCCAAACTCTTGTTACAAAAGGACAAGTTGTATTGTATTTTTTTGTTGAAATATTTTTTGATTCTAAAGTTTTTAATGTTTCTTGAGTAGTCCCAAAAGCTGGAATTATTACAATGTCATTAGAATTTATTTGACTCCAATTAATTAATTGATTACCTTGAGTATCCATAATAAATCTTATACCCTTTTTTTGTAAATCACTATTAACATCGGCATTATGAATCATTTGACTTAATAAGTATATTTTCTTATTTGGGTTTTCTTTCAGAGCTTTGTATGAAATTTCTATTGCATTTTCTACACCAAAGCAAAATCCAAAGTGACGAGCCAAATAAAATCTAATTTTCCCAAAATCAAGTATTGTTGGAGATAAATTATTTTTACTAGGATCATTTTTAAGTCGAATCTCTTTTATTTTTTTAATAATTGAAGATTTGTATATGTTTGGTATATTAAACTTCTTCACATGGTTATTTTTTTGCTAAATTAATTAATAAATATTAATTTAAGTATAAATCTAAAATTATAGTCTAATTCTTTTTTTTAAATATATTATAATTATATTTGCAGACATTTTTCAAGGAAATGTAAAAAATTTAATATTAACCTCTTTCGCTAAGTCAATTTGATTGGTGAAATACAAATCTATTTTGTTCATGAAGCAAAATGCAAATAATAACCCAGAGAACTCACAAGATTCGTCAAGAGAATTAAATGATGATAATATCTCAAAAAATACAAACATTGATGAATCAAATACCAGAGAAGTCAAAGACTCGCTTCCATCCAATGATATTGAAGATGATATAAACAATAGTTCTAAAGATAAATCAATAGACGAAAATACTGATTTTACCAATAAATCATCACTTACTAATACACCAGACGATAAATCTGAAAACAAACAAAATAAAAATCTAGCCCCTCATTTGTCTAAAGATAAAGAAAAGGAAGAAGTTAAATCTAATGAAGATTCAAAAAATGAATCATTAAAAAATTACGAAAAAACTGATAATGATCTCAAGTTTGATTGGAATTCATACACCTCAGGAGATAAAACAAGTTATCCCAAAAATCAGTATGAAGAGCTTGTTAAAATGTATGACGATAGTTTGCCTTCTCAAAATAATTCTGGAGTAATTGATGGTAAAATCATTTCTATATCTAATAGAGAAGTGATAATTGAGATTGGTGGAAAATCTGAAGGTGTTATTTCTTTGAATGAATTTAGATATAATCCAGATCTTAAAGTTGGAGACACAGTTGAAGTATTGATAGACCAAAAAGAAGATAAAACTGGACAACTTGTTTTGTCCCACAGAAAAGCAAGATCAATTAGATCATGGGATAGAGTTAATCAAGCTCACGATAAAGAAGAAATTGTTAATGGATTTGTTAAATGTAGAACTAAAGGTGGAATGATTGTAGATGTATTTGGTATTGAAGCCTTTTTACCAGGTTCTCAAATTGATGTAAAGCCAATAAGAGATTACGATATATATGTAGGTAAAACAATGGAATTCAAAGTTGTTAAAATTAATCACGAATTCAAGAATGTGGTAGTTTCTCACAAAGCTTTAATTGAAGCAGATATTGAGTTACAAAAGAAAGACATTATAAGCAAACTTGAAAAAGGTCAAGTGCTAGAAGGAACTGTGAAAAATGTAACTTCATATGGAGTATTTATAGACTTAGGTGGAGTTGATGGTTTAATTCATATTACTGATCTCTCATGGAATAGAATTAATCATCCTAATGAAATTGTAAAATTAGATGAGAAAATTAAAGTAGTTATATTAGATTTTGATGATGGTAAAACTAGAATTCAATTAGGCCTCAAGCAATTGTCTTCTCATCCATGGGATGCTTTAAATAAGGACGTAAAAGTAGGAGACAAAGTTAAAGGTAAAGTGGTTGTACTTGCAGACTATGGAGCGTTTATTGAAATTTTACCTGGTGTTGAGGGGCTTGTTCATGTTTCAGAAATGTCTTGGTCTACTCATTTAAGATCAGCCCAAGATTTTTTAAAGGTAGGACAAGAAGTTGAGGCTGAAATTTTAACCCTTGACAGAGATGAAAGAAAAATGTCATTAGGAATAAAGCAACTTTCAATTGATCCTTGGTCTGATATAACAAATAAATATCCATCAGATTCAAAACATATAGGTATAGTTAGAAATTTTACAAATTTTGGAGTTTTTGTTGAACTCGAAGAGGGGGTAGATGGTTTAATTCACATATCTGATTTATCATGGACTAAAAAAGTCAAACATCCATCTGAATTTACTTCAATTGGTAAAGAACTTGAAGTTGTAGTTTTAGAGTTAGATATTGAAAACAGAAGACTATCTCTAGGTCACAAACAAGTTAAAGAAAATCCTTGGGATACATATGAAACAATATTTACACTTGGAAGCGATCATGAGGGTGTTGTTGTTGATGCTCATGAGAAAGGATCCACTGTCTTATTTAAGACTCATGGAGTTGAAGCATTTGTTCCTGGTAGACATTCTTTAAAGGAAGATAACACTAAATTAGTTAAAGGTGACTATTTAAAATTTAGAGTTATTGAATTTAATAAAAATTCTAGAAAGATAATCTTATCTCATACAGTTTTATTTAAAGAAAATTTAGCCTCTGAGAGAGACAATGAGAAAAAGAATACTGAAAAGAATATCAAGTCAGTTCAATCCAAAATTGAAAAATCAACCCTCGGTGATATTGAATCTCTTGCTGATTTAAAAGAGAAATTAAAAAAATAATGTTAAATTAAACCTTTCTATATTAGAAAGGTTTTTTTTTAATTACTAAATTAATAAATGAAAGTATTATTTAATTACAAAGAACTCACTTTAAGCATAAAAAGACTATGCTTTGAATTAATCGAGAATCATTTAAGTTTTGATGATACTGTAATAGTCGGTTTACAACCTAGAGGTGCATTTTTTGCAAAGAAAATTCACGAAATTTTATCTAAGGAGTTTTTAATAAAAAATTTGAATATTGGATATTTGGATATTACTTTTTACAGAGATGATTTTAGAAAAAAAAAACATACTGTATCTGCTAACCAAACTGATATTACTTTTTTAGTTGAAAATAAAAAAGTAATTTTTATAGATGATGTATTGTATACAGGTAGAAGTATCAGAGCTGCTATGGATGCAATTAATTCATTTGGAAGGCCAAAAAAAATTGAGTTATTGGTATTGGTAAATAGAAGATTTTCAAGAGAGCTTCCCATTGAACCAAATTATGTTGGAATGACAGTTGATGCAATTGATTCTGAAAAAGTAAAAGTTAATTTTGATTTAAATAATGAAAAAAAATCCAATGTGTTATTGATGAAATAAATTATGAATTTGAGTGTTAAAAATTTAATTGGAATAAAAGATTTGTCAGTAACTGATATAAATTTGATATTTGAATCAGCAATTGATTTTAAATCAGTCATTAATCGACCAATTAAAAAAGTACCAACACTTAGAGATCTTACAGTTGCAAATGTATTTTTTGAGAATTCTACAAGAACAAAGTTATCTTTTGAACTCGCTCAAAAAAGACTTTCTGCTGATATTATTAATTTTTCCTCAAATAATTCTTCTGTAAATAAAGGGGAATCTCTTGTTGATACTATTAATAATATAATATCAATGAAAATTGATATGGTTGTTATTAGGCATCCAAATGTTGGTGTCCCTCATTTATTAAAAGATAAGATAGAGTCTGTCATAATAAATGCAGGTGATGGAACTCATGAGCATCCAACCCAGGCTTTATTAGATGCATTTACTATTAAAGAGAATTTAGGTAAATTAAAAGGTAAAAAAATTTTATTAGTTGGTGATATTATTCATTCAAGAGTAGCTCTTTCTAATATATTTTGTTTACAAAAATTAGGAGCAAAAATTATGGTTGCTGGGCCTCCAACTTTAATACCAAAGTATATCAAAGATTTAGGCGTTCAAGTTGAGTATGATATATTAAAAGCTTTAAAGTGGTGTGATGTAGCAAATATATTGAGAATTCAATTGGAAAGAATGAAAACACATTCATTTCCATCAAATAGGGAATACAATCTATTTTATGGTCTGGATTCAAATTTAATAAGTAAATTATCCAAAGATATCTTAATTCTTCACCCTGGACCAATTAATAGAGGTATTGAGATTTCATCAGAATTAGTAGATAATGAAGATTCAATAATTTTAGATCAAGTTGAAAATGGAGTAGCTATAAGAATGGCAATCATTTATCTATTATCAAAACATATTAACAATTAAGATTTTAATTTTTATATTTACATCTATAATTAACAATAATTACTTATGAAACTTTTTTTTACTTCTTTATTATGCCTTATTTTTTTTAATTTGCCATCATTTTCACAAAATTTACCAGATATTCTAATACCACCAGTTGGAACCGATACATTAGAAAATGGAGATATTTTATTTCCAAATGCTTATGTTGGATATGAGTACAACGAATCACTAGTTATAAATATTCCTGACATTTTTAGCGTTGATTTATCAGGAGAAACTCTTGAAATACCTTTTGTATCTGGTGAAATTAATAGTGTTTCTCTTCCAGATGGAATGACTTTTTCATGTGAGTCAATTGGTTCAAGTGATTGTTTATATGGAGCAAACTCAAGTGGATCAATTATAATTCATGGTACACCATCAGAAACAGGCTATTTTGAATTAGAGCTTTCACTTCAATTGTCTCTAAGTATTGCAAGTCTTGGATTACCAACGACTGTTGAATTTTCAGTCCCATATGATGGTTCTAGTGTCTTACTTAACTTAGTTGTGGGCAATGATCCTTCAATAATAAATGATGTTATCCCAAATTTTTTTATAAATATTTTACCTGAAGATGAAAATCCAAATCTTTCACATCAAGACAAAGAAAATTTAAATTTTGAACTTTATCCAAATCCAGTTTCTTCTGACTTATTTATTAATTTAGATAATTTTTATACCAATAAGCCAGATTTTACCAGTCATATTTTGATATACGATATGTTTGGGAGAGAAATTTTAAGAACAAATTATTTAAATAATAATTTAATAAATATTGATACTAAAAATTTTACTAATGGTATTTATAAAATTTTTATAAATAATAATAAGAATATTATTTGCAAATCATTTATTGTAACTCATCAATAATAATTTTGAAAAATTTAGTCTATTTATTTTTTTTCTTTTTTACTAAGTTTTTTGCTTATTCTCAAAATTTAAATAGTTTACCATATCAAGGTAAAAGTTTAATTACAGTTAATAATCATTTATTAAATATTGATTCATTTATATTATCTTCTGAATCTCAGATCTTAGATTGCAGAAAAAATAATTTAATATCTAATCTCATAGTTAATGAAGAAGCAATTGAATATCTTGATTCTCTTGGAATATCATATGAATTTGTTTATGAAAATTTGAAAGAAAAAATTGATAATGAAAATTATATAAATAATTACATAAGAAATTTTGATAATGATAATTTTTATTCAATATACAGAGATTTGAATGAGGTTTACGAGAGAATGCATTACCTTGATAGTATATCTGATATTGCAACATTATTCGTCATTGGAAATTCCAATGAAAATAGGCCTATTAAGGTTTTAAAATTATCTACTGGAGGCAGTAATAAACCATCAGTTTTATTCAATGGATGTCAACATGCCAGGGAATGGATTTCTGTTATGGCTTCTATTTATCTAGCTGATAAATTAATAGAAGAATATGTTGATAATGATTTTATCAATATTTTAATATCTAACATAGATATTTATATAATTCCAATTGTCAATCCTGACGGATATGTTTATACTCATTTATATGATAGATATTGGAGAAAAAATAGACAACCTAATTCTGGCAGTGTCTATATTGGAACGGATTTAAATAGGAATTGGGATATAGATTGGAACGGAGGAGAAAGTACAAGTATTAATCCTGCATCTGATATATTTGTGGGACTTCATCCATTTTCAGCAACTGAAACATATGTTCTAAAAAATTTCATTGATACTATTCAAAATTTAGTTACTCATGCTGATATTCATTCTTTTTCTTCTCTTATACTTGGTCCTTGGGGTTATACAGAGAATTTATCTGACCATTATGAAGATATTAATGAATTAGGAAATATAATTAACGATGCTTTTACTACCACTAACGGGTACAACTTTAATTTTGGAACAGGTACAGCTAACGGTAGTATATATTTAGCTAGCGGAACTATGCCAGATTGGACTCATGATCAGTTTGGAACATTAGGTTTTACATTTGAATTGAGGCCAAGTTCCATGAATGAAGGTGGATTTGAGTTACCAATAGATCAGATTATTCCTGCTTGTGAGGAAAACTATAATGGTTCTGTAGAAATGATTTACTGGTCACTTTCTGATTCTTTATATGGTTGTACTGATTCAATTTCATCAAATTATAATATTTTTGCTACTATAAGTGATTCATCTTGTGTTTATGATATTCCATGGAGCTTCACAATTACTGGAAATAATCATACTTTTATTATTGATTCAGCAATTAATGAAAATATTAATGGTTTTGAGTTAGAAATTGGTGATGCTATTGGAGTTTTCTACGAATATAACGATTCAGTACATTGTGCCGGATATACTATCTGGGACAATCAAGTTAATATGATAGCTGTTCAAGGTGATGATTTAACAACTGAAATTATTGATGGTTTTATTACAGGTGAAGAAATCAATTGGATAGTATGGGATCAGACTGATCAAAACGAAATTTTTGTAGAACCAATATATGAAACATCAGATCAAATATCATATTCTCCTAACCAAATAAATATTGTAAGTGGTTTAAATATTACTTCATTTTTAACTGAGCAAATTATTCCATTACCCTCAGGTTGGTTTATGTTTTCATCATATATCGAACCAGAAAATCTAAATTTTGACACTTTAATGAATCAAATAATTGATAATATTGTATTAATTAAAGATGTTGAAGGTAATTCATTTATTCCTCAATGGAATTTTAATTCTATTGGAAATTTTGACAATAACCAAGGTTATTTAATGAAATTATCTAATTCTTGTAATTTAAATATTAGTGGAATAAAAATTAATCCTGAAAACTTTACTTTAAATTTTTCAAGTGGTTGGAATATAATTCCATATTTAAAAACCTCTAATTTAAACCTAATTGATGCCTTTCAAACAATTCAAAACAGTATAATAATTATTAAATCAGTTGATGGTAACGCATATCTACCTGAATGGAATTATAATGGAATAGGTGATTTAGTGCCTGGATGTGCCTATTTAACTAAGTTTAATTCTGAAGTTTCTTTTAATTATAATCCAGATTAAATTATGAGTTTTAATTTAACTATTTTAGGTTGTCATTCACCTCCCCCAAAATTAAACAGAAACAATTCATCACAGATTCTCGAAATTAATAATAATCTTTTTTTAATTGATTGTGCTGAGAATACTCAAGTCAATCTTAGAAAATATAATTTTGGATTTCAAAAAATTCATTCAATTTTTATTTCTCATTTACATGGTGATCATTATTTGGGAATATTTGGTTTAATTTTTTCAATGCATCTACTTGGAAGAAAAAAAAAATTAAATATATATGCACCTAATAAACTAAAAGAGCTTATAGATTTATCTCATAAGTTATCGTTTACTTCTTTAAATTTTCAAATTAACTTTATACCCTTAAACTTTGCCGAAAAATCAACCTTATATGAAGATGAAAAGTTGATTATTTCATCTTTTCCTCTTAAACATAGTATATCATGTTGTGGATTTGTATTTAAAGAAAAAATTAAACCGAGGAAAATTAATAGAAAAATGACAGATTATTATGAGATTCCAAAATTTGAACTCAATAAACTCAAAAAAGGATATGATTATTTAATGGAAAATGGATCTATACTAAAAAATTTTGATCTTACTTTAAATCCAAATAAATCCTTTTCATATGCTTATTGTTCAGATACATTATTTTTCCCCAAAGTAACAGAATTTTTCAATGATATAGATTTACTTTATCATGAAGCAACTTTTCTTGATATTGATAAAAAAATTGCAAAAAAAACATTTCATTCAACATCAAAAGAAGCTGCAAGAATAGCAGATATAACTAATTCTAAAAATCTTTTAATTGGACATTTTTCTTCCAGATATAAATCAACAGATAATTTTTTGAAAGAATCTAAAATGATATTTAAAAATTCAAAATTAGCTTATGATGGACTTAAAATTGATTTTTCATTTTTTCTAAAATAAAATTTAAAATTTTTTTTTTGTCCCTTTTAGTAAATAATGAATTTGATTTATATTTTTTAAACCAAGTAATTTGTCTTTTAGCGTATCTTCTGGTATTTCGTTTAATTTTCTCAACAGCACCTAACAATGATTGATTTCCATCCAAATATTCAAATATTTCTTTATATCCTATAGTATTAAGTGAATTATATTTTCTGTATTTTGTATTTTTGGATACTTCATGTATTAAGCCTTTTTTAATCATTTTATCTACTCTGTGATTTATTCTTTCGTACAGTATATTTCTTTCTTCTTGAAGAATAATTTTAATTACATCAAACTTTCTTTTTTTTTTTGTGTGAGTTAAATAACTGGAATAGGTTTTATCAGATGCTATACAAACTTCTATAGCCCTAATAAGTCTTTGGGGATTATTGGTATCAACTTTATCATAATAGTTTTCATCTAATTCTTTAAGTTTTTTTTTTAAATATTCAATTCCATTAATTCTATAATGTTCATATAATTCATTTTTTTTTTTAATCTTAGGAAATGAATCTAATCCATGAATTATTGCATCTAAATATAAACCAGAACCACCAACCATGATAATAACATTTTTTTTTTCATGAATTTTTTTAATAGTTTTTAGAGCATCTTTTTCATATTTTCCAATACTATATGAATTTGATATACTAATATTTTGAATAAAATGATGCTTAACCTCTTTTCTAAAATATTTACTTGGTACATTAGTTCCAATTGATATTTCTTTGTAAAATTGTCTTGAATCAAATGAAATTATTTCAGTATTAAATTTTTTTGCGAGAAAAACAGAAAGATTTGTCTTACCAATTCCTGTTGGCCCCGCAATAACAACAATAAATTTTTTCATCTGTCAAACTTTTATTAAACCCATTTCATTTCCGATCTTTAACATCAATTTGTATGCATCTTCATAATTATTTTTAATGTCTCCATCAAGAATAGATTCCCTAATTTTATTTTTAATATCTCCAACTTCTTTAGATGGTTTAATATTAAAAGTTTTCATTATTTTTTGACCAGAAATAGGAGGTTGCCAATTTCTTATTTTATCTCTCTTTTCAATGTCTTCAATTTTTTTTCTTACTATTTTAAAATTATTGAGATATTTTAAAACTTTGTATTTATTTTTTGAGGTTATATCTGCTTCACAGAGCAACAAAAGATCTTCAATATCATTTCCACATTCAAATAGAAGTCTTCTAATTGCAGAATCGGTTACTATCTCTTTTGATAAACCAATTGGTCTTAAGTGAAGTAGAACAAGTTTCTGAACATACTTCATTTTTTCATTTAATGGTAATTTAAGTTTTTTAAAGACTTTTGGTACCATTTTCGACCCTACATATTCGTGTCCATGAAAAGTCCAACCATTATTTTCATCAAATTTTTTTGTTGCGGGTTTTCCAATATCATGAAGTAATGCAGCCCATCTTAACCAAAATTTATTACTGGTTAAAGATAAATTATCTAGAACTTTTAAAGTATGAAAAAAATTATCTTTATGTCTCATCCCATGAATTATTTCGACTCCTTGTAAGTCTGATAATTCTGAAAAAAAATATTTCAACAAATTAGTTTGAAAAAGTAAATTTAAACCAACTGATGGTTTATTAGATTTAATTATTTTATTAAGTTCCTCGGTTATTCTTTCTTGGGAAATAATTTTAATTCTTTTAGAGTTTTGAATTATTGAATCTAGAGATTTTTTTTCAATTTCAAAATTAAGTTGAGATGAAAATCTTATAGCTCTCATCATTCTTAGTGGATCATCAAAATATGTCAAATGAGCATCTAGTGGAGTTCTAATAACTTTTCTTTTTATGTCATTTACTCCTTCAAATGGATCAATTATTTCACCGTAACTATTTTTATTTAAACTAATAGCAATAGTATTTATGGTGAAATCTCGTCTTTTTTGATCTTCGTCTAAACTTGTTTTTTTTACTGTTGGATTTCTTGAGTCTTTTGAATAAGATTCCTTTCTTGCTCCAACAAATTCTATCTCGAGATCATTGTATTTTATCATTGCAGTTCCAAAGTTTTTAAAAATTTGAACTTTATTTAATTTTAGTCTTTTTGATACATTTTTAGCTAAATTTATTCCGCTACCAACACAAACAATATCAATATCTTTAGGTTTTTTTAAACCAATTATTGAATCCCTTACAAAACCACCAATTACATAACTATCTACATTAATTTCGGCAGAACAATTAGAAATAATCTCAAAAATTTTATTTTTCAAATATTTTTTCAAATTATTGTCTTAAAACTTTTACAGAATTATTATTAATAATTTTAATAATCGAGGAACTTTCATGTTTGATTTTCTCTTTTTGTCTATATTTAGTAATATAACAGACTTTAGATTTAATAATTTCATCAATTTCAGAAAAATTTGATGGTGTGCTATTGTTTGAAATATTAGCAGAAGTAGATATGATAGGTCTATTCAATTTTTCAATAATCGTTTTACAAAATTTATCTTTAACAATTCTAATAGCAATCGTATTATTTTTATTGATTGCATTTTTAGCAATTCCCATTGGATTCTCATAAATAATTGTAGTAGGTTTTAATGATGAATCAATAATATTCCATGATATGTTGGGCACATTTTTAATATACTTTGCTAACATCATTTTGTCACTCATAAGTATTATGAAACTTTTCTTAGAACTTCTTTTTTTAATGCTATAAATTTCATTTACGGATTTTTCAATAGTAGCATCACATCCGATTCCCCAAATAGTGTCAGTAGGGTACAAAATCACCTTACCTTGTTTTAAAATTTCAACTATTTTATTTATTTCTTTGTTTATCATTAATATAAAATTCATATAAAAATAAATATCTTAAAAATACTGAATAAGAATTTAAAATAGCTATTATTAATCCAACTATTCCATCAAAAATACCAAATTTTATTATTAAGTGCTTAATAAATCTTATTTGAGGTTTAAATAGCAGTTTAAAAAAGTTAGGTTTTATATTTTTTTTATGTAATTCAATTGCTTGATATTTCGCATATCTAATCATTTTATTGACATAATGATCCATATTTTTAAATGTATTGTGCAATAATTTATTTTTAAGGTATCCAACTTTTCCCCTACAAATAATTTCTGCATGAGCAATTTTATTTTCATAAATACAAAAATCCCTGTTGAAGAGTCTTATTACTTTATCATTTTGCCATCCACTAAATCTAATTTTTTTATTCATAAAATAATTTTTTCTATAAATCCAATAAGCATAATTATCATCATTTTGAGACAAAATGTTAATTATTTCATTTTTAAGCTCGTTATTAACTATTTCGTCTGCATCAACAATTAAAATCCAATTATATTTTGCTTTTTTTATAGCCCAATTTTTTTGTGAAGCAGAATAATCATATTTTCTCTCAAGAAATTTAATATTATTTTTATTTGCAATTTCTTTTGTATTGTCATTACTAAATGAATCAACAACAATTATTTCATTAGCAAATTTAACTGATTCAATTACTTTATTAATGTTTTCTTCTTCATTGAAAGTTGGAATTATTACACTAAGTTTCCTCATAATAATGATTTATAAGTATTATATATTTGATTTTGAATTATTTCTTTAGAAAATTTTTTTATGAAATTAGTACTACAATTTATTTGATTTTGTATTAAAATAGGATTATCATTAATATACTTAATTTTATCTCTTATTTCATCAACACTATCGGGGTCAACATAAAAAATTGATTTTCCACCAGCTTCCTTAATTTCATCAGTATTCGATGCAATTATTGGAATTTTTGAGTTTATTCCCTCAATTATGGGTAATCCAAATCCTTCAAAATAAGATACATATATTAATACCTTAGAAAGTTGATATATTACTGCTAGTTCTTTTTTGGATTTTACATTTAAAAATTTAATTCTATTTGTCAATTTTTTTTCTTCAATTAATTTCATACATTTTTTGAGGTATTTTTTATTAGATTGACCAATAATTACTAATTTTTCATTCTTTAATTTTATAATTGATTTTATTACAGTTATTAAGTTTTTCCTCTCACTTATCTTTCCTACGTATAACAAGAATTTAATAGGTAGGTCATATTTTCTTATTATATTATTTATATACTGAAATTCAAATTTTTTTTTAAATATTGGATCGCAAGTTTGATAGATTATTTTAATTTTACTAGGTTTAATATTGTAATATAAAACTAAATCAGCTTTGGTTTTTTTACTTATTGCAATAATTAAATCAGCATTTTTACATGATATTTTTGTTTTAAATTTATAGATTAATCTATCTATGAAATTATAGTCTTTATGGTATTTTAAAAAAATTAAATCATGTATTGTAACAATATATTTAGTTTTTGATTTTTTGATAAAAAATGGAATCTCATTGCTTAATCCGTGATATATGTCTAGATCATTTTTTTTAATTAAAAACGGTAAATAAAATGATCTCCAAAAAAAATTAAAAAAATTAAATTTCGGATTGATTATTTCAAGCTTTTTATGAGATATTAAATTAAAATCTTTATTAAATTTAGAATTAAATAATTTTATATTACTGATTTTACTATTGTCTATACTTAACCTCAAAACCTCTCTACTGTAATTTCCCAATCCAGAAAAATTATTGAATATTCTTTTTGCATCAAATCCAATTTTCATTATACACTTAATTTAAAATCTCTTAATGTTTCATTGAGAGAAGTTTTTTTGTCTGTACTTAATTTTCTTTTTCCAATTATCAATGCACAAGGAACATAAAATTTACCTGAAGGAAAACTTTTTTCATAGGATCCTGGAATTACAACTGACCTCTCAGGTATTTCATTTTTATACTCAATTCTTTTATTTTTTGAAACATCGAAAATTTTTGTAGAATTTGTTATTACAACATTAGCTCCAATAACTGCTTCTTTTTTAATTATAGTTCCCTCAACTATAATAGATCTAGATCCAATAAAAACATCGTCTTCAACAATGACTGGATTAGACTGAATTGGTTCTAGAACACCTCCAATTCCAACTCCTCCACTTATGTGTACATTTTTTCCAATTTGAGCACATGATCCAACTGTAGCCCAAGTATCAATCATAGTTTTGGAACCAACGTGTGCACCAATATTAATATAAGATGGCATAAGAACTACATTTTTGGATATATATGAACCGTACCTCGCAATTGCATGAGGAACTACTCTGACTCCAAGTTTTTTATAGTTTGTTTTGAGTTTAATTTTATCGTGAAACTCAAAGGGCCCCAATTTATAAGTTTTCATATTTTGTTTCAAAAAATATAATAAAATAGATTTTTTTAACCAAGTGTTTAAATGCCATACTTTATCATATTCAGCTACTTTTAATTTACCTTCATCTAAATTTTTAATTACATAATCAATAGCTTCAATTGATTCTTTAGTTTTTATTAAGCTTTTATTATCAAAGGTTTTTTTGATAATTTTTTTTATATTTTCCATTTTTTTTTTAAGTGATAATCAAAAATAATAATTTAAGTTTACTAAAAATTTACTATTTTGAAAATATAATGAAAAATAATAAAAAATATAATATTAAAAATAAAATTAGATTAGTTAGTGCTGCATCATTATTTGATGGTCATGATGCATCTATAAATATAATGAGAAGACTAATTCAAGCCATGGGTGTAGAGGTAATTCATTTAGGTCACGATAGATCAGCTGAGGAAGTAGTTAATACAGCTATTCAAGAAGATGTTAATGGAATTGCTATCACTTCATATCAAGGTGGTCATAATGAATATTTCAAATATGTTTATGATTTATTAAAATCAAATTCATCCCAAGATATAAAAATTTTTGGAGGAGGAGGTGGTGTTATTCTTCCAAATGAAATCAAAAATCTAATGAATTATGGTATAGAAAAAATTTATTCGCCAGATGATGGAAGAAAATTAGGTTTAGATGGAATGATAAACCACTTGGTAAAGAAGATTGATTTTCCAAAAGGAAATTTTTTAACTGAAAATATTCTTTACAATTTAAAAAATAATTGTTTTAAATCAATTGCAAAAACAATTTCTTCAAGTGAAAATTATCGATATAATCATAATAAATTATTTAATAAAATAAATTCAATTTCGGAAAATTCAAAAACATTAGTTGTTGGGATTACTGGAACTGGAGGTGCAGGTAAATCCTCATTAGTTGATGAACTAGTTAGACGTTTCATTAATGATTTTAAAACTAAGAAAGTTGCAATTTTATCAGTTGACCCAACAAAAAGAAAAACAGGTGGTGCATTGTTAGGAGATCGCATAAGGATGAATTCTATTAACAATAGTAGAGTGTATATGAGATCACTAGCTACTAGGAGACAGAACTTGGCTTTGTCTTCAAATATTTCAGATGCCATTTCTATACTTAAGGTATCAAATTTTGATTTAATTATTCTTGAAACTTCTGGTATTGGTCAATCAGATTCTGAAATAATTGAATATTCAGATATAAGTCTGTATGTTATGACCCCTGAATATGGTGCGCCATCCCAATTAGAGAAAATAGACATGTTAGATTTTGCTGATTTAATAGTCTTAAACAAGTTCGATAGAAACGGAGCTCTAGATGCATTAAGAGATATAAGGAAACAGTATAAAAGAAATCATGAATTATTTGATATGAAAGATCATGAAATTCCTGTTTATGGAACAGTTTCATCTCAATTTAATGATACAGGTGTCAATAAATTATATCTTGATCTCTTGAAATTATTAAATCAAAAAATTTCAAAATTTAAGGTTAAAACACATTATAATATTGATGATAAATTAATTAAAAATAAAATTATTAAGAGTAGTAGAGTTAGATATTTGTCTGAAATTTCCGAGATTATAAGAGATTATGATAATAAAGTAGAACTTCAGTCTAAATTTGCGGAAAATTTATATTCAATTCATAATACAATGAATCTAATAAAAAATAAAGATGATAAATTTTTTTTAAAAAAAATCTATAATCAAACAAAAAATAAAATAACTAAAGAAAATTTAGAAATTATTTTTGGTTGGGAAAATTTAATCAAAAAATATCAAAATCCCACTTTTAAGTATCTAGTTAGAGATAAAGAAATTAAGATTGATACTAAAGTAAAAACATTATCAAATATTGAATTTCCTAAAGTTGTTCTACCAAAATATAAATGTTGGGGTCAAATATTAAAATGGTCTCTTCAAGAAAATGTTCCAGGTAGTTTTCCATTTACTTCTGGAATATTCCCATTTAAGAGAACAAATGAGGACCCTGCTAGAATGTTTGCTGGAGAGGGTTCTCCTGAAAGAACTAATCAAAGGTTTCATTATTTGAGTAAAGATCTTGATGCAAAAAGACTTTCAACTGCTTTTGATTCAGTAACATTATATGGTAATGATCCAGATTATAGACCTGATATATATGGAAAAATTGGTAATGCTGGTGTTTCAGTGTGCACCCTTGATGATACTAAAATCTTATATTCTGGTTTTGATTTATGTGATCCTAAAAGTTCTGTATCTATGACTATAAATGGTCCTGCCCCCATTATTTTAGCTTTTTATATAAATACAGCTATCGATCAACAATGTGAATTGTACATAAAGAAAAACAATTTATCAAAAAAGATAGACCTTAAGATAAAGAAGTATTTTAAAAATAAAACATTTTTTCGCCCTAAATATAATGGCAAACTTCCTGAAAATCATAATAAACTTGGATTATATCTTTTAGGAATAACTGGTGATAAGGTACTACCTATGTCAATTTATAATAAAATAAGACTAAATACATTAATAAAAATTAGAGGTACTGTAAAAGCCGATATTTTAAAAGAAGATCAAGCACAAAATACTTGTATTTTTTCAACAGAATTTGCATTAAAAATGATGGGAGATATTCAAAATTATTTCATTTTAAATAAGGTTACTAATTTTTACTCAGTTTCAATATCTGGATACCATATTGCTGAGGCTGGTGCTAATCCAATTACTCAATTAGCATTTACTTTAAGTAATGGTTTTACATATGTTGAATATTATTTGAGTAGAGGTATGAAAATTGATGATTTTGGCTCAAATTTGTCTTTCTTTTTTTCGAATGGTATTGATCCTGAATATTCTGTAATAGGTAGAGTTGCCAGAAGAATATGGTCTAAAGCAATGAGATATAAATATAATGCATCAGAAAAAACACAAAAACTCAAATATCATATACAAACATCTGGTAGATCATTACATGCTCAGGAAATTGATTTTAATGACATTAGGACAACATTACAGGCTTTATATGCAATTTATGATAATTGTAATTCACTCCATACAAATGCATATGATGAAGCTATAACAACTCCAACTGAGAAATCAGTTAGGAGAGCGTTAGCTATTCAATTAATTATTAACAAGGAATTTGGCATAACAAAAAATGAAAATCCCTTACAAGGTTCTTTTATAATTGATGAGTTAACAAACCTAGTTGAAGAAGCTGTGTTGAATGAATTTGATAAAATTAATGATAGAGGAGGAGTTATAGGTGCAATGGAATCAATGTATCAAAGAGGAAAAATTCAAGAAGAAAGTTTATATTATGAAAACTTAAAACATAATGGGAAATTGGAAATTGTTGGTGTAAATACCTTCAAAAGTGTTGACGGATCTCCAACAATTACCCCAAATGAAATAATTAGATCGTTTGATGAAGAAAAAACTAATCAAATTAAAAACATGGAAAACTTTAAAAAAATTAATATTAATCAAATTGATAAAATATTAACTAAATTTAAACTTTCAATTTTGAATGATAAAAATATTTTTCATGAGTTAATGGAAATTGTAAAAGTTGCTTCTTTAGGCCAAATAACCAAATTACTTTTTGAAATAGGTGGCCAATATAGAAGAAACATGTAAATTTTATTTCAAAAAAAATGAAAAGAATAATTTTATTTATACTATTATTTAAAATAGAGATTATATTTTCTCAAATTATTCCTAATTGCTCTGAATCATTTAATTCTGCTAATGAATTAGTTGAAATATTAATTGGTGAAGGAATCGAATATTCTAATGCTACATTTTCAGGATTTGATTGTTCAGCGGGTTTTTTTGATGGAAATTCAAATATTGGATTTGAATCTGGTCTTGTTATGGCTACAGGTGGTTTAGAATCAATTACGCCTGGTTCATTCAGTAATATCTCTGGTGGAGCAGGTACTGATAGTGATCTGACATTACAACTTCAGACTGTAGGCGCAACCTCTACAAATTTAAATAATTTGATAGTTTTAGAATTTGATTTTATTCCAACCTCAGATGTTGTTACCTTTGAATATGTCTTTGCATCTAATGAGTATCCTTCATTTACATGCTCACAGTTCAATGATATTTTTGGTTTTTTTTTATCAGGACCTGGAATTAATGGACCTTTTGATAACGATGCCATAAATATTGCCTTAGTGCCTGATCCTAATAATCCTGAAATATATACTGAAACACCTGTTATTATAAATTCCATCAATAGTGGAATTTCCTCTAATTTTGATTCCTCACCGTGTGATAATATTGATCCAAATTGGCAAGAATACTCAATTTTTTTTAATGATAATCCCAACGAATCAACTGTAAATTTTCCTGGGTTTACAGTTCCTCTAACAGCAACAGCCAATGTTACTGCATGTCAAACATATCACATAAAGTTAGCTATTGCTGACGTAGCAGATGGAGCTTTAAATTCTGCAGTTTTTCTCAATGAAAATTCTTTCAATTCACCTCCTCCAATTGAATATTCAATTGAATCAAATGTGCTTGGAATTATATCAAATGCTAATATTGATTCACTTAACCTATATGAAGGATGTGGAATTGCTACTATAAATTTCATTAGACCAGAATCAGTATTTAATGAAATTGTATTTGATTTTCAAACTTTTGGAAATGCAACTTATTTATCTGATTATTATTACAATAATATTAATAGTAATCAATTAATCATGGAAGAAAATATTAATTCTGTTTCATTAGAAATTATTCCTAATTTTGACGAAATTCAAGAGGGTGTAGAACAACTTGCAATTATTATTCAACCTGTAGATTATGGCTGGTATGAATCTGATCCTGATACAGTTATTTTTAAAATATTTGATCAACCTCAATTATTTATTCAAGATATAACCTCTGACATTTTAATTGATTGTCCTGGAGATCAAGTTGAACTTTTTGTTACACCTGGTGGAGGAGTCTCTAGCTTAATGTCAAATTCTAATTATAATTTTCAATGGGCTATGGGAGGGAATGAAAGTACACAGATATATTATCCTAATGAAGAAGCCTTATTTTGTGTTCAAGTTACAGACATTTGTGGAATGCAAGTAAATGAATGCATTGAAATTAATATTGTTGAACATCCACCCTTAATTGCAAACTATGATATTTTATATAC
Source organism: Flavobacteriales bacterium (assembly GCA_002692065.1). Classification (GTDB taxonomy): domain Bacteria; phylum Bacteroidota; class Bacteroidia; order Flavobacteriales; family UBA7430. Next base: position 108,979 of record NZJX01000019.1, on the reverse strand, counting down.
TTGTGAAAATACTTTAAATACATTGTGTATTGACGTAAATGGAGGTAATCAAGATTACACCTTTTTGTGGTCTAATGGTGATGATAGCATATGTATATACGATTTTCCTGGTCAATATTCAGTAGATATATCAGATGGTTGTGGAAATCAAATACAAATTTACCCTGAAATATTTCTTGATGAAGCACCTGATCCAATTTTTGATATATTTGATTTACCCTCCCAAGAATTTGCTATTCAAATTAATAACTATACGGAAAATAGTTATGGTCTAGAATACTTTTGGGATTTTGGTGATCTTCAATATTCTGAAATTTATAATCCTAATTTTCATTTCTATGAAAATGATGGTATTTATAACATTAAATTATCAGTTACTACTTTAATAAACAGTTGCTATAAAGAATCAACTAAGTCTATAACTTTAAGTCCTCATCATTATCTTTACATTCCTAATACTTTCAGCCCAAATGGTGATAAGATTAACGACTTATTCATACCATATATAACCGGAATAAATTCATTTGAAATATTTATTTTTGATAGATGGGGAAAACAGGTTTTCCAATCTAATGACGTAAATAATAATTGGAATGGAATCAGTGGAAATAAGGAGTCATCTATAGGTGTATATTCGTATATTATAACATTTACTAAACCATACGATGAAAAAATTTACAGCGAAACTGGTTATGTCAATCTAATTAGATGAGTTTACAAATGAATAACTTCATCATAAGCGTCAGCAACAGCTTCCATAACAGCCTCACTCATGGTTGGATGAGGATGAACAGTTTTTAAAATTTCATATCCAGTAGTTTCTAATTTTCTTGCAACTACAGCTTCAGCAATCATATCAGTAACATTTGAACCAATCATGTGGCAGCCAAGTAATTCTCCATATTTTTCATCAAAAATAACTTTTACAAAACCATCTTTGTGACCTGATGCGCTTGCTTTTCCTGAAGCTGAAAATGGGAACTTACCAATTTTAATTTTATATCCTAAATCAATTGCTTTTTTTTCAGTTAATCCAACTGAGGCTATTTCAGGACTACAATAAGTGCAAGATGGAATATTTTGCATATCAATTGGTTTAACATCAATACCTGAGATTTTTTCAACACATAAAATACCTTCAGCAGAGGCTACATGAGCAAGGGCAGGTCCAGAAATAACATCCCCAATTGCATAAAAACCTGGAATATTACACTGATAAAACTCATCTACGATAATTTTGCCATTATCTGTTGCTATTCCTATATTTTCAAGACCTATATTTTTAATATTAGCTTCTATTCCGATTGCTGATAAAACTTTGTCTGAATTTAAAATTTGTTCTTTGTTATTTGAATTTAGAAGTAATTCACATGAATTGTCATTAATTTTAACTCTTTCTACTGATGTATTTGTCAAGACATTTATACCTGATTTTTTAAAAATTCTTTCCAACTGAAGAGATACATCTTTATCTTCATTAGGAATTATATTTGGTAAATACTCAATAAGTGTAACTTTAGTTCCAATCTTATTAAAAAAATATGCCATTTCTACACCAATAGCTCCTGATCCAACTATTGTTAAGTTTTTTGGTTTGTCTTTTAAAACTAAAGCATCTCTGTAACCAATAATATTTATTCCATCTTGTGGAATATTTTTCAAGTTTCTCGATTTTGCTCCTGTTGCAATAATAATATGTTTCCCAATAACAGTTTTTTCATTTGAATTTTCATTCGAAATTTTGATTTTATTCATATCAATAATTGAAGCGTGTCCTTTGATTACGGTAATTTTATTTTTCTTCATAAGAAAATTTATACCTTTTGACATTCCATTTGATATATTTCTGCTTCTTTTTATCATTTTTTCAAAATTTGCAGAATATTCACCAACGTTAATTCCGTATTCTTCAGACTTTTCTATATAGTCAAAAACTTGAGCACTTTTTAACAGAGCTTTAGTTGGTATACATCCCCAATTTAAACAAACACCTCCTAAACTTTCTTTCTCTATTATAGCAGTTTTATGACCTAATTGAGATGCTCTTATAGCAGCTACATAACCACCAGGGCCACTTCCAATAATAATTATATCAAAATCCATATTCTTTTTTTTTGCAATTTAATAATAACTTTCAATATTTAAATTAAATTTTTATTGATATTTAAAATTAATTTTAAGAATTTTAATGAAAATTTTAAAATATTAAATGGACTTTAAAGCTAAATACGATCCTAATAAGATAGAAGAAAAATGGTATAAATTTTGGTTAAAAAATGAATTTTTTAAATCCGTGCCAAATAAAAAAGAACCTTTTACAATTGTAATACCACCTCCGAACGTAACTGGAGTTCTTCATATGGGGCACATGCTGAATTGTACTATTCAAGATATTCTTGTTAGAAGGGCTAGAATGTTAGGTAAAAATGCATGTTGGGTTCCTGGCACTGATCATGCATCTATTGCAACAGAAGCAAAAGTTGTTAATCAACTAAATAACCTAGGTATAAATAAAGATGACATAACGAGAGATGAGTTTCTTGTTCATGCATGGAAATGGACTAATAAATATGGAAATATAATTTTAGAGCAGTTAAAAAAAATTGGAGTATCATGTGATTGGGATAGAACTTCATTTACACTTGATGAAAAATTATCAAAATCTGTTAAGAAAACCTTTATCGATCTTTATCAAAAAAAACTTATATATAGAGGTTACAGACTTGTAAACTGGGATCCAAAAGCTAAAACATCAATATCTGATGAAGAAGTAATTCATAAGGATATTGATTCAAAATTATATTTTATTAAATATAAATTTGCTAAGAATAGCGGTTATCTAACTGTTGCTACAACAAGGCCTGAGACAATATTCGGTGATGTTGCAATTTGTTTAAATCCTGGTGACAAAAGATCAAAGAAATTACAAGGAATGTCTGTAATTGTTCCAATTTTGAATAAAAAGATACCTATTATATTTGATGATTATGTTGATCCTGATTTTGGGACTGGTTGTCTTAAAATTACTCCTGCTCATGATGTCAATGATAAATTAATAGGTGATAAACATAATTTAGAAATTATTGATGTTTTAAATGAAGATGGAACATTAAATAATTTTGGGTTACATTACAATGGAATGGATAGATTTAAGGTTAGAACAAAAATTGCTAATGAATTATTTAATTTGAATTTACTTGAAAAAACAGAGGATTACGTAACTAAGGTTGGTTTTTCAGAGAGAACAAACGAAATTATTGAACCTAAACTATCCGTTCAATGGTTCTTAAAAATGGACAGTATTTCAAAACCTGCTTTAGATTCAGTATTAAATAAAGAAGTTAATTTATTTCCGAAAAAATTCATCAATACTTATAAATATTGGATTCAAAATATTCATGATTGGTGTATATCAAGACAACTTTGGTGGGGGCATCAAATTCCAGCCTACTATTATGGAAAAAATATTAATGATTTTGTCGTTGCAAATTCTATCAATGAGGCTTATGAAATAGCTAAATTGAAAGTTAAAACTAAAAATTTTAAAAAAAGTGATTTAGTTCAAGATCAAGATGTTCTTGATACTTGGTTTTCATCATCTATATGGCCAATATCTGTTTTTGATGGAATTAATTATCCAAATAACAATGAAATAAATTATTACTATCCTACTAATGATTTAGTAACAGCTCCTGAAATATTATTTTTTTGGGTTATTAGAATGATAATAATGGGGTATGAGTTTAAAAAAGATAAACCATTCAAAAATGTATATTTAACTGGTATTGTCAGAGATAAGAAGGGTAGAAAAATGTCAAAATCTCTTGGTAATTCCCCTGACCCTATATCACTAATAGAAAAATATGGAGCTGATGGTGTAAGAGTTGGAATGTTATTTTCCTCTCCAGCTGGAAATGATTTATTATTTGATGAATCTTTATGCAAACAAGGTTTAAATTTTTCAAATAAAATATGGAATGCAAATAAATTAATTCATTCATGGGAATCTGTTAGATTATCGCAACCTGATCATTGTAAAATTGCAATCAGTTGGTTTGATTCTAAATTAAATTATGCTATAGGTAAAGCTAATTCAAATTTTAAAAATTATCGAATTTCTGATGTTTTAATTCTAATTTATAAGTTATTTTGGGATGATTTCTGTTCTTTTTATTTAGAAATCATAAAACCTTTTAAATCAAAGAAAATAGATATTTTAACTTACAGTAAAACGATATATTTTTTTGAACAACTATTAAAATTACTTCATCCTTTCATGCCTTTTATATCTGAAGAAATATGGTCAAGATTGACAAAAAGAGATTCAAAAAATTTTCTTGTTATTTCGACATGGCCCAAAGAAAAACCCTATGATAATGTAATTTTAAAAAATAATGAATACACTTTTAAAATAATTTCAAAGATTAGGTCTCTAAGAAGAGATAATAAAATCAAATTTGTTGATGCAATCGAATTATTTGTTAAAGTTAACAACACAGATTTAAATTTTCATGAATCTATATTGATTAAAATGTGTAACATAAAAAAAATAAAAATAACTAATGAGAAATTCGAAAAATCAATATCTTTCATAATTAATGCAAATGAATTTTTTATTCCTTATTATGGCGAAATTGACTATAAATCTGAAATTGATAAGCTAAATAATGAATTAAAATATTTTAACGGATTTTTAATTTCTATTGAAAAAAAATTATCAAATCAAAACTTTATTTCTAATGCACCTGAGAGTATTATTAGGTCTGAACTCAAAAAGAAAAAAGATACTTTAACTAAAATAAGCGTATTAAAAGATCAAATTGATTCTATTAATAAAGAGTTTAAAAAATAATTTAAAAAAATTAAATATTATAATTTTATATGTTATTTAAAGGTTATATTCGAATTAAAATTATTTCTATTTAATATATTTCTTAATAGATGACAAGAAAAATTAAAAATAAAGGAGAGGTTTTAGCCTGGTCAATGTATGATTTTGCCAATCAACCTTTCAGTACACTTGTAGTTACATTTATCTATGGTACATTCTTCACTACAGTAATTTCAGAAAATGAAATAATTGGTACTAAGCAGTGGTCATATGCTGTATCTTTCTCTGCAATAGTTGTTGCAATTTTATCTCCCTTAATGGGTGCATTAGCAGATAGAGGAGGTTATAGAAAGCTTTTTTTGATTTTTTTTACTTATGCAACAATCATTTTTACAATATTGTTGTATTTTGTTTTACCTGGTCAAGTATGGCAGTCATTGTTGTGTTTTTCTATTGCAAATATTTGTTTTGAAATGGGAGGTGTTTTCTGCAACGCTTATCTTCCAGATATTTCTCATTCTAAAAATATTGGAAGAATTTCAGGTTATGGATGGTCATTAGGTTATGTAGGTGGATTGTTATCTTTAGCTTTAGCTCTTTTTTTACTTGTCAATACAGAAAATCCAATTTTTAATTTTGGAAAAAATGAACTTAGTAATTATGAAAATATTAGAGCCACAAATTTACTTGTTGCAGTATGGTTTTTGATTTTTAGTATTCCAACTTTTGTTTTAGTTAAAGATAGAAAACCTGATACAAAATCATTATTAAAGAATGCCAAATATACCTTTAAAGATTATAGAAAAACTGCTAAAGAAATAAGAAAATACCCACAAATTATAAGATTTTTATTAGCTAGATTAGTATATAATGATGGTTTAGTTACAATTTTTGCTTTTGGAGGTATTTACGCTGCTGGAGCCTTAAAGTTTAATTTTAATGAAATTATGTTTTTAGGTATTGTATTAAATGTTATGGCTGGATTAGGTTCATTTTTAATGGGTTTTTTAGATGATAAAGTTGGTGGAAAAAAAACCATTGAAGTTTCCTTATTTGGACTTTCGTTAGCTGTATTTTTCGCAATCATAGCTCCTGACCTGAGAGGTTTTTTACAATATCTTCTTGGAGGTAATATAGTTCCTTCCTATATTAATTCTAAAAATATCTTTTGGTTTTCAGCTATATTGATAGGAATTTTTTCTGGACCTAATCAAGCTTCTAGTAGATCTTTAATGGGGAGATTTACTCCTGAAGATAAAAAAAATGAATTTTTTGGTTTTTATGCTTTTTCTGGTAAAGCTACAGCATTTATCGGTCCTATTTTATTTGGTTTGTTAACAGTTTTTTTTAATAGCCAAAGAGTAGGAATCTCAGTTGTATTTTTATTTTTATTAATAGGATTTTTAATTTTGAGGTCAGTTGAGGAAGATAAAGGTATGGAGCAAGGTGGATATTACAATAACAATTAAAGATAAATTATGACAAAATATTATGCTAACATTTTTAATAATTGGTTTATTAAAAATGGTTTTTCTGATTCCTTTTCCTATAATATTAGTTTTTTTTTCGAAATTTTATTAACTATTTTACTATTTATTTCTATTTCTAAGATCTCCAAAATATTTTTTCTTAGAATTATAAATTCATTTGTAAGAAAAACAACTTTCAAATGGGATGATATTTTAATGGATATGAAAGTATTTGATCGGTTTGGTCATCTAATACCTGCCTTTATATCTCATTTAATTGTTCCTTATATTTTTGTCGACTTCCCAGATTTTCTTAGGATCCTTTTAAGATTTATTGATGCATATATAATTTTTATTCTTATGATGATCTTAATATCACTATTTAACACTATTGAGTATTATCTCAAATTATCTGATAATCTCAAAGATAAACCAATAGATTCATATTTTCAATTATTGAAATTAATATCTTTTTTTCTTGGTGGTATTTTAATTTTCTCAAAAATTCTAGATAGAGATCCTCAAGGAATATTAACTGCAATAGGAGCTTTAACTGCAGTTCTTCTTCTAGTATTTAAAGATACAATATTAGGATTTGTAGCATCTATTCAGCTTTCTGCAAATGATATGATTAGAGTGGGAGACTGGGTTTCGATGCATAAATATGGCGCTGATGGAGAGGTCATAAAAATAACTTTAAATACGGTCAAGGTTCAAAATTGGGATAAAACTATTTCTACTATACCCACATATTCATTTGTTTCAGATTCTTTTAAAAATTGGAGAGGAATGACTGAGGCTGGAGGAAGAAGGATTAAAAGGTCAATTTTAATAAGTGTTAATTCAATTTCATTTTGTGATAAAGATTTACTGGATAAACTTATCAAAATTGAGTTGTTAGATAGATATTTTTCAAAAAAAATTAGTGATCTAAGTTTGAAATATTCTAAAAATTATACATTAGAAGAGTATATAAAGAATTTAAAATTAACTAATATTGGTTTATTTAGAATTTATGCTAAAGAGTTTATAGATAATAATAATTTTATCCATCAAAATTTGACCAAAATGATTATTCAAAAAGAAGGAGGTAAGTATGGAATTCCTATTGAAGTTTATTGTTTCAGTAAGTCAACTGAGTGGTCTCAATATGAAAAATTACAAGCTGAAATTTTTGATCATCTTTATGCAATTTCATCATTATTTAATTTAGAAATTTATCAGGATATTTCTGGAAAGGATGTATTAAATGTAAATCATTAATCTAATTTTTAAAATCTGATATAAAGTCCTCAATGACCTTTTTAACTGGTCTGATTGAATTTACTCCTTCAATAGATGGGCCTGCACACCATACCGTATCATAAGTAGTACTAAATGCCGCAGTTCTTAATTTATTTGTACCTCTTAACCAAGTAAACATTTTAATATATTTTTTTAATTTTTTGTTTTTACTTAATAATGTTTCTAAAAAATTTCTTTTTAAGCCAACTTTCTTAACATAAGGTGTATTAATTACAGTACAAGGTGATCCTGATAATTTTTCTGTTAAGACAATATCTTTTGCACCATATTCAACTATCGCATTTTTGTAGTCAATTGAAACAGGTGATTCATCTGTAGCAATGAAAGGAGAACCAATTGATACACCACAAGCTCCTAATTTAATCATATCTTTGATTTGCGAACCATTTGAAACTCCACCAGCAGATATAATTGGGACATTACAATTTTTTTTCAAACTCAAAATTAAATCCTTTGCTGAAATTGCTCCAGCATGTCCACCAGCTTCTTTATTAACTGCGATAATTGCATCACAACCAAGATTTTCAACTTTTTTAGCATATTTTAAATCTATTACATCACAGAAAACTTTAATATTATGTTTTTTACATAAATCAATAGTTAATTTAGGATTTCCCAATGATGTAATAATATAGTCTATTTTAAGTTTAATACATGAATTTAATTGTTCTTTAAATTTTGGATTAGATTTATTTACAATTAAATTTACTCCAATAGGGCCATTAGTTTTATCTTTAATTTTATTGATAGAGGTTTCAAAATCAGAGATCTTTCTAAAATTTAATGCTGGAATACAACCAGTAATTCCATTATTAATTGCTTCAATTAGCATTTTAGAATTTGAGACTAAAAACATTGGAGCCATAATTATTGGGTATTTTATTTTTAGTATATCTGTAAGGGAATTATTATTATTTGATATCATTTTTTTTTTTTTCTAATTTAGTGAAAATTATTAAAATACTAATAAAAATAATAAACTATAACTTTATTAAAAATACATAAAATGCTGAATATGAATAATATATAAATAAATTATGACATTTTGTCATTTAGTATTTAATTTTAAGATATTAGTATTATTTTTATAAAAAATTATTATGAGAATAGATATTTTGACACTTCATCCTGAATTAATTGAAAGTCCTTTTAATTATTCAATTATTAAAAGAGCAAAAGAAAAAAAAATTGTAAATATATTTTTTCACCAAATTAGAGATTATTCAATTGATAAAAAAGTTGATGATAATCAATTTGGTGGTGGTTCAGGAATGGTAATGAAGATTGAGCCAATTTCAAATTTAATTGAAAATTTAACATCAAAAAGAAAATACGATGAGATAGTTTATCTAACTCCTGAGGGAAAATTACTAGATCAAAAGAAATCTAATTTATTATCTACTTTAAATAATATTATAATTCTTTGTGGTCATTACAAAGGAATTGATCAAAGAATAAGAGACTTATATATTACTAAAGAAATTTCAATTGGGGATTATGTATTGAGCGGAGGAGAATTAGCAGCAGCAATTCTTTGCGATACTATAATTAGACTTATTCCTGGGGTATTGAATGATGAAACATCTGCATTGAATGATTCTTTGCAAGATAATTTATTACAACCTCCATTGTATACTAGACCGAGAGAGTTTAAAGGTATGAAAGTTCCAGATATTCTTTTATCAGGTCATCAGCAAAATATTCAAATTTGGCGAGATAAAATGTCTTTAGAAAAAACAAATAAGCTTCGTCCTGATTTGATTAAAAAGTTTAAATAACATCTTAATTTTGCTATTTTAGAAGATTTGTATTAATATTGCATCAAATTTAAAAAACATTTTTGTCATGGGTTTAATGAGCTATGTAAGCAGTCATTTTAAGACAGATTTAAGTAAACCAGAATTTAGTTCTGGTGATACAATAACTGTATACTATAAAATAAAAGAGGGAGACAAAGAAAGAGTCCAATTCTTTAAAGGTGTTGTTATTCAAAGAAGAGGAGATAAGCTAACAGAAACTTTTACAATAAGAAAAATTGGTGCTAATAATATTGGTGTTGAAAGAATCTTTCCAATATGTTCACCAATTATTGAAAAAATTGAATTGAATAAGAAAGGTAAAGTAAGAAGAGCTAGGATATTTTACTTAAGAAATTTAACCGGTAAAAAATCTAGAATTAAAGAAAAAAGATCTTAATTTAAATATTTCTTTATTTAATGAAGATAAAACCTTTTTCTGGTATAAGACCTTCAAAAAAAAACTTAGAAGAATTTCTTTTACATTCTACTAACAATAATTCTAACTCAAACAATTCCTTTAAAAAATCCTATTACAATATTATTCATGGAAATAAATTATTGGTTCCTAAATTCAATAATTTAAGTGTAAAGACCAATATTAAATTACTTCTGAGCAATAATTTTTTAGTAAAAGATAACACCCCATCCTTATATGTTTTAAGTAGAATTATCAATAATGTAAATTATACTGGAATTATTGCTTTATCTAGTGTCGTCGATTTTATAAATAACAAAATAAAGATCCACGAAAAGACTATTAAAAAAAAAGAAAAAATATTTGCAGATTATTTAGAATCAGTTAAAATAAATAGTGAACCAGTATTATTAGTTTACAAAAAAAATAACCTAATAAATAATTTAATCTCAGACATTACAAATTTGGAACCTATCTACGATTTTGAAATTTCAGGAAATAAAAACAAATTTTGGAAAATCTGTGATAGAAAAACTATCGATAATGTTATTAAAATATTTTCTAAAGTAGACGAATTTTATCTTGCTGATGGACATCACAGAATTAATTCTTCAAAGTTACTATACCAAAGATTAAATAAAAACATTTTATTGACTAAAAATATTAATCATAAATATTTTATGTCTTTTTTAATTTCACATAATTCAATTAAAATTAATTCGTTTAACAGAATACTCCATAATCTTAACGACAACTCTAAACCTTACTTTCTAAAAAGTTTATCAAAGTTTTTTATTGTTGATGAAATTAAAAAGTTAAAGACCCCAAAGTTGGGTTTTATTAATATGTATTTTAAGAGAAAATCATATTCACTTTTTTTAAAAAATAATATTAATTGTCCTGAATTAGTATCTTCTGATACACATATACTCAAAAATATAATTTTTAAAAAAATTCTAACTTTATCAGATACCCAAATTGAAAATAATATTTCTTTCAAAAAAAATACTGATAATATTAGATTATTTAAAAAAAACATTGATTGCAGTAATAGTCGAGTTGGTTTTGTTTTAAAATCATTAAATTTTAAAAAACTTAAAAAAATAATTAAAAATAAAATATATTTACCACCTAAATCAACTATGATTGAACCAAAGTTGATAAATGGTCTTGTAATTTATGATTTAGAGAAATGATTAAAAAAAAAATCAGCTTTTTAAAAAAAAATATACCTACTAATATCAAAATTATAGTAGTATCTAAAAATCAATCTATTTCTAAAATATTAAATTTATATAAATTAGGACATAGAAATTTTGGAGAGAATAAAGTACAGGAATTAGTTCGTAAATATGAGAAATTACCCAAGGATATCTCATGGCATATGATTGGAAAATTACAAACAAATAAGGTAAAATATATAATTCCATTTGTTAAATTGATTCATTCTGTAGATTCGTCCAAATTATTAATTGAGATTAATAAGAGAGCAATAATAAATTCTAAAATTATTAGTGTATTAATTCAAATTAAAATATCAAAAGATTTAAATAAAACTGGTTGTGATTATAAAGAATGCATTAAAATTTTAGAAATATCAAAAAATCTTAATAATATCACAATATTAGGTTTTATGGCAATTGCTTCTAATTCAGATGATGAAACACTAATCAATAATGAATTTTCTAATCTCAATAAATTTTTTAAGTCAATTAAAAAAGAAAATAAAAATATCCAGTTATTATCTATGGGAATGAGTAAGGATTATAAAATAGCAATTAAAAACGGAAGTAATATGATAAGATTAGGAAGTATGATTTTTAGTTAAAGATTATAAGTAAATTTTTTTTCTTCTAATTACATTGACAACTTTTTGAATAATATTTTCAGAATTTAAACCATATTTTAGCATCAATTCTTCAGGTTTTCCAGACTCTCCAAACTTATCTTTTACTCCAACATATTCCTGAGGAATAGGGAAATTTTTAACTAATAACTGAGATATACTATCTCCTAAACCACCATTTATTTGATGTTCTTCTGCTGAAACAATACATTTTGTTTTTTTTACAGAATCAAGAATTATTTTATTATCTAATGGCTTAATTGTATGAATATTAATCACTTCTGCATTAATATTAATATTTTTTAGTTTTTCACTTGCAATTAAAGACTCCCAGACTAAGTGACCAGTGGCAACTATTGTTACATCCTCACCTTTTTTTAAAATAATTCCCTTGCCAATTTCAAATTTTACTTTTAAATCTGTAAAAACAGGAACTTTAGGTCTTCCAAATCTTAAATAAACTGGACCAAAAAATTTACTAATTTCAATTGTTGCTAATTTAGTTTGATTGTAATCACAAGGATTAATAACAGTCATCCCAGGTAACATTTTCATCATACCAATATCTTCAAGTACTTGATGAGTAGCACCATCTTCACCAAGAGTAATACCTGCATGGGAGGCACAAATTTTAACATTTTTATTTGAATATGAAACAGATTGTCTTATCTGATCATATACTCTAGAAGTAGAAAAATTGGCAAAAGTTCCAGTAAAAGGAATTTTATTTCCAATTGTCATTCCTGCTGCAATTCCAATCATATTTGCTTCAGCAATACCAATTTGAAAAAATCTATTTGGAAATAATTCTTTAAATTTGGTCATTTTAAGTGACCCAGTTAGGTCAGCGCACAAGGCTACAATATTTTTATTTACCTTGCCAATTTGAACTAGTCCGTCACCAAATCCTGATCTTGTATCCTTTTTTTCAATTTTTGTATTTAAATCAATCATATTTGATAGTCACCTAAAGTTTCTTTGTTTTGTTTTAAGGCGTTTTTTAATTCTTCATCATTAGGAGCTATACCATGCCATTTATGAGTTCCTATCATAAAATCAACACCATTCCCCATTTCTGTATGAAGTAAAATGCATACTGGTTTATTTTGTTTAGTTTTTTCTTTGGCTTTTTTTAATACTTTACATACAGCCTCAATATCATTTCCATTTTTTTCTACTAAAACAATAAATCCAAATGAAAGAAATTTATCTTTTAAGTTACCCATGAATAAAACATCTTTAGTACTCCCATCAATTTGCTGTCCATTTACATCAATTGTACATATTAAATTATCTATTTTTTTGGCACTTGCATACATTGCTGCTTCCCATATTTGTCCTTCTTGTAGCTCACCATCTCCATGAAGAGAATAGACAATTGAATTATCATTATTCAATTTTTTTGTTTGAGCTGCTCCTATAGCCACTGACATTCCTTGACCTAGCGATCCAGATGCGATTCTAATACCTGGAAGATTTTCATGAGTTGCAGGATGACCTTGTAACCTAGAATTAATTTTTCTAAAAGAAGATAATTCTGAAACATCAAAATATCCACTTCTTGCTAAAACACTATAATATACTGGAGAAATATGACCATTTGAAAGAAAAAATAAATCTTCATTCTCCCCATTTAAATTAAATTCAGGATTATGATTCATGATTTTAAAAAAAAGAGCTACAAAAAATTCTGTACATCCAAGTGATCCTCCAGGATGCCCAGAATTATTCGCATGAACCATCCTCAGGATATCTCTTCTTACTTGAAGAACAATTTTATTTAAATTCTTGTATATATTCATATCATATACAAATGAACAATTTTTTTTTTTTTTCAATTATCTATTGAATATCCTTTTTTAAAAACTTTTTAACAATATTATAATTAAATTAATTTTTTTATTTTTAAATTTAGAAAAATGGGAAAATTAATTGGAATTGATTATGGATTAAAAAGAGTAGGTTTTGCAATCTCTGATGAAGAAAAAATAATTGCTTCAAGATTGTGTAATAAAAAAACCCATGAGTCTTATGAATTTTTAAAGACATTTATTCAAAATAATGATATTGATGCAATTATAATTGGATTACCAAAAGATTTAAAAAATAATAATACTGATATCACAAACCATGTTAAATTATTTGCAAAAAAAATTAGGAAATCTTTTATTGATATTCCTGTTTATTATGAGGATGAAAGATTTACTTCAAAAATTGCTTATAACTCATTGATAACATTAAAACTTAAAAGAAAACAATTAAGACAGAAAGAATTAGTTGATGAGGTAAGTGCAGTAATAATTTTACAATCTTATATGTATAAAAATTAAATTTATGATATTACCAATTTATTCATATGGAAACCCAATTTTGAAAGAAAAAACATTACCAGTAGATAAGAACTATAAAGATTTAAATCTATTAATTTCTGATATGTTTGACACAATGTATGCAGCAAATGGTGTTGGATTAGCTGCACCTCAAATTGGATTATCAATTAGATTATTCATAGTAGATTGCTCATCTTTTGAAGAATTAGATTCTAAAGCCGCCAATTTTAAAAAAATATTTATTAACCCTAAAATAATTTTTGAACAAGGAGAAAATGAACTATTTGAGGAAGGATGTTTGAGTATTCCAAATATAAGAGAAAATGTTTTGAGAAAAAATATTATTAAGATTGAGTATGATGATGAAAATTTTGTAAAAAAGAATGAAATATACGATGGTATTGTGTCAAGAGTTATTCAGCACGAATATGATCATCTTGAGGGAACTCTATTTATTGACAGATTAAAACAAATTCAGAAAACATTAATTAAAAGAAAACTCAGAGATATTTTTAATGGAAAGATATCAACAACATATAAAATGAAGTTTTTCAAAAAATTAAAAAAAATATGATTTTTTTATTTTTGGCAATTTTATTATTGAATTGTAGTCCAAATCATGAAAAAAAAATCTTAGATGAAATACTTTCATTAGAAAAAAGAATTATTAAGACTAGTGATATAAACGATCAAAAATTTCTAATCAATGAAATTTCAAAGAATTATAGTTTTTTTTTAGATAATTATGAAAATTCTGATTTTCATCCTGATATATTATTTAAGTATGCTGAATTATTAAATTCAACTAATAAAATAGATAAAGCAGTATTTTATTATAAAAAGATTTATAATTTATATCCAGATTCTAAATTTGCGCCAATATCAATTATCAGCCAAGCATCTTGTTATGATAAAATTGGAAAAACAAATTTTTCTATAGAATTGTATAATTTATTTTTGAGTAAATATCCAAATCATCCTTATGTAGTTGATATCAAAAAACTGATTAAAATTACTGGTAAATATAATACAGAAATAATTAAGAATTTAAAATGAGGTTCATTATATTTTTTATCATAAGTTATTCATCCTTACATTCTCAAAGTATTTTTAATTGTAAAGTTTCTGATAGTTTTTTTGAAAAAAAAAATTTTGAAGAAAATCTTTCATATTATCCATTATTTAAAAATTTATTTAATAATTATCCATTTTTAAATTCTTATATAAAAATCAATTTTTATAATTTTAAACATTATGACGATTTAATTAAATCAGGAGATATTTTATATTGTGAAGATGAAGATAGAGGTCAAGAGTTCCATTTTTATCCATCTGATGTATTTGTTCAGAATCAATGGTATTTGAATAAGATTAAAGTATTTAATGCTTGGGACATTTTTAGAGGAGATTCAACTTTTTTTGTCGCTGTGATTGATTCTGGAGTAGATTATTTACATGAGGATTTAATTGATAATTTAAAATACAATTACAAAGATCCAATTAATGGAATTGATGATGATGATGACGGTTATATAGATAACTTTTATGGTTGGGATTTTGGCTCAAATGATAATGATCCTTATGTAGATGGATTAGGACCACTAGCACACGGATCTTCTGTATGTGGTATTATTTCATCCAAAACAAATAATAAAATAGGTATATCTTCGCCAGCATTTAATTGCAAATATCTTCCGGTTAAAATTACAAATAAATCTGGGAATATAATTGATTCTAATTCTGGTATTTTATACGCTGCTTACAAAGGAGCCTCAGTAATTAATTGTTCGTTTGGAAGTTCAGTATACAGTAAAATTGAAGAAGATATAATTAACTTTATTACTGACTCTTTAGATGTATTAGTAGTTGCTTCAGCCGGAAATGAGTCTTCAGAGGTTTTGATATATCCCGCAAGTTTAGATAATGTAATTGGAGTATGTGCAGTTGATGAAAATGATGAAAAAATCAATATTTCAAATTTTGGTAATAGCTTTAAAATTTCTGCCCCTGGGTCTTCAATATTTTGCCCAACAATTGATAATAATTATACATATTTTTCAGGAACTTCTTTGTCATCTGCTATCGTCTCAAGTGCAGCAATTCTCTTAAGATCCTTTTTTAAAAATGAAAATGTAACTGAAATTAAAAATAGAATCATTAATTCAACTGATCGAATTAATAAACAAAATATTGAATTTACAAACCTTCTTGGTAGTGGTCGATTAAATATATTTGAAGCTTTTAATTATGATAAATTAGAAACTACTAATTTTGAAATTTACCCTAATCCAAGTAATGGTTTATTTTTTATAACTTTTAATTCAAATTTAAATAATAATTTAAATATAAATATATATGATTTTTTAGGAAAAAAATATTACAGTAATTACCTCAATTCCAATATTTTAAATTCAATAGATATATCGTCTCTTAAAAGCGGAAATTATATTATTGAATTAAAAAATTCAGAAATAAATAGTTCTAAAATAATTAATAAGAATTAATATGCAATCAAGAATAAATGAAAAAAAATCCTTACAAAGATTACTCAATATCATTGGTGAACTTAGAGAAAAATGCCCATGGGATAAAAAACAAACTTATCAAAGTTTAAGATATTTAACAATCGAGGAGACTTATGAATTATCTCAAGCAATTATATCAGATAATTTTGACGATATAAAGGAGGAATTGGGAGATTTACTTTTACATATACTTTTTTATGCAAAAATATTTTCTGAAAAGGATATGTTCAATATTACTGATATAATGAATTCATTGTGCGACAAACTGATAAGAAGACATCCTCATATTTATGGAAGTTTAAAAGTAAAAAATGAAACTGAAGTTATTCAAAATTGGGAAAAAATAAAACTTAAAGAAAAAAAAGATATTTCTGTTTTAAGTGGAATCCCTGATCATATCCCAACAATTTTAAAATCTATCAGAATTTATGAAAAAATTAAAGGAGTAGGTGTTGATTTAGGTAATAAAGATTCTTCTATTTATAATAATAAAGATATTATTACTAAAATATCTAAATTAAAATTTAATAAATTAAATGAAACTGATATAGGTGAAATTTTATTTTACATCATTACTAACTCAAAAAAATCAGACATTAATCCGATAGATTCCCTAGATAAATTTAATCTAGAAATTAAGAATAAATATAAAAATAAAAAAATTACAAATAGCTAAATTTTCAGTCATACCTTAGAGCATCAATAGGATTTAATTTAGATGCTTTAATTGCTGGATATATTCCAGAAATGAGTCCCACAACATAACAAATTATTAAACCAAAAATAATCCAGACCCAAGGAATTATGAACGTTGATTCCAGCAAAATTGATGTAATATTTCCTATTAATATTCCAATTATTATTCCAAAAATACCTCCAATTTGACATATCAATATTGCTTCAATTAAAAACTGGTTTAGTATATCTTTTGATGTAGCTCCAAGAGCTTTTCTTGTTCCAATTTCTTTTGTTCTTTCAGTTACACTAACCAACATAATGTTCATTAATGCTATTGCAGCTCCAATTAGAGTAATAATTCCTATGATAGTTGAAGCTGTTTTAACATACTTAAGGTTCTCATTTAGTATATTTAATAAATTATCACTCTTTATAATAGAAAAATTATTGTTATCCTTTGGCTTGAGTTTTCTTATGCTTCTCATTATACCGATTGATTTATCGATTGTTTTTTTTAGAAAATTACTACTTTCTGCAATTATATTTATTTTGATAGATAGATTTGATGGTACATTGTTCCTTAAGTAAGTTAAAGGAATAAAACATGATCTGTCTGGACTTGTTCTGGTACTTTTCCCTTTTTCTTTAATTAATCCAATGATATATAACTTTTTGTTATTTATTGAAACAAATTTACCTATTGCTGATTCGTATGAATCAAATAATTGTTTTGCTACCTCAATTCCAATCACTGTTACATTTGAATTTAAATTTAAATCATGAATATTGATGTTTCTTCCTAAATATATTTCATAATCATTTACCAAAAAATAATTTTCATCAATTCCAATTATTTCAATATTTGGATTAGTTTTCAGATTATTGTATTTAATTGTTCCTGCTCCAGTTGCTTTGGATGAGAGTGAAACTTTACCTAAATCAAATTTATTTTTAAATAAAACTCCTTGTTTGTATGAAATTATAGGGTTTTTTTTAATTCTATTTTTTCTGGATTTAACTTTACTTCCATTATTTCTTATAGAAAATGTATTAGCTCCAAGAGATGAAAAATTATCATTTAAAGAATAATTAATTGAATCTATAGCGGTCAATATTCCAACTAATGAGGAAATCCCAATAGTTATAATTAAAATTGTAATAATTGTTCTAATTATATTTTCTTTAATTGATTTAAATGCCATCAAAAAATTTTCTATTATAGACATTAACTTTGAAAAGTTTTAATTAATAATTAACAATTTCATATTTAGTTAAAAAAAAAATTATTTTTATATTAAATTAATACTTATTTATGAAAGAAAAAATATTAATTGTAGATTTTGGTTCTCAATATACTCAACTTATTGCAAGAAGAGTAAGAGAGTTAAATATTTTTTCAGAAATTACTCCTTTTGATAAAATTCCTGATATTATATCTAATTACAAAGGTATAATTTTATCTGGTTCTCCAGCCTCTGTAGATGATCCAAATTGTCCAATTATCGATAGTAAATTATTTAATTTTAATATACCAATATTAGCNATATGTTATTCTGCTCAACTAATATCAAAAAATAATAATGGAAGTATTACAAGATCAAAAATTAGAGAGTTTGGTCGTNCAAATCTCTCATATATTAAAAAATCATCATTACTTTTCAAAGGATTTAAAATAAATAGTCAAGTCTGGATGAGCCATGGTGATACCATAAATAAAATATCAGATAAATATGAAATTTTAGCTTCAACAAAAAATGTTAAAATTGCCGCATTTAAATCTAAAAATTCATCTGTTTATGGAATTCAGTTTCACCCTGAGGTCTATCATACTAAAGATGGAAAAAAAATTTTTAATAATTTTCTAATTGATATTTGTGAATTTAAACAATTATGGACCCCAAAATCATTTATTCACGAAAAAATCAAAGAAATAAAATCTTTAGTTAAAAATGATAAGGTAATATTGGGTTTATCTGGAGGAGTTGATTCAACTGTATCAGCTGTATTATTAAATAAAGCTATAAGTAAAAATTTATATTGCATTTTTATTGATAATGGTTTATTAAGAAAAAATGAATTTAAAGATGTTACAGAGAATTTCAAAAAATTAGGTTTGAATGTTATAGGATTAGATTCAAAAAATAAATTTTATTCAAAGTTAAAAGGAATCTCAGATCCTGAAAAAAAAAGAAAAATAATTGGAAATTTATTTATTAAAATTTTTGAAAATGAAGCAAGAAAAATAAAAAATGTCAAATGGTTAGCTCAAGGAACAATATATCCAGATGTAATTGAGTCTATATCAGTAAATGGTGGACCTNCCTCTACTATAAAATCTCATCATAATGTTGGGGGGCTTCCAAAAAAAATGAACTTAAAGATATTAGAACCAATCAAATTATTATTTAAAGATGAGGTCCGAAATATTGGTAAATCCTTAAATATTCCCTCTGAATTTTTAAATAGACATCCTTTTCCTGGTCCAGGTTTGGCCATAAGAATAATCGGAGAAATAAATAAAAAAAACATAAATCTTTTGCAAAAAGTAGATTCAATATTCATAAAAATGTTGAAAAAACAAGGGTTATATGAAAAAATATGGCAAGCCGGATCAATTTTACTTCCTATTAAGACAGTAGGTGTCATGGGAGATGAAAGAACCTATGAAAATGTTGTTGCAATTAGAGCTGTAACTTCAGTAGATGGAATGACAGCTGATTGGTATAAATTTCCAAATGAGTTTTTATCAAAGCTATCTAACGAAATAATTAACAATGTTAGAGGAGTTAATAGAGTTGTTTATGATATTAGCTCAAAACCACCATCAACTATAGAATGGGAATGATTTATAGGGTAGATAAATAGTCAGCAACACTTTCATGAGTCTCTTTCATACCTTTCTGACCTTTTTCCCAGTTTGCAGGACAAACTTCTCCATTTTCTTCGTTGAAAGTCAAAGCATCTACCATTCTAAGAGCTTCATTTACATTTCTACCTAAGAAGTTATTGTTTACTACTTGATGTTGAACTATACCNTTTTTATCAATTAAAAATAATCCTCTGTAGCATATCATTTCATTATCTGCCTCAAGCTCTTCATTTTCATTGATGAAATAGTCTCCTTTTAAAACATCATAACTTTTAGAAATTGTTTTATTGGTATCAGCAATTATTGGATAGGTAACTCCTTTAATCCCACCATCATCCTTAGAGACTTGAAGCCAACCCCAATGAGATTTTTCAGTGTCAGTTGAGCACGCAACGACAACTGTATTTTTATTTTCAAAATCAGATAGTTTATCCTGAAATGAATGAAGTTCAGTAGGACATACAAAGGTAAAATCTTTAGGGTAGAAAAATAATATTACATTTTTTTTGCCAATATATTGTTTTAGTGAAAAGTTTTTAACTTCATTTCCGTTTACTATAGCCGTTGCAGAAAATTCTGGGGCTTTTTTACCTATTAATACTGCCATTTTGTTTATTTTTGATTAATAATTGCAAATATATGGATTTGAATTTTANAATTAAAGTTTATATGTTTAAAATTTATAATATTTATGAAAAATAATTTTACATATGACTATATAATAGTAGGTGGGGGCATAGTTGGTTTATCCATTGCCTATAAGCTTCAAAAAAAGTATCCAAACCTTACAATTTGTTTATTAGAAAAGGAAAAGAAATTATCTTTTCACCAATCTGGAAGAAATTCAGGAGTTATCCACTCTGGCCTATATTATGAACCTAATTCATTAAGAGCAAAAAATTGTGTTAATGGTAGAAAACAATTAGTTGAGTTCTCAAAATTTCATAATTTAAATTATGAAATTACAGGTAAAATTGTCGTTGCCACAAATCAAGATGAGTTATCTAGAGTTAAAGGAATATATGAAAGAGGTAAACTCAATGGTCTAAATGGTATTAGAATTATAGATTCACATGAAATAAAAGAAATTGAACCTCATATTCAAGGAATAAAAGGTATTTGGGTACCTCAATCTGGTATTATTGACTACAGTGAAGTTTGTAATAAATTTGCAGAGTTAATAAAAAAAATAAACCCCAAATCGTCCATTATTACAAACTCAGAAGTTATTTCTTTTACAAAAGGTATAGATTGCAAAATTTTCACCAGAAATGAGTCATTCCTTTCTAAAAATCTTATATTTTGTGGTGGTCTTTTTTCAGATAGACTAGCAAAAATTGATAAAGTAAACAAAAACATGAGAATAGTTGGTTTTAGAGGAGACTATTTTAAATTAAATGATTCGGCAAAGAAGAAAATAAGAAATTTAGTCTACCCAATACCAAATCCTAAGTTTCCTTTTCTTGGAGTTCATTTTACTAGAATGGTTGACGGTTCTGTAGAATGCGGACCAAATGCAGTCTTTACATTCAAGAGAGAAGGATATGGAAAACTTGATTTTAATTTTAAAGATACTTATGATGCTTTATCTTACCAAGGTACATGGAAATTATTTTTCAAGAATTGGAAATTTGGTTTAAATGAATACAGGAGAGCATTTTCCAAGAAATTATTTTTAAAAGAGTTAAAAAAACTTTGCCCTAAACTTAAAATTTCTGATTTATCTCCTGGAAGATCTGGTGTAAGAGCTATAGCACTTCTTCCAAATGGAGAAGTATTTGATGATTTTAAAATAATTAAGAATAATAGAAGCATTCATATTTTAAATGCACCTTCTCCTGCAGCAACTTCATGTCTTTCTATAGCTGACCATGTAATTAACTTAATTGAGAATTAAATTTATATTTTATGAAAAATAAAATAAGTTTAAATATATTAAATGAATATGATGAATTAAAAGAGGTAATTATAGGTAATGCTTTTAGCAACGGTGGAATACCTAAAATTGAAGAATCGTATGATCCTAAAAGTATAGAAAATATTAGAAATAATTCTTATCCAAAAGAAGAAAAACTGATAATACAATTAAAATTTCTTGAAGAAATTTTAAAAAAATATAATGTAAAAATTTATAAACCTGAAATTATAAATAATTACAATCAAATTTTTACAAGAGATATTTCATTTGTTATTGAAAATAAGTTAATTATTCCGAATATAATTAACGAGAGAAAATATGAGCAAAATGGTATTAATTATATTCTTAATTCATTAAAAAAAGATTTAATTTTAAGAACACCTGAAAATGTTAATTTAGAAGGTGGGGATGTAATTGTCCATAATAATTATGTTTTTATTGGAGTATCCTCAAATGATGATATAAAAAAAATAAAAGTTGCTAGGAGTAATTTTGAGAGTTTAAATTTTATTCAAAATAAATTTCAAACCAAGAAAGTTATTGGATTTGAACTTATAAAATCAGATATTAGTCCTTTAAATAATGCTCTACATTTAGATTGCTGTTTTCAGCCTATTGGAAAAAGTATGGCTTTAATTTGTGTTGAATTATTTAAAAATAAAAGTGATATTGAATTATTAATTGACTTATTTGGTAAAGAAAAATTAATTTTTGTTAGCAAAAATGAAATGAAAAATATGAATTGTAATATACTATCTGTTAATCCTGAAGTAATAATATCTGACTCATCTTTTTCTAGATTAAACAATATTTTAAGAGACAAAGGTTTTAAAATTGAAGAAATTGAGTTTAATGAAATTTCAAAAATGGGAGGTTTATTAAGATGTGTTACTTTGCCATTAAGAAGAAATAAATAATATGAGCAAGTTTATAGCAAATTCTATAATGATGATTAAACCATCAAATTTCAATTATAATGAACAAACTTCAATTAATAATCACTATCAGAAAAATCACAAAATATATGATTTAACTGAAATTCAAAAGAATGTTGCTGTTGAGTTTAATGACTTTGTTAATAAATTAAAAAAAAATAATATTGATGTTAATATATTTAATGACAATAACAGTTTGTTTACTCCTGATTCTATTTTTCCAAACAATTGGATATCATTTCACGAAAATAAAACAATTATTTTATATCCTATGTTTGCTAAAAACAGAAGATTAGAGAGAAGAGTTGATATAATAGAAAAATTAAGAGTAAAATATAATGTAGAAAAGTTTAATTTGATTGATTTATCAGTTTATGAAAAAGATTATAAGTATTTAGAGGGAACAGGGTCAATGATTTTAGATAGACATAATAAAATAATTTATTCATCATTATCTGAAAGAACTAATAAAACACTTTTGGATAAAGTTTCTTCAATCCTTGATTATGAATTATTGGTGTTTAAATCTTTTCAAACTGTCAAGGAAAAAAAATTTCCTATATATCACACTAATGTTATGATGAGTTTGGGAGACACATTTGCAATAATTTGCGATAGCTTAATTATAAATAGTAAAGAAAGAAACTCAGTAATGAATTCCTTAAGAAATTCTGGTAAAGAAATTATTTTATTGAATGAAAATCAAATTAATTCATTTGCTGGTAATATGATTCTACTTAAAAATAAAAAAAATGCAAATTTTTTAATTATGTCTAATTCTGCATATAATTCTCTTTCGTCCCATCAGATTGATAATATTCAGTCACATGTAAAAATAATTAAATCTAATCTTAGTACAATTGAATATTATGGTGGGGGTGGAGCAAGATGTATGATTACTGAATTATTTTTTTAATGTAAAATGAAAGAATTAAGATCACATTTAATCAATTGTTTAATAAATTTTTTTAAAGAAAATTATGAAACAAAAATTACCCAAAAAGAAATAAATATTTCAATTACTAGAGATGAATTTGAAGGTGATTTAACTCTAATTGTATTTCCTTTAGTTAAATTCTCTAAGGATGATTTATTTATTACATCAAATAAAATTGGTAATTATATTTTATCTAAAGTTCCATACATTGTTAATTATAACATAATAAAAGGTTTTCTTAATGTTGTAATATCAGATAAATATCTTGTTCAATCTTTTTTAAGTATAATTTCAATTGAGGAATACTCATTTGTTAAAATAAATAATAAAACTCAACCAGTTGTAATTGAATTTTGTTCTCCAAACACCAATAAACCTTTACACTTGGGTCATATAAGAAATAATTTATTAGGTTTTTCAATTTCAAATATCTTAAAGGCTACTGGAAACAAAGTTGAAAGAGTTCAAATTATAAACGATCGAGGAATACATATTTGTAAATCAATGGCTGCATGGATTTTATATTCTAATGGAGAAACACCAAAATCTTCATTTACTAAAGGAGACCATTTTGTAGGAAAATATTATGTATTGTTTGAGAAAACTTATAATCAAGAAGTTAAAAAATTAATATTGTCTGGTAAATCAGAAAATGATGCAAGAAATTCTGCTCCTATAATGCTGAAAGCAAAAGATATTCTTATTAAATGGGAAAAAAAAGATCCTAATATAATTAGTCTTTGGAAAAAAATGAATAATTGGGTTTACCAGGGATTTAATCAAACTCACAATAGATTGGGAATTTCTTTTGATAAAAATTATTATGAAAGTGATACATATTTGCACGGCAAAAAGTACATTAATGAAGGGATAAATAAAAATATTTTTTATAAAAAAAATGATGGTTCTGTATGGGTAAATTTAAAAAAAGAGGGCTTGGACGAGAAAATCCTTTTGAGATCAGATGGAACATCAGTATATATTACTCAAGATATAGGAACAGCTATTTTGAGAAAAATAGACTTTAACTTTGAAAAGATGATTTATGTTGTTGGAAATGAACAAGATTATCATTTTAAGGTTCTTTTTATGATTCTTAAAAAATTGAAAATGAGTTGGTCATCAAAGTGTTATCATTTATCTTATGGTATGGTTGACTTACCCAATGGTAAAATGAAGTCAAGAGAGGGCACTACTGTTGATGCAGATAATTTGATGGATGATATGGTTTTAAATTCAAAAGAATTATCAAAAAAAATAAAAGACGACATAGACGTTAGAGATGAAAATCAAAATAAATATGAAATTATAGGACTAGCAGCATTGAAATATTTTATTTTAAAAGTAGATCCAAAAAAAAGAATTCTTTTCAATCCTAATGAGTCAATAGATTTTAATGGTAATACGGGGCCTTTTATACAGTATACATATGTTCGAATTCTAGCCTTAAAAAGAAAAAAATTTAAAATAACTAATATTAATGACAATTATAAATTAATTAAAAAAGAGAAAAAATTAATAAAACTAATATTTGAATATCCCAATATTTTGATTGATGCATCTGAAAATTTAAACCCTTCAATTTTAGCAAATTATTTATATAAACTTGTAAAAGAATACAATCATTTTTATCAAAATGTTTCTATTTTTAAATCTAAATTGTCAGATCAAATTTCATTTAGATTAATTTTGTCAATTAAAGTTTCAGATGTAATAAAATCAGGTATGAAAATTCTTGGTATTAATTTACCTGAAAAAATGTAAAATAAACTCATATGTTTGAAAATTTAACCCAAAAACTAGAAAATGCACTCTCAACCTTAAAAGGTCATGGTAAAATTACTGAGATTAATGTTGCTCAGACTTTAAAAGAGGTTAGAAGAACTCTAATAAGTGCAGATGTTAGCTATAAAGTTGCAAAAAGTTTTACAGATAAAGTTTTAAAAAACGCACTTGGTGAAAATGTTCTATCATCAATTAAACCTGGACAATTGTTGATTAAAATCATAAAAGATGAATTGACTGAGTTAATGGGTGGAGAAATGAAATCAATTGATTTGAAGGGAAAAAATTCTATTTTCTTAATCTCAGGTTTACAAGGTTCTGGAAAAACAACATTTTCTGCGAAACTTGCAAATTATATAAAGTTAAAAACTAATAAGAAGATTTTACTTGTTGCCTGTGACATATACAGACCTGCAGCAATTGAACAATTAAAAGTTTTGGCTAAAAGCATTGATGTTGACGTCTACTCTGAAGATAACTCATATGATCCAGTTCAAATATCAAAAAATGCTAAGCATTTTGCCTTAGAAAATAATTACGAATACACAATTATTGATACAGCTGGGAGGTTATCCATAGACGAGAAAATGATGAATGAAATTTTAAATATTAAAAAAATAGTAAATCCTAATGAAACTTTATTTGTAGTTGATTCTATGACTGGGCAAGATGCTGTTAATACAGCTAAAATATTCAATGATGTATTAAATTTTGATGGAATTATTTTAACAAAACTAGATGGAGATACAAGAGGTGGTGCCGCTTTGACAATTAAGAGTATAGTTAATAAACCAATCAAGTTTATTGGTACAGGAGAAAAAATTTCTGGAATCGAATTATTTTATCCTAATAGGATGGCTGAGAGAATTTTAGGAATGGGAGATGTAATTTCTTTAGTTGAAAAAGCTCAAGCTCAATTTGATGAAAATCAAGCGAGAAAGTTATCAAAAAAAATTGCAAAAAATAATTTTGATTTTAATGATTTTTTAGATCAAATAAAAAAAATTAAAAAAATGGGTAATTTCAAAGACTTAATTTCTATGATGCCAGGTTTCTCCTCTAAAGTTAATAATTTAGATATTGATGAAGATCCTTTCAAAAAATTTGAAGTAATTATAAATTCAATGACAAAGAATGAAAGATCAAATCCAAAAATTATAGATTTGTCTAGAAGAAAAAGAATTGCAAAAGGATCAGGAATAAATACAGACGAAATTAATCAACTTTTAAAGAAATTTGAAGGAATGGGAAAAATTTTAAAAAAGATTCAAATGGGTGGAATGAATAATATGATGAATATGTTTAAAAATAAATTTAAATAAAATGGAAATATTAGATGGTAAAAAAATTTCAAATATCATAAAAAATGAAATTTCACATGAGGTATCTTTCATTAAAAAAGAACATAATGTTGTCCCACATCTAGCTGCAATTTTAGTTGGTAATCACCCTGCTAGTCATACCTATGTTAATGCTAAAATTAAAGCTTGTAAAGAAGTAAATTTTAAATCAACTATATTTCATTATGAAGATAATATTTCTGAAAAAAAATTAATAGCAGAAATTAATAAATTAAATGCTAATTCTGATATTCACGGATTTATAGTCCAATTACCTTTACCTAAACATATAAATAAATTAAACATTATAAATCATATAAAGCCTATTAAGGATGTTGACGGATTTCATCCTGTAAATTTTGGTAAACTAATAAATGACGATCCAACTTTTATTCCAGCCACACCTATGGGTATAGTTGAATTAATCAAAAGATATAATATTGACACTATTGGTAAGCATTGCGTCGTAGTAGGCAGATCTAAAATAGTAGGATTACCAATAAGTATATTAATGTCAAAGAATAATAATTTTGCAAATTGTACTGTAACTTTAACACACAGTAAAACTATTAATTTAAAAGATATAACAAAAAGAGCTGATATTTTGATTGTTGCTTTGGGCAAAGCTAATTTTATTGATTCTTCAATGATTAAAAAAAATGCTGTAGTTATAGATGTAGGAATTACAAGGATTAAATCTAATTTAACTAAAAGTGGATGGAAACTAAAAGGTGACGTTAATTTTGAAGATGTAAAAAATAAGTGCTCATATTTAACTCCTGTTCCCGGTGGAGTTGGACCAATGACAATAGTTTCTTTACTTAAAAATACTTTAACTGCTACAAAATTGAAGTTTAAGAATTCTTAATCATTTTAATCATACTTTCAACCCACATTTCATTTGAATTCAGACTTGGAACTAAATCAAGTTTTTCTCCTCCCATTTTGATGAATTCTTCTTCTAAAGCCTCTTTGATTTCAATTATTGTTTCTAGACAATCAGATACAAATGCAGGAGATAAAACAAGAATTTTTTTAACACCATCTGCAGCTAATTCTTTTACTTTTTTATCGGTAAATGGTGTTAGCCATTTATTGGTTAATCTAGATTGAAAAGTCATTGAATATTTATTTACATCTAAATTCAACTTTTTGGCTAATATGTCAGTAGTAATAGTGCAGTTTGATTTATAACAATATCTATTATTCGTTATTTTATGACAATTACAATCAATTAAACAGTTTTTTATTTTAAGTTTTTTGATATGACTATTCGGTAATCCATGATAACTAAATATGATGTGATCATATTCTTGATATTTAAACTTTTTAACATTTTGAATTATTGAATTAATATACCCTTGATCTTCAAAAAACTCTGATATAATTTTAATTTTGGGGATAGCCCACCATTTGGATATTACTTTGATTGAGCTTTCTATTGCAGTCCCACTACTTGAGGAAGCATATTGCGGATATAAAGGAAAAATAATTAATTCATCATACTTTTTCTTTTCCATTTCATTAAGAACTTTTTTAATTGAAGGATTATTATATCTCATTGCAAGATTAATTTCATAATTAGAATCAATTTTATTTTGAATTTGATTTTTGAGATTTAAACTATGGAACATCAAGGGTGATCCTTTTTTTGTCCATAATTTTTTATACTCTTTTGAAGACGAAAACATTCTAATTGGAACAATTATGAAACTTACTAAAAATCTTCTTAAAATAAGTGGAATGTCAATAACTCTCCAATCATTTAAAAATTCTAATAAATATCTACCAACTTTAAAAATACCAGGATTATCAGGAGTTCCAAGATTTATTAATAAGACACCAATTTTTTTCATAATTTTACAAATATAAATTGAATTTACTTAACTATAATTAAAATAATAATATATTGTATTATTTTAGTAAACAAATTTTTTGAATGAGAGTATTAAATTTAACACTTACTTTTTTTATTTTTTTTAGAGTTATTATTGCTCAAGAATGTACAGCACCCTCTCCTGAAGTAAATATTACCGGNAGTAATATGACATTATTATTCACTTCTTTATCAGATTTTGAGATTGTTTCAGAAACACCTTACATAGTTGCTATTTCTTCTAATGGTGAAACTTTTGGTTTTGGTGAAATCATTACTAATCAATTTCCACAATTCTCGATGGCCATATGGGGTGATGATCTTTTGACACCTGAAATTGATGGTTTTATAGATAATGAGTCTTTTAGCCTACAAATTGTTGATAATAATACAGTATTTGATGTCTCTCAGCTTATTTCTCAATCTGGTGATCCATATTCTCCAGTATATGTAACTAATAGTTTATTTCCAATTGGTTCATTTGAAACCACTATTAATTGTCAAATATCTTCCTTTGATATATATGGATGCACTAATCCTAGCTCTATTAATTATAATTCTGCTGCAACAATTGATGATGGATCATGTATTATTGATATATATGGATGTACAGACACTCTAGCTAACAATTATAATTTTGAAGCATCAATAGATGATAGTTCCTGTATTTACTCAAATGAATGTAACTATCCTCAATTTGATGAAACTTTAAATACAGGTAATAGTATGTTTATACTATTAACTGAATCTTTTTTTGATTCTTTACCTTTTTTACTTGATAATTCATACATAGCTGCTATAACATCAAATTCTCAATTAGTTGTTGGTTTAGTAACAATTAATAATTCTACAAATAATCAATCTCTTGTTGTATGGGGAGATGATGAAGATGATGGTGTTATTGGTGCAACCCCAAATGAAGAAATTTTATTTAAATTAGTAATTGGTTCTCAGATTTATGATTTGACAATTAATTTTGTTACTAATGAAAGTCCAAATTTCATAGGTGGTAACTCAGTTGTAGCTATATCATCTTCATATAATTTAATAAATTGTGAACAAAATCAAATATATGGATGTACTGATTCTCTTGCATTCAATTTTGATCCCCTGGCTAATTTTGATAATAATTCTTGTGTACCATTAATTTATGGATGTACTGATTCTTCTTCAATAAATTATAACTCTTTGGCTAATACAGATGATGATTCATGTATTATTCCAATNTATGGGTGTACCGATTCTTTGGCTAGTAATTATGATTTAAATGCAAACTTTAACGATAGTTCATGTATATTTTATGTTTACGGTTGTACTGATTCACTTGCTGAAAATTATGATTCAAATGCCAATTCAAATGATGGAACGTGTAGTTATGAGACATCACAATGTGACTTACCTAATTTTTATTCTGGAAATACAGGATCAAATATGACAATATTTCTGTCCTCTGATATAATTAATTCTTTTCCAAATCTCCTTCCTGGTGCTTATTTAGTAGCTTTTTCAAATTCTTCTAATCTAATTGTAGGATCGACAGGTTTGACTGGAACATCATTAACTAATGGTCAAACAGAATTAGTTGTATGGGGTGATGATTCTTCAACTGAATTTACTGATGGAGCATTAAATAATGATGAATTATATTTTAATCTTGTTAATTTAAATGATATATATATCATTGAATTTAATTTGCCTAATAATATATTATATCAGACTAATTCAATAATTCCTGTATTAAATTCTGAATATAATTTAATTTGTTCATCATCAAACGAAATTTTTGGTTGCACAGACTCTTCAGCAATAAATTTCGATCCTTACGCAAATTCTGATGATGAAAGTTGTGAATATACTAATTTTGGTTGTAATGATTCTACAGCTCTCAACTTCGATCAAAGCTCAAATACAGATGATGGTTCATGTGATTACGGAATATGTGAAAATATTGATATTATTAATATACAATTTTCTTTCAGTGAGTTTTTAAATGCATACACTATAGAATTTAATTTATTGAACAATTCAAATCAAACATTATTAAATCCTAACTATTTAATATCAATTCAATCTTCAAATAATTCATCTTTATTAATTGGTAATAATTATAATTTTGAATCTACTCCTTTTTATCCATACTATGAATCATATGTTAGTGCTAGTATTCTCTCTGATATATCATTATTAAATGATATTGAGTTAATTTCTGGTAGTATATTATTTAATTATAATGATAGTCTAAATTGTAATATTAATTTTGAAAATATTGATATATCTACTCAAAATCTAGGTTGTATTGACTCAATTGCTCTCAATTTTGATTCTCTNGCTAACATTGATAATGGTTCTTGTATTTTCGAACTTAATGTCGAAGAAACTGTATTTCAACCTATTTGTGAAAATTATTTTGCTGATGTTCAAATATTTTTATCAGGCGGAGTACCACCTTATTCATCTTCATCTGAATACTCATACTTTAATCAAGAAACAGGCTTATTCGAAATAGGTAGTATTACTTTTGGTTTAAATAATCCAAATTTTATCACTCTCAGTAATCTCGATATTGGATCTTATCAAATTATTTTTAATGATAATTCTGGGCAACAGATATTTTCAAATTTTCAAATCAGCTATCCTGATCCAATTGATGTTGAGATATCTTTTGATTCACAAGACACTGCTTTAAATTCAATTATTATTTCTGATCATACAGATTTATATTATCAATGGCTAATTGATGGTGTTTCAATTTTAGGTGCAAACGATCCAACTCATTATCCAACTCAGATTGGTCAGTATTCACTTTATTTAGAGAGCACAAATGGTTGTGGTTATTATTATGATGAAATCTTTGTGCCATTTAGTAATAATGTTGTTGGAATTGATGATGTAAATAAATCAGTTGTATTGATGGGAAATCCTGTAGATGAAGAATTAAAAATTTTCATTGATAAAATGGATTTTATGAAGCTGGAAATTTATGACATTCATTCAAGATTAGTTAAGAAAAAATCTTTGAATAATGATGAAAATAAAATTATTAAAGTTGATTTATATAATATTAATTCCGGAATATATTTTTTGAAATTAATTAATAATAAAAGTGACCAATTTATAACTTTCTTAAAAAAATAGTTGAGTAAAATCAATCAAATATTTTTATTTTTTTGTTATTTATTATTCCATGAACCTTACCTTTAAAATTGTAATTAATATATGGTGTATTCTTTGATAATGAATATATATTTTCCATGTTATAGTTCCAACTGAGATCTGGATCAAATAATGTTATATCAGCTAAATTTCCTTCTTTTATTGAGTTTAAATTGATCTTACTTATCAATCTAGGCGTAGTACTTATTTTATCAATTATGGTCTCTAAGTTCAAATATTTTGAAAGGAAAGTATTACATATTGAAAATGATGTTTCTAAATTAATTATACCAAAATTAGCTAATTCAAATTCACAATCTTTACATTCGATATTTTGTGGATTATGATTTGATGATATAGAATCTATTGTACCATCTTTTAGTCCATTAATTAAAGCCAAAGTATCATTTTTTGATCTTAATGGTGGAAAAACTTTAAAGTTAGTTGATGGGAATTTCATATCATTTTCATTCAAATGTAAATGATATGAACTAACATCAGATGTAATTTCCAAACCTTTTAATTTTGCCTCTCTAATTAAATCTACTGAATTTTTAGTACTTATTGTTGAAAAATGAATTTTTGAATTTGTTTCTTTACATAAAAAAATATCTCTCATTATTTGAATTTCTTCAGAAATTCGGGGTATTCCTCTCAGTCCATATTTAAGACTATTTAATCCTTCGTTAATATATCCATTGTTATTAAGATTAAAATTACTAGGGTATGTCATCACTAAACCATTAAAACTTTTGATATAAAGAAGTATTTCTTTCATTAAAAAGGAATTTTGTATTGATTTTTTATCATCACTAAAACCTGATGCTCCAGATTTATACAAATCATGTAATTCAGTCATTTTTGATCCATTTGAATTTATTGTTAATGAACCAATTGGATGAATCGATACAATTTTATTTTTAGTTTTGCTTAATACATATTCAATTGAAGTTTTGTTATCAGAAGCTGGACTTGCAGATGGCATTAACATTAGATGAGTAAACCCTCCTCTCATAGCTGAATTAATTCCCGATTCAAAGGTTTCTTTGATTTCATTTGTTGGCTCACCAAATCTACAATTTAAATCAACCCAACCTTTTGAAATATGAAGATTTCTAAAATTAATAATTTTATTAAAATCTTTAGTTTTTATATTTTTTTTTATTTTGTTTATAATTCCATTATTAATTTGAATATCATAATTTTTTTTATGATATTTTGACGTATTATCAATAATTTTAGCATTTTTTATCAATATTTTCATATAATTTTTTTAATATTTAAACTTTATTAATAAACTCTCTATTACAAGAAAAATTAAACTGTAAAAAATTAAATGATACCACAATAAATTTTTACTTGAGGATTCCTTGAAATTAGGTATTTTCTTATTATCAAAATAAAAATTTATTTTATCATTATTTTTAGAAATTTTTTCTAAATCATTTTTTGTTAAAAAATTATTTTTGCTTTCAATTCTGTCATAATTGTAGGCAATATTTTTTTCCATTTCATTATTTTTTAGTTTAAAAAATCCGCTTTTAAATACAATTTCTCCAAGATTAACTTTAAAAGTATTATTTTTANTGTAAGCATTAGGAAAAAACTCATATTTACTGCCTGTTAATTTCAAATTTTTTTCATTTTCGATTATTTGTACATTATCATATCCTACTGTGTAGTAACCTTTTGGATTTTCTTTCATAGTTATATTATACATTAAGGGAATAAAAATAGAATTCATATAAAGTTGATTGAATGAACTCATAAGTGGAGAGGTTATAATGTAACTTTTACCAGGATTTGAACTTGATAATATAAATGGATCACCATTATTAATTTGTATTAAAATTTCACCATATATATGTTTATTTTCAATTTCAAAGTATTTATAAACTTTAGGAAGAGAATTTTGTTCAAGTTTTTTTGAAAAAACATTTTTAAATACTTTGTTTTCAAAATTTATATCAGAAATATAGAAATCACCAATAATTAATTTTTTTAATGTGGGTAGATTAATTTTTTTTAAAAAAAAATTATTNTCTGAATTATGTTTAGGATGAGGAATTATAAATAAATTTTTATTAGTACTCAAATATTTTAGGATTTTATTGTAGTTTATGTTTTTTAATTCATAGATAGAATTTAAAATTATTAAATCAAATTGATTCAAGTCAATATTATTAAATCTTTTAANTAAATGATTTTCATATTTAAAAATACTATCTTTATATATACTTATAACAGGATCATTGTTCTCTAAAATAGAATCAGATATGATCAATACCCTTTTTTTTATATTATCATTTAAATTAAAATATAATTCATTATCAAAAATTAAGNTTTTGTCGTTAATAGTAAGTAAACATTCTTTTTTTTCATCATAACTTTTAAAATTTATTTTTCCTACTGATGATGTTCTTGATTTGATATTGATAGATGATATTCCCTTTTTTTGTGCATTAATATCTAATTTGACAGGTATGTTAAAAAAATCTTTATCTGAATGATTAGTTATTTTGTAAGATAGCTGGTAATTTGAGTTAAAATTTTCATTATTTGATACATAACAAGTATCTANTGAAAGATTATAAAATTTATTTTGTTCTAAATGAATTAAATTTATTTCTATTTTTGGCTTTAAATCAAATAATTCATTCATTCTAATATTTTGAAAGTCACTTATGAAAAAAAGTTTTGTTGAATTTGTGTAATTTTTCATAATTTTTTTTTTTTCTAAAATATCTTTAAAATTTAGTGATTTTGATGTTATTTGAAGCTGATCGATTTTTTCTAATACTTTTTTTAGAACTTATTAATTTTTCATTTGATATGTTAAAGTTGTTATCAATAAATAAATACTTTTTATTGCGATTTTCATTTTGAATGATATTTCTAGCTATATTTTTAGCTTGTTCAAATATTATTCCATTGTCGTTGGATACAGACATTGAATGAGAATTATCTACATATAAAATTATGTTATCANTTGTATTTAATGAGGTATTTTTTTTAACTGGATCAGAAAATGCGAAAATTATAAGTAAAAAAATTAAAATTCTAGTAATTAGTAAAATNAAATTTTCCAAGAAGGATTTTCTCCTTCTAATTAACTCAATTTTTTCTAAAAAATTAACATTTGAGAATAATTCTGTTTCTTTTTTTTTTAATGAAATAAAGTGAATTAAAATAGGAATCGCTATTGCGGGTATAAAGAATAGAAAATTAGGATTATTAAAATTCATCAAAAANCAAAACTAACTTTTTTTTTAATATTTAACAATAAAAAATATTAATTAATGCCAATCCCAAATAATGCAAAATCATATTTAGCAGGATCATCTGGACAAAATTTGCTTAAATTTTTATCTAGTTCAATTAATGTTTTCCAATCATTATTTTTCCTTTTAATTAATCCCAATTTTCTAGATATTCTTGCAGAATGAATATCAAGCGGACAATACAATTGACTTGGTTTTAGTGATTTCCAGATTTCAAAATCGACTCCTTTATTTTTACTTCTCACCATCCATCTTAAAAACATCATAATTCGTTTACATGCAGACCCATTTTTTGGTTCGGAGATATGTTTATGAGTTCTACTAAATTGATATTTTTCGAAAAATTTTAATTTAAAATTAGTTATAATATTATATACTTTTTGTTCATTAGTTTCAAAACATTTTTCTAGGCCACTGTGGTTTATATATATATTTTTAAGAGCTTTTATAAATACTTTTAAATCAGCTTCATTAAAAGTCCTGTGTTTAAAATTAATTATCTTTTTTAGATCAATTTCAGTATGATTAAGAATGTAATCATATGGTGAATTATCCATTATATTCATCAAATGAAGACTATTCTCAATTATTGTTTCTCTTCTTCCCCAAGATAGTATAGCAGTTAAAAAAGCAGAAATTTCTATATCTTTTTTTTTAACAAATCTATGAGGAATTTGTATTGGATCTTTTTTAATGAAATTTATATTCTCAAATTCAATGACTTTTTTATCTAAAAACTCCTTTAATAAATCCTTCTTCATTATTTGATTTTCATTAATTTTCTATTCTTTATTTCGTATACTGAATCACAGAACTTTGGAATTTCATTATCATGAGTAACTATTGCAAAAGTTTGATTTAATTCTTTATTTAATTTTTTAAAGAGTGAATATATTGTATTTGAATTTTCTTTATCAAGATTTCCAGTTGGTTCATCAGCTAAAATTATCAATGGATCATTTATTAATGCCCTTGCAATAGCAACTCTTTGTTGTTCTCCAGAGGAAAGTTCATTTGGTTTTTTATCAGATTTTGAGGATATATCTAATAAATCGAACAACTTTTTTGCTTTTAGTTTTGAGGTTTTAAAGTTATCTTTTTTTATCATAGCAGGAATACAAACATTTTCAATTGAAGTAAATTCTGGTAAAAGCTGGTTATTTTGAAAAACAAATCCAATATTAGTATTTCTAATTTTACTAATTTCATCAGAATTATTATAATTAATATTTTTTCCGTTAATAACGATAGAACCTTTATCAAATTTTTTTATTGTACCAATAATATGAAGTAAGGTACTTTTTCCTGCACCTGATTTACCAACTATAGAGATCATTTCTCCACGTAATATATCAAATGATATATTATTTAAAACATTATTACTATTGTAATTTTTACAAATATTTTTTATTTCAATAAGTTTCATTTTATATAATTATTTTACAAAAATAAATTTTAAATAAATTAAAAAAATATTAAATTACAAAAA
Organism: Flavobacteriales bacterium; assembly: GCA_002692065.1. Lineage (GTDB taxonomy): Bacteria > Bacteroidota > Bacteroidia > Flavobacteriales > UBA7430. The sequence goes on along the minus strand of NZJX01000019.1, from coordinate 72,198 downwards.
TGTTTTTAATATTTGATACTGAGACTACCGGATTACCAAAGAACTTTAGAGCACCAATTTCTGATTTAGAAAATTGGCCAAGAATGGTTCAAATTGCATGGCAACTTCATGATGAATTTGGATCTTTAATTGAAAGTAAAAATTATATAATTAAACCTGATGGATATGACATCCCTTATAATTCTGAAAAAATACATGGTATTTCGACAAACTATGCAAATAGATTTGGGAAAGATATTATCCTTATTTTAGATGATTTTAAAAGAGTCTTATCATCAACAGAAATTATTGTAGGCCACAACATACAATTTGATATTAATATTCTTCTTTCTGAATTTTTCAGATATAATGTTGATAACAAATTATTGTTTTTTACTAAAATTGATACTAAATCAGTTGGAACAAATTATTGTGCAATCCCTTCTGTTAAATATGGTAAATACAAATGGCCCACACTAAATGAATTATATACCAAGCTTTTTAATTCGGATATTGATAATGCTCATGATGCATCTATAGATGTAGATGCTACATCAAGATGCTTTTTCGAAATGATTAGGTTAGGGGTAATTAAACCAGGTTTGTTTAATAAAGATACTGAATATACTAAAAAATTCAATTATATAAATAAAAGTCAAATAAGCTTGATAGGAGTAAAATCTATTAAGAAAAATATTGCTGTAGATAGTGATGAAGTAAATAATATTAAAAAAAATAATTCAAATATTAAGTCTTTTGATTTTTCAAATTTAAGATGTCATTCTACATTTTCAATTTTAGAAGCTAAACCATCAATTGAAAATTTGATAGATAAGGCAGTTTCTTTTAAAATGAAAGCAATTGGTTTAACTGATAGATTTAATATGTCTGGGGCATTCCATTTTATAAATTATGCCATTAAAAAAAATATTAAACCAATTTTAGGTTGTGAGCTTTATATTACTGAAGATCATAAGAAAAAAAAATATACAAAAGATGATCCAGACAGAAGGTATTTGATAGTTATTCTTGCTAAGAACCTCAATGGATTTAAGAATTTGTCAAAATTATGTTCCTATGGTTATATAGATGGATATTACTCCGGTGTTCCAAGAATTGACAAAGATCTATTACTACAGTATAAAGATGATTTAATTATAACCACAGGAAATTTAGAAGCTGAAATTCCATATACAATTTTGAATTTTGGTAAAATTAAAGCTGAAAAAATTTTTCAATGGTATAATAAGCATTTTGGTAATGATTTTTATATTGAGATAAATAGAAATAATATTGATGAAGAAAAAATTGTAAATGAAATATTATTGTCTTTTTCTGATAAATATAATGTAAAATGTTTTCCTTCGAATATAATTTATTATCTTGATAAAGATGATTTTAATTCACATGACATATTGTTATGTATTAAAAATGCTGAGTTAAAAAAAACAAATATTGGTTTAGGTCGACAAAATAGATTTGGTTTAACTTCTAATGAATTTTATTTTAAAAATAAAGAGGAAGTTACTAAATTATTTAATGATTTACCATTATCATTTGAATCACTCAATGAAATTATAGATAAAATTAGTACATACTCACTTAAAAAGGATGTTCTCCTTCCTATGTTTGAAATTCCTTCTAGTTTCAAAATCAATACTAAAAATTTTGATGAAAAAGATGGAGAGAACTTATATTTAAAACACTTAGCTTATAAGGGTGCTAAGAAAAGATATAATAAAATTGATGATAAAATCATTGATAGATTAAATTATGAACTTTTAACTATTAAAAATATTGGTTATCCTGGTTATTTTTTAATTGTTCAAGATTTCACAAATGAAGCAAGAAGATTAGGTGTTTCTGTAGGTCCAGGTAGAGGTTCAGCAGCAGGTTCAGTCGTTGCATACTGTATTGGTATAACTAATGTTGATCCAATTAAATATAATTTACTTTTTGAAAGATTTCTTAATCCTGATAGGATTTCACTACCCGATATTGATATTGATTTCGATGACGAAGGTAGATCAAAAATAATTGATTTTGTTTTAAGAAAATATGGGTATAATCAGGTAGCTCAGATAATTACATTTGGTAGAATGGGAGGAAAGTCTTCAATTAGAGATGTTTCGCGAGTTTTAGATTTACCATTATATGAAGCCGATAAATTAGCCAAATTAGTACCAAATATTTCTTTAAAAAATATATTTAAACTAACTAATAAAGAATTAACAACTCAATTTAGCAGTGATGATTCTAAGTTGGCAAATCAACTTAAATCTTTAATAAATGATAACTCAAAATATAAAATGGTAATTGATGAATCAATTAAATTAGAGGGATCTATTAGAAATTCAGGTATTCACGCATGTGGAATAATTATTACTCCTGATAATATTTTAAATCATATTCCAGTTTCAACTACAAAAGATTCTTCATTACTGGTTACTCAATTTGATAATTCTGTTGTTGAGAACGCAGGTTTGTTAAAAATGGACTTTCTTGGCTTAAAAACATTAAGTATAATCAAAGACTGTATTTTATTAATTAAAAAAAATAAAAATATTATTTTAGACATAGATAATATTCCATTGAATGATGAGAAAACTCTTAAACTTTATCAAAAAGGAAATACTAATGCAACATTTCAATTTGAATCACCTGGTATGCAAAAACATTTAAGATCACTTAAACCAGACAAGTTTGATGATTTAATTGCAATGAATGCTCTTTATAGACCAGGACCTCTTGAATATATTCCAAATTTTATTTCCAGAAAACATGGTAGGGAAGAAATAAAATATGATTTAGATGGTATGGAAGAGTTTTTATCTGAGACCTATGGTATTACTGTTTATCAGGAACAAGTTATGTTATTGTCTCAAAAGTTAGCTAATTTCTCAAAAGGTGAAGCTGATACACTGAGAAAAGCAATGGGTAAAAAAGATCTTTCACTTTTAGAAACAATGAAGACAAATTTTATAAATGGGTGTAAAAAAAATGGTCATGATCAAATTATTTCAAAAAAAATTTGGAAAGATTGGGAATCATTTGCAGCATACGCTTTCAATAAGTCTCATTCTACTTGTTATTCTGTTATCGCATTTCAAACAGCATATTTAAAAGCTAATTATCCTGCAGAATATATGGCTTGTGTATTAACTCATAATATGAATGATTTAAAAAAAATCACCTTTTTTATGGAAGAATGTAAAAGAATTGGACTATCTGTTTTAGGTCCTGATATTAATGAATCTTTTTATACCTTTGATGTAAATAAACAAGGTAAAATTAGATTTGGTTTAGGAGCTGTAAAAGGTGTGGGAGAAAATGCAGTTGAAAATATTATTCAATCGCGAGAATCTAATGGAAATTTCAAAAATATTTTTTCAATTACAAAATCAGTAAATCACAGAATCGTTAATAAGCGTACCCTTGAAAATCTTGCTCTTGCTGGTGCTTTTGATAATTTTTATAATAAAAGAAGATCAGTTTATTTTTTTGAAGATGAAAAGGGTGTAAATTTTATTTCAAAAGCCATTAATTTTGGAGTTCTTTATAAAGAAAATCTTAATGCTCCCCCAGATTTATTTGGGGGATCAAGTGATTTTAAAATTATTGAACCTGATTATCCAAAAATTGATGAATGGGACAGATTAGATCTTCTGGCAAGAGAAAAAGAAGTAATTGGTATGTATATTTCTGGTCATCCTCTTGACGACTACAAGTTAGAAATTAAATATAATTGCAATCATAACATTATAGATTTCGATGATTTAAATTTATTAAATAATAAAATTTTAAATTTTGCTGGTGTTATAACTAGTCTTGAAGAAAAGGTTGATAAAAAAGGTAACCCTTATTGTATTTTTTCTATTGAAGATTATACTGACTCAAAAGAATTTCTGCTATTTAGAAACGACTATACAAAATTTATTAAATTTCTTTTAGAAGGTGCTTTTTTATTTGTATCTGCAAGAGTTCAAAAGAGAAGCTGGGATAATAATTTAGAGATTAAAATTTTGTCTATAAATCAATTATCAAATGTTTTTGAAAAAATGACAAATAGTATAACACTCAGAATAGATTTAAATGATATTGATAATATATTTGTAAATAAGTTAATTAAAGTTTTAGTTAATCATAAAGGAAAACATAAATTAAAACTAAATGTTTTTGATAGTGACGAAATTAATAATTCTTTAGATTTTATATCCAGGTCATATCGAGTAAAAATTTCAAAAGAATTTATAAACCAATTAAGTCAAATTATAAATGTTGAATATAAATTGAATTAAATTATTGATTATAATATAAAAATTGTAATATTTGCATAAATAATAATTAAAAAAACACCAAAATGGCATTAGAAATAACATCAAATAATTTCGAGGAATTAGTACTTAAAAATGATAAGCCTGTTTTAATTGACTTTTGGGCTGAGTGGTGCGGACCTTGTAGAATGGTAGGTCCAGTTATTGACGAATTGAGTAATGACTATGAGGGAAAGGCTATTGTTGGAAAAGTTAATGTTGACAATGAACAAGAAATTTCGTCAAGATTTGGAATAAGAAATATACCAACTATTCTTTTTTTTAAAAATGGGGAAGTTGTTGATAAAAATGTTGGATTATCACCAAAAAAAGATCTCGCTCGAAAACTTGATTCATTAATTTGATATTAAGTTTAAAAAAAATAAATGAAATATATTACTAATCCAAATTTATCTTTTGTTGATAATTTAGATTTCTATGCAAGACATATAGTTGAAGGTTACATAACTGGATTACATAAAAGTCCCTTTCATGGTTATTCTGTTGAATTTTCTGAACACAGAATATATAATACTGGAGAGAGTACAAAACACATAGATTGGAAACTATATGGAAAATCTGATAAGTTATATATTAAAAAATTTGAAGAAGAGACTAATTTAAAATGCCACTTAGTAATTGATTGTTCCTCATCAATGTTTTATCCAAATCCTGATAAAATAGATTTTGATTCACCAAACAAATTGCTTTTTTCATTAATATCTGCAGCTTCGTTAATGAATTTATTTAGAAAACAAAGAGATGCTTTTGGTATTTCATTTTTCAATGATAATTTATTCTTTCATACAAGGGCAAAATCGAGTAAATCCCACCAACATAGAATTTTTATTGAATTTGAAAAAATCTTAAAAAACAATTTGCTAGTAAAAAGAAATCTAACTAATAATATAAAAATAATTCATGATTTGTCAGAGAGAATCCCTAAAAGATCATTAATAATTTTTTTTACAGATTTATTTGATGTTCAATTAAAAGTAGATGAATATATGACCGCTTTAAACCATTTAAAATTTAATAATAATGAATTAGTCATTTTTCATGTAGTGAATAAATCAAAAGAAATTAATTTTAATTTTAAAAGTGACAATATATCGTTTTTAGATATGGAAACAGAAAAAAAAATACAAGTTAATCCCAGATTAATAAAAAATGATTATGTAAATCAAATTAATTCATTTATTAGCGAATTAAAAATAAGATGTGGTAAAAATCAAATTGATTTTCAGTGTATAAATTCTGATGATAATTTTCAAGATGTTTTAACCAGATACGTTATAGGTAGAAAAAAATTAATTTAGTTTTTTTTTATCTAATAATCCAAATTCTTTCTTATTAAGTATAAAATAATCTAGTATTATTGATCTTTTGTAAATTCTATCTAATTTAAAATTATTTTTTTTGAGAAATATTTTATCCATCAACAATTTTGGTATGGTCATATAAAAAGAAATATAACCTAAAATAATTGAAAATGCGTGCATGAATTTAAACTTTGCTAAATAGTTTAAAATTGCAATTAAATCTATAATATTTCTCAAAATTAAAATCGGTAATAAGTGAAATGGTAAATTCTTAAACATCATTTTAAGATTATTTCGAAAATTTAGGAATGTTTTCCTTGGTTTACTTTTATTTAATGTTCCCCCTCCAAGATGATATACTACTGACTCTGGTATTGATGATATTTTGTAATTATTATTAATTAACCTCCAGCACAAGTCGATTTCTTCTTGATGTGCAAAAAAACTTTCATCAAATCCTCCTATTTCAATAAATATTTTTCTTTTTATAAATAAAGCTGTTCCACTAGCCCAAAATATGTCAATATTATTATCATATTGTTTTTTGTCAATTTCTATATTGTCAAATATTCTTCCCCTACAAAAGGGATAACCAAAAATATCTATAAATCCACCATTGGCTCCTGAGTACTCAAATTTTTCATTATCATTAATATCCTTTATTTTTGGTTGGCATGCAGCATAATTATTATTATTTTTTAAAAAACTAATTGGTTTAAATAACCAGTTACTAGTCACTTTTACGTCCGAATTAAGTAATACTATAAATTCATAATTGATTTTTTTAATTGCAATGTTATATCCTGCTGCATAGCCATAATTTTTATCTAATTGAATAATTTTTATATCAGGAAAGTTATTTGTGACATAATCTACAGAATCATCGTTAGATGCATTATCAACTAGGATAACATCTGAAAATTCATTAGATTCATAAAAAATATTGTCCAAAAATCTTTTCAATAGTTTTTCACCGTTCCAATTTAGTATTAAAACACCTATATTTTTTTTTGGAACTTCCATCTTCTGTGCGTCCATAGCCAATGATTTGGATTGTTTAAAATTAATTTTTCAAGTTCTTTTACATGTAATTTAGTTATTTCTCCAAAATTTAAATTATTTTTTTTGATTTTTTTTAAATCTATTTCATAGTAACCTCTTTTTATTTTTTTTAAAATTATAAAATATATATCTTGTTTTTTTTTAATAGATATTTTTTCAGGCCCAATGTAGACTGGGGTCTTTTGATTTAAGAAATCACAAAAGAAATTAATTTCTTTTTTTCTTGGAGATTGATCACAAAGAAATACACTTAAATTTTTAGAATCTTCAAGTGTTACTCTAGCAAAATCTTTCATATTTATTGGATTACCATCAAATCTTTTTCTTGATTGAAGTAAAATTTCATTTAAAATTTTATTAGACAATGGTTTATAAGCAAAATTAATTTTTTTGGAAAAATATACAGATAATAATAATCCCATCCATTCCCAATTGTTATAGTGAGCTCCAATTAATATAGAACCATTTAAATTACTATCGATTTCTTTAAATATTTTTTTATTTTTAATTTTTACTCTTTTAATTAGTTCATTTTTAGAAATTGAAAATGAATAAATTATCTCCACTATTATATCGCAAAAGTGTTTTATTGAATTTTTTTGAATGTTAATAATTTGAGAGTTATCTTTTTTGGGAAAACTTCTTTTTAAGTTATTATAAACAATATTTTTCCTGTATTTAAAAATATAATAAGTAATAAAATAAAGTATCCTAGAAATTTTGAAAAGAAAAAATAAGGGTATTTTACTCAATATTAATATCAAAACTTTAATTAACACTTTTCTCATCTAAGAATACTTTTCTGCCAATTTATATTGTTAATTTCCCCCGAAACTGTTGAATGAATTAAATTAAAATTATCATAGTCATTAATATTTTCAATAAAAATAAAAATTTGATTAGTTTGATTTTTAATTTTATTGTAATTCCATATTTGATATCTCTTGTGATTACTTGTTTGAGGATATTTTTCTATTGAATTTGGTTCACCGTATTTTAGATATACCTTACCCTGAGATGTTGCAAATCCTTTTATGTTTCTGTAACTAAATTGTGAATTAACTAAAGAGACTTTTTTTTGATATTTGTCCCATTCTAATTTTGGTTTAAGTGGATTTTTAGTTTTCCAAAAATTATATAAAAAATCTTTCATTTGTTCTAAATTCCAATTTTTAAGTTGATTTTCAGCAAACATTACTTCAATTTCGTCAAATATTGGATATACTGAAGAAATATATTCAGCCATTAATTCAATATTATTTATTTCTGCATAAAAATTATTTTTAGAATCATAAAATGACAAATTATTTTTTTTTGAATTTTTTCTTTGAAAAAAAACTTTTTTTCTACAGAGTTCAGTCCCTAAGCTATCTAATATTCTTGCAACAAAATTGTAGTTACCTGATCTTAAATTTTCAATATTAAATCCTGAAAATAAAATGTTATTATCAGATATTTTTTTTCTTTTTAAAATAAAAAATTGATTTAAAATTTTATTATATTGACTATCTTCAATGTGATAACTAATCATATAATTTTCTGATTCATTAATATTATTTCTTAAGTTATACCACTCAAAATAGAAGTATAATTGTTTAATATAGTCATTTATGAATACATTCTTTTCATAAAAAATTGGAATTATATTTACTCCATTTTTGTTAAGTTTGCTATTACTTTCATCAATATTATATTTTTCTATTAAAATGATATCTGATATATAAATATTTTTTTCATAATCTATAATTTTAAAATTGTGATTAGAAATAACTTCGTTGCTATTTGAATTTTCATCTTTTATCATTATGTCCATGATATAGTCACCATTATTAATAAATATTTTTTTTTTCTCGATAAAAATATTTTTTAAAGGAATAGTTTTATTTTTAGGAGTAACAAAAGTATACTCATCAGAATATATTTCAGTATTTGAGTTTTTAATTTTAATATTAACATTTACAAATGCTTGATAAATTGATGAATCATTTAGTACAAAATTTAAATTATTACTGTTAAATGATAAATAATATTCTAAATATTTTTGTTTTGAATTATTTTCAAATTGGTAAAAGTTAAAGTTTGCTTTGGTAATCTGACAATAAAGATTGTTATTTAATAGGATATTAATAATAACATGAGAAAATAATATTAGTATTTTTAATTTATATTTCAATTTTTTTTATTTGAAGTAAATTTAAATAATTTTGTTAGCATATAATTAATTAAATTATATTTGTATTGAAATTTTAAGGAGAGATGGCAGAGTGGTCGAATGCGGTGGTCTTGAAAACCATTGTACCGCGAGGTACCGGGGGTTCGAATCCCTCTCTCTCCGCATTTAATTTTTAGAACCTAATCTATTGTTAAAAAATTTCCCATTTTACTTACTAATAAACTTTTTCTTTTTGTTTTTAGGAAGTTTTTCATTAAAGGAATTCCCTTATGAATGGTATAGTTCACTAACGAAACCATTTTGGACCCCACCTAATTGGACATTCAAATTCATTTGGTCTCTAATATTTTTTTTGTACTCATTTTACATAACTATTTTATTTTTCAAAGTATCTATTAAAATTAAAGTTTTATTAAATTATATATTGCAATTATCTCTAAACTCATCATGGAGTTTTATTTTTTTTAAGTTAAATTATATCATAACTGGAATTTTTATAATTTTTATACTAATTATATCCTTATTTTATTTTTTTATCAAATATTTTAATTATATGAAATTTTATTCTTTATTAATTTTACCTTATTTAATTTGGTTATTTGTAGCCTTATCTTTAAATATTTATATATATGTTTATAACTAGATTTATAATTTTATTTGTCTTTATTTCAACCTTTATTGCTTGCAATAGAATTTCAAATAATAATAATTGTGATTCAATTTTAATAGAATCAGATTTTAACAACTTTGCTTTTGATCCATATGGTTTAGATTCAGTAAATATTGAAGGATTATTTTTAAAAATTAACTTGTCATACGGTGGAGGTTGTGAACCACATTACTTTGAGTTATTATCTAAACATAATATATCAAATGACTCAATAATTTTAAAATTAAGTCATGAAGCAAATAATGACGGGTGTTTTGCTCTTTTATTTGGTGAATTTTGTTATAATATTTCAAGTTTAATAATTCCACAAAATTCGAAGCAAATCTTTTATGAATATGAAGATTCTCTTATTAATTTAAATTATTAATATGATTCAGTCCAAACCAAAAACATGGGAAATAAGTTTAAAAAAACAATTAAAATTCCCTTTAAATGAAATTTGGGATGTAATATCATCAAAAAATAATCTTGAACTATTTCATCCCTTTTGTAAAACAAATAAAATTATTGATTGGTGTGGGGTGAATTCCTCAGATTTGTTGATATATCTCAATGGAAGATGTTATACTAGGACTTTTTTATCTTGGCATAAAAACAAAGGATATACCCTCACAATTGGTTCAAATAAATCTAAATTATCTTATGTTGAATGGAGTTTATATAACGAATATGGAAAAAATTATATTAAAATTTCTATTTATCCTTATTTATTAAAAAAAATCCCCAGATTCATAAGTTATATACCATACAAATTATATATTATTCCAAAGTTAAAGTCCTATTTAAGTTCAGTTTTAAATGGTTTAGATTTTTATATGAATAATAATAAAAAAATAACTAAAAATCAATTTGGAAAACATAGTTGGTTTTCTTAAATCAAAGTTTATGAACGATCATTACTCTAAATTAGAAAATATGTATTTAAATGCGAATTTAAATAAACATATTTTTCATAATACAAAAATTAAAATTTCAAATAAAAAATCTGTAATAACTTCCCCTACCAATAAAATTTTTTTTCACTCTTTAAATGCCATTCATGGTTTTGTATACTTTAAGTTATTAGATGACGCAGCTTTTTTTTCATCTCATTCATTGTCGGAAGATTTTTTTCTGTTAACTTTAAATTTTAATATTTCAATAATTAAACCTGTAAGTCAAGGCAATATTAGAGCAATTGGAAACGTTATATCCAACACTAAGAATATCTTTCATTCAGAATCTTTTGCATATAATTCCCAAGGAGTTTTAGTTGCTTTTGGTAAAGGATCTTTTGTTAAAAGTAAAGTTAAATTATCTGAAAAAATAGGTTATTGTTATTAATTAATTTTATAAAAAAAATGAAAAAATTATATATAATTACATTCTTAATATTATTTGTTTTCTATGAAATTAATTCTCAGGTTTTGCCAAATTTTGTCCAAGCTTCAGAAAAAAGTCTGTCATCTGTAGTTCACATAGAATCAGTCGAAATTAAAGAAAATTTATACAGATATTATGATCCTTTTTTTGGAAATTTATATTTTAATGATCCAAGAGAACAAATGTCTTCTGGTTCTGGTGTAATAGTTTCAAATGATGGTTATATTGTTACTAATTTTCATGTTGTGAGTGATTCAAAACAAATTTTTGTTACCTTGAATAATAAAGATAAATATGAAGCAGAATATATTGCTGGTGATGAGAATACTGACATTGCTTTATTGAAAATTAATTCAAATAATTTAGATGCAATAGAATTTTATAACTCTGATAAAGTTAAAGTTGGTGAATGGGTACTTGCTGTTGGTAATCCATATAATTTAAATTCTACTGTTACTGCTGGTATTGTTAGTGCAAAATCAAGAAATATAAATATTCTCCACAACCCAAGGGCAGTTGAATCGTTTATTCAAACTGATGCAGTTATAAATCCTGGTAATTCAGGTGGAGCATTAGTTAATTTAGAGGGTGAATTAATTGGATTGAATACTGCTATCCAGTCTAATACAGGAAGTTATACCGGTTATGGTTTTTCTATTCCAAGCAATTTAGTTTATAATGTAGTTGAAGATTTGAAAGAATTTGGATATGTTAGACGAGCTTTTATTGGTGTCCAAGTACAAGATATAAATAATTTTATTTCAGAAAAATACGATCTTGACAATAATAAGGGCGTCCTAATATCTAAAGTAATTGAAAATGGTTCTGCTATTGAATCCGGAATTAAAGATTTAGATGTAATATTAGCAATAAATAATATTAATATTAATTCTGTAAGTGAATTACAAGAAAAAATTTGTCAGTTTGATCCTGGTGATACAATACAATGTTTAATCAAAAGAAAGTTAAAAAAATTTACTATTAATATTAAACTAAAGTAAAATGAAAATATTTTATTATCATATAATTTTTATATCAATATTATTTTCTTCTTGCATAAATTCAAAAAAAAAGGTTCAAGAAGTAAATTTATATACTCAAAGACATTATTCAGTTGACAAAAAACAATTTGAAAATTTTACAAATTTAACAGGAATTAAAGTTAATGTTGTGAAATCAAATGCAGATGAACTAATCGAAAGAATTAAAAATGAAGCAAAAAATTGTCCAGCTGATATTTTTATTTCTGTTGATGCCGGCAAACTATATAAAGCAAAAAAACAAAATTTACTAAAAAAATTAAACTATTCAGATTTTAATTTTAAACTTAAGGATGTTTTACTAGATAAAGATTCTTGTTGGATTCCATTAACTTACAGAGCAAGAGTTATAGTTTTTAGTAAAGATAGAGTATCACGAGATGAATTATCAACATATGAAGATTTAAGCTCATCAAAATGGAAAAATAGATTATTAATTAGGTCATCCTCAAATAGTTATAATCAAGCTTTTCTATCATCGGTGATTGCTCATAAAGGGATTGAGAATTCTTTATTGTGGGCTAGAGGAGTGGTTAATAACTTCGCAAGGTCTCCAAAAGGAAACGATAGAGACCAAGTTAAAGCAATTTATGCAGGTGAAGGAGACTTAGCTTTAATAAATACTTATTATCTAGGATTATTATTAAATTCTGATAAAGAAGAAGAAGTTAATGCTGGAAAATCTGTTGATATTTTTTTTCCAAATCAAAATAATGATAGTGGAGTTCATGTAAATATATCTGGGGCAGGAATACTTAAAAATTCACCAAATTATGATAATGCACTAAAACTATTAAATTATTTAATTAGCGGTGATGCCCAAAAATTATATTGTAATTCCTCTTATGAATTTCCTGTAAATAATGATATTCAATTTAATAATTTAATGCAAAATTGGGGGACATTTTTAATTGATTCAATTGATCTAAATTTACTTGGAGTTTATAGAGATGAAGCTATTAAAATTTTTGATAAATCAGGATGGAAATAACTCATGAAATTTTTAAGGTTAAATATTTTACATATTATAATTTCTCTATTGATTTTAATATTTTTATTATCCCCAATAATATTTTTATTATTTAACTCTATTGATTTCATTTCTAAAGAGCTATCATACTTATTAGAAATTCATTTATATGATTATTCTTTCAATACTATTTATTTAATTTTTCTAACATTATTTTTTTCAATTTTTTTTTCAATTATACCTTCATGGATAATAAGTACACATAAGTTTAAATTTAGAAATTTATTAGATATTTTATTATACTTACCTTTATCTATTCCAACATATATTATGGCTTATACATATGGTGATATTTTAAGTTTTACTGGTCCAATACAATTTTTTTTTAGGAAGTATCTCAAAGATTTCAGTTATATTATAAATAATGATTATCTACAAATCGAAGTGTTAGGAATTATTTTAGCATTATCATTATATCCATATTTATATGCTTCAACTAGAATAGCTTTTAGTATGATTGGGAGTACTTATAGCAATAAAGCAGAAAATCTTGGAATGTCTGATTTTTATTTTTTTTATAAATTATTATTACCACTTTCAAGACCTGCACTTTTATTAGGTTCATTTTTGATTATTATGGAAGTTTTGAATGATTATGGTGCAGTTGTATATTTTGGAGTTAATACTTTTACATCAGGAATATTTAGATTATGGTTTTCCATGGGAAGTGAAAAATCTGCTGTAATATTATCTTTATTTTTATTAACTATTATTTTATTTTTATCATTGATAGAAAACAGAATATATAATAAATCAAGATTTTATTTTTTTAGCCAAAATAATTCACATAATAGACTTAAAAAATTAAATAGTAAATTTTTCCCATTTCTATTTATTTCAATTCCAATTTTTTTTGGATTCATTTTACCTGTATCATATTTAATTTTTAATGCTATTAATACTATAACCGAACTAAATCATTTATTTTTTGTCACCTTAAATTCAATATGCCTTTCGTCTATTTCAGCTACTATTTGTGTTTTTATTACATTAATATTTATTTTTCTTAATAAATTTAATAGTATTTATTTATCTAAGTTTATAGAAAAAATAATGTCTATTGGATATACAATTCCTGGAGCTGTTATTGGTTTATCATTTATGATTTTAATTTCTAAATTTTCTATTTTAACATCATTTTCAGTATTAACCTATGCTTATTGTTTTAGATTTTTAGCTGTTGCAAAATCTCCTATTAAATCAAGTTATGATAAAGTACCAGATGATTATAAAGACTTATCAAATTTACTTAAGTTATCAAAATTTTCTTCTCTGAAAAAAGTATATTTTCCACTAACTAATAAGTCAGTTTTTATTGCTTTTATTCTTGTATTTATTGATATTTTAAAAGAATTACCAATTACTTTAATTTTAAGACCTTTTAATTTTGATACCTTAGCATCTTCTACTTATGAATTAGCATCTGATGAGATGTTGAGTGAATCATCAATTTATTCATTATTAATTGTTTTTATTTCATCATTTTTGCTAGTATTTTTAAAATTTTATAGTGATGATAGATAATTCTTATTTAATTGTTGAAAATATTTCTTTTGAAAATATTTTAGAGGCTATTTCATTTAAAGCTAGTAAAGGAGATATAATTTCTGTGGTTGGTGAAAGCGGTTCTGGAAAAACTTCTTTACTCAAATGTATTGGAGGTTTTCAAAGTATTAAAAAGGGATTTATCAAATTAAATAATAAAATTTTAACAGATAGTAAAACTTTTATTAAACCTAATAAAAGAGATATTGGATTTGTTTTCCAAAATTCACCCATATTTCCGCACCTCTCTCTTAAAGACAATATAATTTTAAACTTATCTAAAAAATATTTATCTAATTATGAGAAGATTATTAAGATTACAAACTTAAGCAAGATTGATAATAAATTTTCTCATCAAGTATCAGGTGGTGAATTACAAAGAGCCTCAATTGCTACATCCTTGATTAGAGAACCTAATCTCCTTTTATTAGATGAACCCTTTAGTAATTTAGATCATTTTTTTAAATTAAAATTAATTAATGATATTCATTTAATAATTAAAAACTTAAATTTAACAACTATACTTGTCACACACGATATTTCAGACGCATTAAGTATTTCCAATAAAATTTTAATTTTAAAAGATGGACAAGTCGAGCAATTTGATTCTCCAAAAAATATTTATTTTAATCCTAAAAGTTTTTATGTTGCTTCAATTTCTGGACGTCTAAATAAAATTGATAAAAACAAATATATAAGACCAGAAGATATAGTTAAAGTTTCAAAATCTGACTATAAAGTTTCAATTTTAAATTCAGTTTTTTATGGAAAAGAATATTTAATAACTTCGTTATTTAATCAAAACATATGGTATTTCTACAATAAAGTTCCATTAAAAAATAATGAAAATGTGTTCCTTGATTTTGATTCTTTAAAAATATTACATTTAAGTAATTAATTTTTTTTTTTAAATCAATATCTTTTTAAATTTGGTTTAAAAATAAAATCATGAAAAAAATAATATGTATAATTTTCTCGATGTCTTTCTCTGTTATAAATGCGCAGACTAACTATTTTATTAACGCAGGTATGATGTATTTCTCTCCACCCTCATTAACAATTAACCCTGGAGATACTGTTACTTGGTTAAATGACGGTGGATATCATGATGTTAATTTCAATATAAATACCATGACTGGATTATCTTTTAATAATCCGGTTGAAATTTCCTCTCAGTCTTTAACCTCAACCAATAATGATACCATTGGTTCTGTTATTTTCAATTTAATTGGAAATTTTAATTACGATTGTTCTATATATGGTCATGCAGCTTCTGGTATGATTGGAAGTGTTACAGTTCAAGATTCAGTTATTATAACCCAATCATGTAGTGATTTATTTCCTGATAACACACAAACATTAATATATGATTGTAATGGTGCATGTGTACCAAATTGGTGGCTTGGAGATGGATTTTGCGACAATAATGATTATATGTATAATCCTAATACTGATACATACTGTCAATTAAATAATTCTTTTGGTCAAAATTATTGTAATGATTTAGAAAATTTAGATGGATTTAACACTGTTGATTTATTTTGTATATCAAGTAATTTTGATAATGGTGACTGTGACCTTCCTGGATGCACTGACGGATTAGCTTGTAATTACAATCCTTTAGCTGGTTCTGATGATGGTTCTTGTTATTATGAAAATTGTTCTTGTGAGGATTATAGTTTATCAATATTTATTAATAATAACCCTTCTGAGGGTAATGTTAATCTTGTTGAAGATTGCAATGGATATTGTGCTCCTTCAGGATGGATTGGAGATGGTGATTGTGATGAAAATAGATATATGTATAATCCTCAAAATAATGTTACCTGTCAAGTTTTCAATTCAAAAGCAGATAATTATTGCTATGATTATTCTAATCTTGATGGATTCAATTTAATTAACCTTAACTGTGTAAATAATAATTATGATGGAGATGATTGTAATCTTGAAATTAATAATTTACAAAAAACATCAAAAAGAATTTTAGTTAAAATAATTGATCCATTAGGAAGAATAGTTAGTGAAGATTCAAATGTTCCAATTAAAATATATATTTATAATGATGGAACAGTTGAAAAAATTACCAGAAAATAGTAATTAATGTTTTTTGAATTGAATTTTAATGATATCTAAATATAATATCTTAGGAGTTTCTTGTTCTAGCTGCGTAGAAAAAATAACTAGTGAACTTTTAGATTTAAATAATATATCTAAAGTTAAATTATTTAATAAATCCGAGATTCATATTTATCACGATAATGATATAGATTTAGATTTTTTAAACAATTATCTTATCGATATAGGTAATTATAAATTATTGAAACAAAAAAAATATCAAAAAATATTCAATCTAATTGGAATATATAAACCTCTAATAATTTTATTTACCTTAATATTTTTTTTGACTTTAATATTTCAAATAAGATTTGAAAGTTTCAAATCCAAAATTTTTATCCGCGAATTCATCTCATTTTTTTTTATTTTATTTTCTCTCCTTAAAATATATGATTTAAAGTCTTTCAGTAAAATGTTTAATAAGTACGATATAATATCAAAAAAAATATATGTTTGGGGATATATTTATCCATTTATAGAATTTTTATTAGGGATTTTATTTTTATACAATTTTATTGAATTTGAGAGAAATTTGTTTGCATTAATTTTTTTGTTTGCATCCTCTATTGGTGTATTAAATAGTGTTTTGAAAAATGAAAAAATTAAATGTGCATGTATGGGATCTTTTTTTGATTTACCTATGTCAAAAGTTACTATTTTTGAAAATATTATTATGATCTTAATGATTATAATGATGTTTTATAATTAGTCAATTTATATTCTTACATTTATATTAATTTAAAAATTTTAAATAATGAGAATAATTTTATTTCTTTTTTTTATAAATAATTTCTTATTTAGTCAAAATAATAATGAAGTTTTTCAGGTTGAATTTTTAGTGGATGATATTGATTGTAACGGCCAAATTAATATTACAGGCTCATTTGATAATTGGAGCGGATGGGGAGCTAATCCTAATAATAATCATACTATTGAACTAAATAGTGGTAGTTATGAATATCAAGTTTTGTGTATTAATACTTCTAACTCTAATTGGTTTAATGATCCTTGGAGTAATTCAATTATTTATGAACCAGAGCAAGGATCATCATGTGATTTTAATCCTGATGATAGTTTTACCAATTTTGGTTTTATAGTTAATAATAATATTGTATTAAATCCCAGTAATTGTATTCTTGGTATTGATGAATTATATTCAGTTAACTTTTTAGTAGATGATATTGAATGTGAAGGGCAAATTAATATTTCAGGAGAATTTGATAACTGGAGTGGATGGGGTGCCCACCCTGATAATAATTATTTAATTAATTTGCAACCTGGCGACTATCAATTTGTGTATTTATGTATTGATACCAGTATTCCAAATTTCTGGAATAATGTTTGGAACAATTCAACTGTTATTAATTCTGAAGTTCTTTCTACTTGTGATTTTAATCCAAATGATAACTTTGGTAATTTTGGATTTTCAGTATCAAATAATAATATAGAAGTAGAATTTTGTAATTCTGAATCAGTCCTATCTGGATGTACAAATTCATATGCTTCAAATTATAATCCTTTGGCAGTACTTAATGATGGCTCTTGTTCATTTGAAAATCTTTTACAATCAAGTTGTTTTAGTTCACCAGGTAGGGAAGAATCAGTTAGAATTGAAAATAATAAAATAATAATTGGAAATGAAGCTTTTCACATGAAAGGTGTTTGCTGGTCACCAACTCCTATAGGAGGTGGTCCTGGGTTAGATAACGGAAATCCTTCTTATTTTTCCCAATTTGTTGATCAAGATGCACCTTTAATGCAAGCTGCTGGAATAAATATCGTAAGAACATATGGAGTTGTTGACGAATACGCTTTAGATGTTCTTTATAATCATGGTATTTATGTAATTTCTGTTATTTATTTCGGTTATGATGAACCTCTTGAAAATACATTTGATAGATTATGTGAGTTAAAACAACATCCTGCAATTATTGGATGGGAAGTTGGAAATGAGTGGAATCTTACTAATCTTTCCTCATCTATTTTTTCCAATTTTTCTGAAGCTCTAAGTGTAGTAGATTATCTTACATCTCAACTTAAATATAATGATTCTACAAGACTAATATCGACCACATGGGGTGGTTGGATTCCTGACGAAAATACCTTTAATACATTAAATAATGTTGATATCTATGGATTAAATTTATATGTTGGAGAATCATTTTTAAGTTTATTTGAACAGTGGAATAACTCAACAAACAAACCATTTTATTTATCTGAATATGGAATTGATGCATTCCATACAGTAGGAGATTCAGTTAATGAAGAATATCAATCATTAATTGTTGAAAGCCTAACTAACGAAATTTATAATAATGCATCAATTAATGAAAGTGGTTTTTCAAATTGCACTGGAGGTATGGTATTTGAATGGAATGACGAATGGTGGAAACATAATGGAGGTGATTGGGCAATTCATGATGAACTATCATCTTGGTCTACTGGTGGTTTTCTTGATGAATTTGTTAGTGAAGAATGGTTTGGAATTGTTGATATTCACAGAAATCCAAGATTGGCTTATACAACTTATTCGCAAATGATACCACCTTCATCATTAAATGAAGTAACTTTTGATGTATCTGATATCAATTGTAATGGTTTAATTAACATATCAGGTGATTTTAATAATTTTTCAGGATGGGGAGTTACTTTTGCAAACAATTTTTCAATTGAATTAGAGAATGGGTCTTATGAGTATTTTATACAATGTGTAAATAACATTAACACATTTAATTCAGACCCTGAAAATTCTTCATTTTTAATTCAACCCCTAATGAACTCAAACTGTGACTTTATTCAAAATAATAATGATTCTTATTACGGTTTTACTCTACAAAATGAGGATCTTTTGGTTCAATTTTGTGCAAATTCTGTAGACTCTATATTTGGTTGTACAGATTCTTTAGCTATTAATTTTAATATTGATGCAAATTTTGACAATGGAACATGTAATTATTGTCCTCAAGTATGTTGTGCTGCAATTACTGCATCATGTCTTGCTTGTTCCGAATGTATGTCATATGAAGACTATTGTTCTCTTTATCCAAGTACAATTGGATGTCCAATATTAGGTTGTACAGATTCAAGTTCAAATAATTATAATCCACTTGCTGATATTGACAATGATTCTTGTAATTATGATTGTGACTTTCCCTGGAATATAGTTGTAACAGATCAAAATCATTCAATATTTATTCAAGGTTCAATTATAAGTGACAATGAAAATTCTTTTTCTGAAGGATCTTCAATTGGTGTATTTTACACTGATAATTATGGAGAAAATCAATGCGCTGGATATTCATTAATTGAGGATGGAACTATTCAGATAGCAGTAATGGGAGATGATTCTTCAACAGATGAAATTGAGGGATTAATTTATGGTCAAGAATTTAATTTTTTAGTCTGGGATCCTTCTTTATGCAATGAATATATTGTTAACCCTATTTATACATCTGGTCCTGAATATTATACTTCCAATGGTATAACATTTATAAGTGATTTTATTTCAGATAATATTTTTCCTGTAAATCAAGAGATCAATTTTCCAGCAGGATGGTCAATGTTTTCTACTTACATGAATCCTTCTAATACTAGTTTAGATTTCATATTTTCAGATTTTGTAGAAAATTTAGTTATAATTAAAGATTATGAAGGTAATGCATATTTACCTGAATTCAATTTCAATGGTATAGGAAATATTAATATTGGTAGTGGATATCAAATTAAATTAAATAGTTCATTAACAATTATGATTGATGGTGAATATTTAGTGCCTGAAAACAACCCTATTTCATTGAATCAAGGTTGGAATATAATTGGATATTTAAGAATTTCTCCCTCACCTGTAGATCTAGTAATGAATGAATTAGTAGATAATAATGCATTAATTATCGTTAAAGATTATTCTGGCTCTGCATATCTTCCCGAGTTTAATTTTAATGGAATAGGTGACCTTACTCCTTCCAAAGGATATCAATTAAAAACAAATCAAGAATCTGTATTATTATATTTATCAAATAGTTTTTCTTATTAATTGATTGAAATAATCTTTTAAATTCATATTATCTAATATTTTACTAAATTTGCACAAAAATATTTTGTTATGATTAGAATAGGTATAAATGGATTTGGCAGAATCGGAAGGTTAGTATTTAGAAATTCTCTTAATAATCCAAATATCAAAGTAGTTGGTATTAACGATCTATTTGATTCTGATTATATTTCTTACTTATTAAAATATGATTCAACGCATGGAAAGTTAAATAATAAAATATCTTTCAATAACAATATTTTAACAGTTGATGAAAATAAGATCAGAATTTCCAATTTTAAAGATCCTTCATTAATAAATTGGGGAAATTTAGATGTAGATTTTGTTGTTGAGTCAACAGGTTTATTTCTGACAAATGAGTTAGCTTCAAAACATATTAATGCTGGTGCAAAAAATGTTATCATTTCTGCACCTGTTAAAGATAATACACCAATGTTTGTATATGGAGTAAATCACAATTCGTATGATCCTAAAATGAAAGTTATTTCAAATGCTTCATGTACTACTAATTGTCTTGCACCAATTTCAAAAGTAATTAATGATAATTTTAAAATTAAAAATGGATTAATGACGACAGTACATGCAGTAACTTCATCACAAAATGTACTTGATATAAAATCTTCTAAAAATTGGAGGCTTGGAAGGGGGGCATATCAAAATATTATTCCTTCATCAACTGGTGCAGCAAAAGCTTTAGGTAAGGTGATTCCTGAACTAGACGGAAAATTAACTGGAATGTCTTTTCGAGTTCCTATACCAAATGTTTCAGTTGTCGACTTATCCTTAAATACTGAAATCGACACTTCTTATACTGAAATATGCCAATCAATTAAGTATGCCTCTGAGAATAATTTTAATAATATTATAAGATATAGTGAAGATAGTTTAGTTTCCTCTGATATTTTATCAGATCCACATACAAGTGTTTTTGATTCTAAGTCTGGTTTAGAAATTTCTAAAAATTTCTTCAAAATAATTGCTTGGTATGATAATGAATATGCATACTCATCTAAAATTTTAGATATGATAAATCATGCTATGAAAGTTATTAATAATTAGATTTAATAGAAATAACTATCTGAAATTGCTTTTTTAAATTCAATAAGTGATTCTTTACTTGAATTTACTCTCCAGTCCAATTCTTTATTTATTTGAAACCATGTCACTGATTTAATTAATGGATACTCATTTTTTATTTTGTAAAATGCGTCTTTTATCCAAAGTGCTTTATTTTGATCTTTAAAATTAAATTCTGGTGAACCAAATTCAGCAATCATTATCGGGTGGTTCTTTGATATTTTAATACACTCATTATAAAGTTTTTTAAAACAATTATCAAAGTCTCTAAATGGTCTTTCTCCTCCCCATGGATCTTTTGGATACCAGTTGTATGCATCCATCGCAATCCAGTCAACATAATCATCACCAGGCCAGTAATTTGAAATTTTATTCCAGTTATCCTTTGTCATATCAATACTTGGTCCGTGAGGATTCCACACCCATTTAACATTACTTACTTGATTCTTGATAAATATATCAACCACATATCTCCATACTGATACTACTTTATCCGGACCTCCTTTATTCTTACCATTTTTAAATCCGCTCCACAAGTACCAATTCCCGTTAAATTCATGAAGTGGCCTTATTAGTATGTTACCATTATATTTTTTAACATCATTAGCAAATTTATTTAAGTATTTATCATGCTTACCCTCTAAAATTTCATTCATCAAGGAATATTCATTTTTAATTGGTTGTGTCATATATTGGTAATTTGTTGAATCAGAAAAGTAAAATTCCCATGTTAAGTGAGGAGTCTTTCCGAGTTTTTTAACTTTTTCGCAATCTTTAATTGGGAAATTATCAGAAAAAGTAGGATACCACATAACATATTCTAATTCATTACAAATTAAATCTTCATAATTTTTAATGATTTCTTTATAATTTTTAGGAAATATTCTCCCGTTTTCTCCAAATAAATATGCATTAATCGAGCATTTATCTGATGTTGAAATTTTATTTTTATAATTTTTAATTTTATCATTGTTACATGAAGAAATTCCTAAGAAAATAAGTGTAAATAAATAAACTTTATTAATCATAATCTGTTAATTTAAATTTTTCTTTTATGATTTGATTTTTTCTGTCCCCAGATTTTAAATAAAAAAATCCATTTTCAATTATCTTAGTATTATCATAATTAATAAACGATAAATCTTTTGGATAAATAGTAAAACTTATAATTTTAGTTTCCATTGGTTTAAAATCTACTTTTTTAAATCTAATTAATTTCTCAAAGTCAGGATCAATACTAGCGTATTCATCTTGCAAGTATAATTGAACAACTTCTTTTCCATTATATTTTGAGTTATTTTTGATTTTAACTTTTACTTGTATACTATCACTGATAGATATTCTTTTTTTATTTAAATATATTGAATCATACTGAAAATTTGAATAAGATAGTCCGTAACCAAATTGATAAAGTGGATCATAATCAGTATATCCACCATAGTTATCTGACCTGTCAGTTATTGTATGAATATAGGGCATTGTAGTTGTTAGGCTTTTATGATAGGTATATGGTAATTTTCCAGAGAAATTAATATCTCCATATATTAA
This sequence comes from Flavobacteriales bacterium, assembly GCA_002692065.1. GTDB lineage: Bacteria > Bacteroidota > Bacteroidia > Flavobacteriales > UBA7430. Next base: position 48,911 of record NZJX01000019.1, on the reverse strand, counting down.
ATCAATAATTGCGTCAGAAGAATTATCACCAGGGTAATAACACATAATTATAGCATCTACTAACGGTTCAATTTCAGTAATATTTAGTGTTCTTCCCTCAAATAAGAGTAAGATAATTGGTATTTCAGCCTTGCTTAAAGTTTTTACTAAATTAATTTGAGATTTTGGAAATGAAAGTTGTTTTATATCACTAGGTCTCTCAGTGGAGGGTTTTTCACCAAGGCAAACTATGATAATATCAGACTTTTTAGAATCAGAAATTATTTTATTATAGTCTTTGACTTCATCAAAAGAAACCCCATTATTAAACATAACATTTTCCCTACCAATTTTATTACGAATGCATTCTAGTATAGTATTCTTATTTGAATCATTATATATAGTGTCTTGACCACTCCATGTTCGTGACCATGGACCATTTAAATAATTTAATGAATTTGATGCAACTCCCGTAATAAATACTTTTTTATTTTGATTAATTGGTAGTAATTTTTTTTTATTTTTAAGTAGTGTAACTGACTCAGAAACAGATTTATAACTAAGATCAATTGAAGTTTTACTTTGAAATCTCGGATAATTGTTAGGGTTAGTATTAGGTACTTTAAAAAGATTTAATTTAAATTTCAATTTTAATATTCTTCTTACAGCATCATTTATTCTTGAAATTGGAATTCTTTTTTCATTTACTAATTCAAACAAGTAATCAGAGAATGAGGCATCATATGGAACCATACATATATCAATTCCAGCATTAATTATCTGATATGTAGCTTCTTTGTAATTTTCTGCAGTTTTATGAAAATCTTTTAAAAATTGCATATCACCCCAATCTGATATTACAACTCCATCAAACTTAAACTCTTTTTTTAGAATATTTGTAATTAGATTTTTGTTTGTATGACAAGGAATGGAATTTATCATTCCAGAGCTTATCATTATTGATTGCACCCCATTATTAATTGCTGATATAAATGGAGGTAAGTAATACTGTCTTAAAAATCTTTCAGAGATAAAAGCATTTTTTCTGTCATTTCCATATTGCGATCCACCATATCCAATGAAGTGTTTTGCACAAAGTGCTGTTTCAAATTCATTAATTTCATTACTTGTTCCACCTTCAATAAACGCCTTTGTCATCATAGAGACAAGATAGGGATCTTCTCCATATGTTTCACATATTCTTCCCCATCTACCTTGCCAAGAAATATCTGCAGTAGGAGCTAAATTCCATGGTATATTTGAAGCTCTTAATTCATATGCAGTAACTTTTGAAACATCTTTAATTAATTCATAATTCCATGTTGCTGCCATTCCTATTTGGTGGGGAAATAATGTTGAATTTTTTGTATAATTTGCTCCATGTACCCCATCAGTTGCATAAAGTATAGGTATTTTATGTCTTGAATTATTAGCAACATAATTTTGGATTTGACTTATAATATTAAAATATTCATATTTACTTGGTGGGTAGTAACCTTTACCTACAAAGGAACCAACATATTTGACATTAGTAAAAAAATTTAATTTTTTAGTATCAATTACCAAAGTATCCATATAATCCCAATAATTTTTTTGTACGCATATAGCTGGTATTCCAATTTGTGTCATTTGTCCAATTTTTTCTTTCAAAGACATTTGCATCAATAAACTATCAATTTTTTTATCGAAAGAATTATTAATTTTTTCATGTTTATTAGAAGAAAAGATTATTAAAAAAAATATTATATATAAATTATATTTCATCATTTAATTATATACTTTTACCCAATCAATTTCTAATTGAGAGGGAAATTGGGTGTTATCATTTGGGCCCGAATTGGTAATTGCTAAGTTTAATATTAAATACCATTGTCCTCTATTAAATGGCCATTCATATTCTGAGCTATAGTCCTCAGGTGTTACTGAATAAACAAATTCATCATCAATATACCATGCAATATAATTTGGTTCCCATCTTATTTCATATATATGAAAATCTTCAGAAAATCTCTCAGGTGAAATATTTTTTTGAAATGATTTATATTGATGATTAGAAGGAGAGTAGGGGCAATTTCCAACATGAGCTGCTCCTGTAGAAATATTTGAATTACCATTAAATACCCATAATTGTTCCATAATATCTATTTCTCCATCACAGGGCCAATCAGAGTTTGAAGGTAAAATCCAAAATGCAGGCCAGAAACCGACCCCTTCAAGTGTTTTAATTTTAGCTTGAACTCTACCGTATCTAAAGTTAAATAATCCATCTGTTTTAATTTTTGATGAGGTATAGTTTAATGGATTTCCCCATTCATTAACTATATTTTGACCAGATTCTTCTTTAGCAATAATTTTTAATGTGCCATTGCTGACTGAAGTATTTTCTGGTTGGTAAAATTGAATTTCTCCATTTCCCCAACCATATGAACCATTTCCAATATCATGTTTCCATTTAGATGTATTAATTTCATTTCCATTAAAATCGTCGATAAATATTAATTCTCCATTTGATTCTTGTGGTGGGGAAGGTAATTCACATTTTATGAAAAATAATAAAATTGAAATAAAAAAAATTATATTTTTTTTAAATATTTTCATTTGATAACCATTTCTCCCCACAGGGAAGGATTATTAAAGTTTTCTTGTGATAAATTCCAAACTTTTTTGATATTTTCTTCAGTAATTCCAAATTCTATTTTATAGACTTTATTTTGTTCAAAATTTTCAAAATTTAATTCGCTAAATGGTATAATTATATCAAAAGATTTTTTTTGATTATTTATACTTGCATCTACTAATATACTGGTCTTTAAATTTTCAACGATATTATTTTTAAAATTAATATTTATGTGGTTATCACTTGAATACATATATTTCCTTTTTCTTGGTAATTTATAATTGGAAGAAAAAGCAATTTCTAAAGATTTAATATCTTTATCAGAAGTAACTTTAAAATAAATGTTGTTGTTGTCTACAATTGTTTGTATTGTTGAATTTGAAATATTAATTAAATCTGTTTTATCCCATGTGTCTTTCTCTGAAATATATGATTTATCATTTACTTTGTTAACATATATCCTATTGTCAAAACCTCCATCATAAGGAATTACTTCAATTTGATCTACATATATTTCTCCTTCAGCTTCAAATTGAACAATAAATTGTTTAACATTACTTGGATCAAAATTTGGTGCAATTTCCCACTCAAATTCTCTAATTGGTAGTATTACATTTGACCATTCTTCAGAAACAACTGAAGATTCAATGGTTTGAGGTTTAAAACCTATCCAAAGTTGAGTCCCTGAATAATCTTCAAGACAAGCAGCTAAAGGTAAAGATTTAAGGATCCCCTTAACAGATCTTACTTTTAACTGAATTGCAGCTTTATCTATTATATTACTCATATCCTTTCCTTGCCAACTATCCCATCCAAAACCCATACCCAGCCACTCACAATTTCCCGCATTTTTATTCCATTTCCAATGCATACATTTGCTACCTGAAAAAAATATATTTTCAATTGACTTAATTTCTAAGCATACATTTGCTTTCTTTATCCAACTTGAACTTTGATCAATATCATTATTTAATATTTTTTTATTTTTTAAAAAAGGTATAGTTAATGTTGAATTACCAGACTCTGTCCACCAATGTTCACCATTAATATTATCATTAAATATTGATAATGAATAAAAGTTCTCAATTGATTTTTTAATTACTTGGTCTGATTTCTCATCAAATAAATTTACTTGTTTTAAATTCATGCAAGAATTTATAATCATTAGGATAAAAAACAGAAATATTTTTTTTAAGATATTCATATTTAAAGAGGTTGACTTTCGGTAAAAATTAAGTAATCTACGTAAACTTGACTATAACCAGCTCCTTGTTGAGCTAGAAATAGCATTGATATCATGTTTAATTTATCTGGATTCATAATACCGTCTCCATCAGGTTCAACAGTAGCACCATTAGAAAGGGTTAATAAATCTGAATATTTAATTGAAATTATTTGCCATCCTAATTTAAACTCTCTTAATTCGATTGAATACATGTCTTCAATTCCAGGAGTAAATTCATTATCCAAATTATCATCTTCTTTAAATTGAAATAAAACAAGAGGAGGATTTATTAAATTTTCGGGTAAGTAAAGTAATAAATTAAAATATACTTGATCTGGATTATCATTTAAATTGAAAGTATTTTGACCATATGCTGATGCAGGAAAATCTATCATCCCAATAAGCCAGTCCCAATCGACATCTCCACCCATATCATAATAAGAATTTCCTTCAGGAGCATTATCATTAATTATATTAAAACTCATATTAGTACCAGCTTGAACAAATGGAATCCAATTAGGATTTAATCCATTTTCAAAATCAGCAACTATCAGTCCATCAAAAACTTTAGTTGATAAAATAGTTAAATTATTATCATAAAAAAATAAAGAATCAGAAGGAATATACAATTCTACATTACAATCTTCAATTTTAAAAAAAGGTAGGTTTGTAGTTGAACCATCCCATAATGAGTTATTCTCATTAATTATTCTGGAATAACCATTTATAATTTTCTCAGCACCAGAAATGTTACCTTTTATTTTAATTTGCCAATCAACTGTTTTTGAAAATTCAGCAGTAAAATAGACAATTTGACTATTTTCAAAATCAACATTTCTATTACTTATATCAAGTTTTTTCAATTATATTAAATTCTCCATAAATATCATTTAATGAGGGACCTAAAATATCATTTTCCCTCTCACATGACATTAATAGAAGAACTGTAATAATTATTATTATTTTTTTCATTTTATTATTTTTAAAATTTCATTATATAAATTAAGGAAAACCTCGAAAATTCATAATCTGGTAGTAGTGTTAATTGGTCACTCCAATTATAATTTTGCCAAATAAATTTCAAATTATTTTTAGAATCAAATTTATATTCAAAACCAAGTCCAAAAATTTCTTCATTAAGATTTGTTTCATAATACCTTAAGTTATTAATTTGATCATATTGATTTCTAATAGAAATATGGTCTTTTCCACTAGAACAAATTCTTTCATAACCTGATATCACATAAAAATCTCCTGAGATTTGATAATTCAATCCTATTTGTAATTTAGAAGTATTTAAATTAGATTTTAAATATGAATCACTAGGAGTATTTGAATTTCTTTTGGTTTTGTCAAAATTATAATTTAATTGTAACATAAGGGATTTATTAAAATTCATAAAATTAGCAAGATTAGAATTAAAGTTAAAACCATATGTTTTATAGTTTCTTGTATTATTTGTTCCAACACCGACTATTTCAGAAAGATTATTAAAGTAAATAGTAAAGTCATATTTTTTATGTTTATTTGAGTTAACTAATTCAAAATTAAATCCTTTTCTGTTGGGAGTGGATAACCCATATGGATCAATATTATTATATTGAGGATAAAAATTATCAAGACCAACTTGAATTTGATTATTGAATAAAGAAGCATCGTTATAAATATCCCAAATACCAATTGGTCTTATAACTAAGTCATTAGTATATCTATTAAATGTATATCCTTGAGTAGAATAATTTAATCTTCTCATCTGGGAGCCAACACTTCTAAAATTTTGTCCAACATTTCTGTAGGAAAATTTAAAAGTTAAATCTAAAGGAAGGTATTTAAAAGTTAATTTTGAATAGTTAAAATAGTCACTTAGTTTTTCAAATTCACTCGTATTTTCAATATCTACATTAGAAAATCCACTTTCACCTTTTAAATTGAGTTCAAAATCTTCTGATTTTTTTGTAAAGTTATAAGTCCCGGTAAAAACTGGATTTTTATAATAATTATTATTTAGTGATGTTCCAGATATATCTTTCAAGTTAATATAATTTAACCCCAGATTTAATTTTTCGCTTTGAATTATTGAAATATTAGTTCCAAAAAATATTCTATCATTAATGGAATTAAAATCACTTGTGTTAATTCTAGAGGTGAAAAAATTAAATTTCATTTCATCAATATTTTTATTAAATGATAAACTAAAATCGATCGCTCCACCTTGTTGTCTCCATGTGTTATTATCAAAATAAAAATTATCATAATCAATAATATTATTATAAATCCCAAATATATCTAATGAATTAGAGTAAAATCTTTCAGAATTATTATAAAACGTAAATGGAGTCATTTTATAATCCATATCTCCAATTTGGTATCGTATTGAATTAGATATCAATCCTCTGAGATATAATTCTCTTAAATCAAATGTTACCCCAGATCCCCAGAATCCACCATATTCATTTCGAACCCTTATTGAGCTTCTAATATATGTATTGCTGTTAGGTTTAATATTTGCTGATAAGTCAACAAGTGTGTGTCCATATTCTGCTTTTTTTAGAGATATAGTATCATTCATTGAATTAATATTATCAATATTAAATAATCCACGTGACAATCCAGATAACCAAAATTTTTTTTCAGTAGTCTGAGAAAAAATTGATGATGTTGAAATAAACATCATTAGATATAATATATTTTTTTTAGTCATTAAAATAAAGTTTTTAGTTCAATAATTGTTTCTGTACCTTTAAATTTGTGCAATTCAAAGCTTTTATCTTCAAAGAAGAACCATCTATGTCTAAAATAAAGAGCAGTATTTTTTGATATTGTTATATCTAAACCCAATCCATAACCTGTTCCTATTTGATTTCTTGGTTTACCAGAATCCGGACTTAACTCAGTATTATAATTTGCTATAGTTCTTTCAAATCCTGAATAACCACTTAATATGAATTTACTATTAATAGCATAATAAGCCTCAATCTCTTGATTATATTGACGAACATAAGCATTTTCATTAAAAATAGGTAGGTATGACCAATAATTTTGAGAGGAAATTAGTCTAGTTATAGAGAATAAATATAATCTACCCATTGAAAATCTAGGACGAAATTTTGTTGATAATTCAACAAGACTGAAATATTTTTTATTTATTACTTCTCCTAATTGGTCATCTGTAAGATTTATTGTCTCATAAACATCTCTAAAAATTACATTTTGATTTCCATATGGTCCAACTCCTTGGGGAAAATTCCATCTCCAAAATCTAGATCTTGTTAATTGATTTACTTGATGTGAATATGTAATTTGATTGCTTATAGGCCTTAACTCTGAAGATGATCCTATTCCTAGATTAAAATTCATTCTATCAAATTCTATCAGTATATTCGAGGAAATTCCTTTTCTGTTGTTTGTCATTTGCCCAAGTGGTACAATTGAACTTGCAAATGGTTGAAGTAGAGTAGTACTTCCAACCGAATTATCTTGAATAATTGATGAACTTTGATTTATAGAAGTATTAAAAAATACAGAATTATTATTGATAACATTTGGACTAACCCTAAATAACTGTGTCAATATTGTTATTCTTTTTGTCAATTTAGGTGGAGATATTTCAACATACATTGCTTCTCCCCAATTTCCCTTTCCTGATTCAGAAATATATCTTCCTTGTCCTAATTCAAAATTTAGTTTTAATTTAGATAAATTAAAGTTTGATTCAACTGTATGGATATTGAATCCAAAGTTTTGATTACCAGCACTATCAACAAATGTATTTGAATTAAATGAATTAATACCAATAAAATTTCCACTAGGAAAATTTTTTCTTATTTGACCTCCAAAGGAATTATTAGGAAGATAGGAAAAACCTCCATTTAATTCTGTTTTTCCATAAAGTAAAATAAAACTCAAGTTTTTTGGTAAATTGCTTGCCTCAAGAATAATTCCTGTAAAGGCTTTTTCTCCCCATCTTTCACCTTGTTGAATATTACCTGTCTTAAAAAAATCATTGTATCTTTGTTCTACGGACGAACCTATTGGGTGCCAAGGGTCTCTTTCAAATGCTGAATATGTTCCTAAACCAGATAATCTGGGATTTTGATTAAAAGTTGCTAACGTAAATGGACTTAATGAAGCCCAATGAATTCCTCCAGCTTTAAATTCAATAGAACCATATTGAGTATCAAAGTTACCATATAAATTCATTCCCAAATTAAGACCAAATTGACCTGCAAGTCTGTTACCAATTATAGGATCATATAATAATGGTAAATTATCATTACTTATCTGATTACTGTACGAAGGTCCAATATTTCCCTCTAAAAATTGAAATGTAAAAAGATCAAAACCCCAAGATGTTTTTAAGTTAGGCCTACCTGAAAATCTCAAAAATAAATTAGGGAATTGACTATCATCATTTATAAAAATATTCCTTCTTAATGTTTTATCATCAGAAAATTGACTTAATTGAAATGGGAAATCTAGATATCTGTAAGTTGAAAAGAAACGATATTCACCACTCACCTTAAAACTATATAGATTATCTGTTTCTTTTTTTGGAAATAATCCAATTTCTTCTATACTTATATCTTCATTTTGAGAATAGACTGAGGACATATTAATAAAGAATGTAAGAAGAAATATTTTTGTAATTATTTTAAAATCTAAATTACTCATTCAATTTTAACCTTCTTGTTTTAAGTTTTATTTTTTGTCTTTGTTTCATATTATCAGGTCTGGGATTAGAGTAAAATGGAATATTTGCATATGCAATTTTATCAATGTCATCAGTAACAAATATAAATAATCTATAGGCACCTTCATTTTTTGGTGCCATAAACCTTACTTCATTAATCTTTGATTTTTTAATTAAGCCCGGAATAGATGGAATTTCATCTTGAAAATCACCACCAACTGCTTCAACAGTACTCTCAGGATATATTTTAAATGAAAATTTTAGTTTATTATTGTCATCTTTAGCATATACTTCACCTTGATATATTTCCTCACAAATTAATTGAATATTATCATACTTACTAAAATTTTCAATTTTTGCGCTATCTACACTAGGTGCTAAATTTAAGGGAAATTTTCCAGTCCAACAATTAGTTACGTAATCAATAACTTCAGTAATTTGACCTTTTTTGGTAAACATTCCATACCATGTTGATGTAACTTCTTGCTTATGTCCCCAAAGAAATGTGTAAGAACCAAGACACATACTAGTATCTTCAATTATACATTCATAACTATCTACATATTGTAATGCTTTTTCATGACTGTTTTGTTCAATAGGAGCATTCCACATAGTTTTTCTAACTTCCCAATGACCTGCTGGTCCCCATTCAGCAAAAAGATAAGGTTTATTCCAACCAGCTTTACGAATTACATTACTTGCAGAACAAACTTCTCTATAAGTATTAATAGAATAGATATCTATATCTGGTGCCTTTTCTTGAATTAATTTAACTTCAACTGGATCAAGACCTGCAGTAACAGTAGTAACTGGGTGATTAGGATCAATCTCATGGATCATTTTAGCAATATCTTGTATAGCATCCCATACTTTAGTATTTGTATAAAACAAATCAACTTCATTTCCAACTCCCCATAACAATAATGCAGGATGATCTTTATATTTTTTAACAACTGATTTGAAGTAATTTAGTTGTGTTTTTACTGCAGATTCGTTGTCGTAATCGAATCCCTGTCTTTCTTGTCCAGCCCACAAACCCATCATAACAGTTAGACCTAATTCATGAGCCTTATCTAAAACTTCTCTTCCGTTATCAGGAGACCAAGTTCTAATTGAATTACCACCAGCATCAGCAAGATGCTTGAAATATTTTAGATCTTCACATCCAGCACCCTTAATATAGTAGGGAATACCATTTCTTAATAATTTCCAATTGTTATTTATCTTAATTATTTCAACTTTATTTTCTTGAGCATAATTAGAGAAACTAATAATAAAGACTGTTATTATAAAAATTAATTTTTTTTTATTCATTAGTTTTTAATAAATTTTTTGATTAAAGTATTACCATTATCTATGATTTTAAGATAGTACAACCCTGGTTTCAAATCTTTTATATCTATTTTATTCAATTTATCATTATGTTCTTTTACAAGATTTCCATCAGTATTATAAAATTTTAATTTGTGATTTAATCTACCTTCAATCATAATATAGTCTGAAGAGGGGTTTGGATAAATTGTTAGGTTGTTATTATTATTATTATTATTTAAATTAAAATCTGGAGGTATTTCACCGAATGAGAGATCATCCCAATAAAAATAATCCTCATTTCCTTCATTGTCAAAATCGAAGAATATTATAATTTTATTGTAATTATTGGATAAATCTAATGTTGTTTGACTTTCATCATCAATAGAAACATTATTAAAATCAAATTCTATTACTTCCCATTGTCCTCCACTTATTGCATATGCGTCAGTTTCAACATAGATATTTGAATTTGAACCATTTTCAACTTTTAGTTTAATTTTTGCTACTATAAAAGATGATGGTATTTTTATACGCATGTGCATTTTTGTATTATTTTCTGAAAAAGGAATAGAATCCCCTAATAAATATCCATTCGTCCCAATTACTGTTCCAGCCCAGTTTACTGCACCATTTCCTTTTGTAGTTCTTGCGACATTGTTAAATTGATTATCTTTATCTGGTAGAATTGTTGTGTAAGTACCTTGAAAATCAAGGAATTGATAATTAATATCTTGATCATCAAAATTTATTGGAAAATCATTTATATCAGGTTGAGTGTATATGAATTCAATATCATCAAAGTAAAAGGTTGAACTATCAGTTCCATCTCCATAAGAACCAATATCAAAAATCATGGTGATTTTAATATATTTTGATGAACTTTGTTCACCAAAATAAAAATCGATATTTTCCCAGGTATTGGCTAAAGAATTTGTTCTTGTAACTTGAACAAAGTCAATTTGGCCATTTTCTCCCTCAAGTTTTAATTGAATTGGAACATCATTTCTATTACTCAGAACTTTCATTCTAAATGTATTATTGTAAGCAAAATCAAGAGTATCAGATAACAAAATTGTACTGCCACCAAACCATTGACCATCTATTCTGTATTGTCTTCCAACATAGATACTAGAATTATTTAAATCAACTTGAGGGTTTTCAACAACTGTAGTAGTTGCTCCATCAAAGTCTGCAAAAACATATCCTTCAAAATCAAAACCATTTTCAAAATCAATTGGTAATGAAAATTGATCTGAAATATTTGATTGGGAATGTAAAGAAATATTAAAGGATAATAATATGTAGAAATATGTTAATTTTTTCATATTAGATCAATCTAAGTTTATTTTTATTTTATTTTCAGAATTTTTATTAAATATTTTATTATTAGTAAATATAATTTTTCGATCAGTAATTTTCACGAACTCTTTAGAAATTATTTTGTCATTAACAGTAAAATTTTTAATCTTGTATGTATGGTAATTTTTATTGTTATTATTAGTATATTTTATATTAAAATCTATTGAAGAAAAAGAAGTTTTAATAATTGAAATACCTTTTTCATCAAAATATTCTTGGGATAATTTAGGATGAATAACTAAATATCCTTTTTCTCCACGTACTCCGAATATTTGAGTAATTAAAGTCAATAAATACCATGAGGAAGATCCTGTCAAATAGCAATACAATCCTTTGTTATCTGAGTTAAAAAAAGATGGAATACCTGGAAAAATTTTTGCTTTTTTTTTGATCATTACAAATTTCATAAACATCATTCATAATTTCATTAGCTTCATCAACTAAGTCAATTTTAAAAAGAGCGTAAGCTAACATAATATTTTGTTGAATCCATTTACTTCCATGTTCTTTATATCCATATACAAATCCTGTAATTCTTCCTACTTTTAAATCAACATTTTTAAATTCGGTAGTTAATCTTATTCCAGGAGAGTCTTTATCTTTTAAATATTTTTTTACTGACCTATATATTTCTTTTGATAATTTTTTATCAGAAATTTCACACAAAATGGGCATCACTTGAGAAGTTAAATCCATCATTAAATTTTTTTCAATTGAACATCCAATTTTATTTAAATTATCATCATAGTGTCCATTAAAAAATTTATAACCTGTATTTGTGATTAATATTTCATTATCTCTAATCATATTTAAAATATGTTTAGACTTTGATTTCAGATCAATTATTAAATCATCAATGTAAATATCTGTTTTTATTCCACTTACTTTATTTTTTACCGAATCAAAATATTTTTTTAGTAATTTTTGTTTTTCATTCGGAGAATTATAATCAATTCTGTATTGTCCAGGTAAATAGTCAAGAAGAATAACTAATTCTTTCAATATTTTAATTTTCTTAATACCTTTTGATTTTAAGACACTTAAAATTTCAGAAAGTAATTTAAAATTATAAGAATAAAAATTAAAGAAGCATACACTTCCACCATTTATTCTTGCCATATCGTAAGTATCGTTCCAATCAGCTCCTTCAAGCAACAGAATATTTTTATTATTAACATTATAAAATGATGATAATTGTTGAATAAGTAGGTGCTCTAATATTGAAGAGGTATAAACTTTATTTGAAACTGTTTTTTGATGATTTCCGTGACTAGAATTCCATTCTGGATCAATAACCTTACTTCTGTATACAAATTGATCTTTCCAATATGTAATTTCTTTATTCAAAATTTCATAGTCTCCTGTTTGATTAAGATAAAAATTTAAAACAAAAACTGGCCATGCTGCATGATCACACCATGTTCTTGGGATATTATTTCTATCAGCTTTAAATTCACCTTTCTTTTCTCCTATTATTGTTGCATTCGTTCCATCAATTCTGATGCCCTTAAAACAATTTATAATTTCATCATGACCACTTTTGGGGTCAACTAAAAAAATTGAAAGCAGATCTTGCCAAAGATCTCTCCAACCTCTACCACCTCTGCCATAACCATAGTCAGGTAAAAATGAATTTCCATAAATTTGTCTACATTTAACTTGAAATTGTATCCACTTAACCCAATTGTTAAATTGTATATTTCCTGTTTTGATTAAATTTTTTGATATTTTATTTTTCCAAAATTTAAGAGTTTCCTTATATGAATTGTCAATATTACTAACATTTGAATATTTTTTACAAATTTTTTTTAATTTATTATAATCATTAGATATTCCATGAATTACAGTGTAAAAACTTTTTTTGTTGGGTTTAATTTTAATTGTGTCAAACTTAAATGCTGCGATTGTATCCACACCATGTAATTCAGAGTTATTCAGTTTTGGAGGATCTTCGTTGAAATATATACTTTTTGGATTATCCAGGTTACCAGAGTTTCCTGTAAAATCATTTAATCTAGTCCATATTTTTTTTACATTTTTTCCATTTTGAAAAGCTTTAACGTAATAATTTGTGTTATTGACAACATGACTTGATTCATCATGAAAAATTTTAGGTTTTACTCTTACGCAGCTATTTTCAATGAAGCATTCTTGAAACATAGTTGTAACCTGTCTATGATCTCTGTAATTATCGGCTGATCTTCCAAATATTGGTAATGAATAAAAAGGAGTAATTGAAATATCTTTTGAACCAGTATTTGTAACTTCTATTTTCATTAATTCGACATGATTATCTTCCTCAGGTACAAATATTGTTATTTTAACTTTTACTCCTAAATTTAAATTTTGTCTCTCTGTAATAAATGCTCCAATTTTTCCATAAACTGAATATATGTCTATATTTTCATTAAATAACTCTGATTTTTGAAAAGAACTTTGACCGGTTGCTGACCAAGGTAATTTATCATTAGCTTTAATCCAGAAATTTCTTGAAGCATTAGTTTTTTTAATTTCTTCAGTAACTGTTGGTGTAGTTAAATAGGAATGAAAATCTCTACATATATCACCTTTAAGATTTGGAGTAACAAAACACTTCATTCCATAAGTGTTCATTAAAGGAAAGTATAATACAGGTAAATTAATTGCATTTTCAATTTTAAATGAACCATCCTCATCGGTAAATTCCCAATTTAGATTATAATTTAAATTTTTCATCTATAATTTTAATTTTATCAACTTATTTAACTAACAATTTTTCAAGATCCTCAAGAGATTTACCTTTGGTTTCGGGTATTTTGAAATATACAAAAATAATGCCCAAAAGGGCAAAAAGACCGTAAATCAAAAATGTTAGTGATGAACCTAAATTAGAGAGCTCCCAAGGAAATAAAAATTGTACTACAAAACTGACTGAAGAATTAATTAATCCAACAAATGAAATGGCTATTCCTCTAATTTTATTTGGAAATAATTCAGATAACAAAACCCACATGACAGGTCCTAAAGAGATTGCAAATGATGCTACAAAAGATAATATTGCAATTAATATAATTAAGGAATTTGCTTTAATTGCTAACTTTATTAAATCTGATTCATATTTATTGGCAATTTTTTCTCCGAAAATATCTTTGAGTGCTTGTTTGAATAAAATATCATTTGAGTATTCAATATTTAGAATTTTATCAATTTTTTCTGAATTAGCAATTTCTTCAGGAAGATTTAAAAATGAATCATCAGAAATTTTATATGTTGCTTTATTGAAACTGTATGATAAAGTTAACATTGAAATTGTTATGAGAGTAACTCCAAAAATCAATAAAGGTCTTCTTCCGATTTTATCAATTAAAGATATAGCTAAAACCGTAAAAATAATATTTATAACTCCTATTAAAATCGCTTGAGAAAAGGAAGCATTTGTTCCAATACCAGTTTGTTCAAAAATCATAGGAGCATAAAAGAAAACAGAATTTATACCTGTTATTTGCTGTAAAATTGCAATTACAATCCCAATAATTAAAATTTTATTGAAAATTGGATTAAATAGTTCTTTGTAATTAAATTTGTTTTCGTTTGTTTCAGTAGAAAGTGAAAATTGAATTTCTTTTATTTCATCATCAATGTTTGTGCTAGTGGAAAGTGATTTTATTACTTTTTTAGCTTCTGAAACTTTATTATTCATAATTAGCCATCTTACGCTTTTTGGAACAAAAAATAAAGCAATTAAATATAAAATAGCAGGAATAAATTCTACACCCAACATAATTCTCCATGAATTATTATTTAAAATAGAATTATAAAAAATATCATTATTGGATAAATTTAGTATGAAGTAATTTGAAAAAAAAGCTAGAGATATACCAATAACAATATTAAGTTGATTGAAAGAAACCATTCTTCCTCTTATTTTAGGGGGTGAATTTTCAGCTATATACATCGGAGCAATAATAAGTGAAGATCCCACCCCAAGGCCACCAATCATTCTCGCAATTATAAGGTGAGTAAAATTTATAGAAAGAGCAGAATATATTGCTGATATAGCATATAATATAGCTGAATATTTTAATATTAATCTTCTGCCGTATTTATCACTTAAAGGTCCAGCTATAAACATAGCGAGTGTTGATGTAAGAGTTAAAGAGCTTACCGCCCACCCAAGTTGAATCTTAGATAAATTAAAATCAATTTCAATAAACTTAATTACACCTGAAATAACTGAAGCATCGAATCCCATTAAAAGGCCACCTAATGCAACAATTAGACTAATATATACTATTTTATATTTATTTTCGTTCATAATTTAGGTTGGAATGCTAAAATAAAAAAAATTAATTTAAAGTACATTTATTTTATTATATTGGTTAACTTTAAAATTTAAATAAAACTTTGTTAATTTCGAAGCCTCTAATTTAATTAATTTGTTCACTCAATATGTTTTTCATGAAAAAAAATATTTTAAAGGATGCTGATATAATTATCTTTGGTGGTCTTGGAGATTTATCCTTAAGAAAAATAATACCTGCCATTTTCTACAGGCTTGAAGCCGGACAAATAAACCTCAATAGTAAAGTAATATTGGTTTCAAGAAAAAAATTACTGATAAGTGAATTCAATAATATCATTGTTAAATCCTTAAAAAATAAAATTTTAAAAATTAACAATATTCAACTTAAAAAATTTCTTAAAATATGTTTTTTTTATTCAGCAAATATTTCAGATGACAATTCATTAAATCAACTAAGCAGTTTATTAAGAAACGACAAAAATATAATTAGAATATTTTACTTTTCCACACCTTCAAACTTATTTTCAACTATTACTGATAATTTAAAAAACAATAATCTTATAAATTCTAGTTCTAGAGTCGTTCTTGAAAAACCTCTTGGAAATAATTCAGATACTTCAAAAAAAATAAATAATGAAATATTAAATTTTTTTAATGAAAATCAAATATTCAGAATAGATCACTATTTAGGTAAGGAAACTGTTCAAAATTTAATGGTCCTTAGGTTTACCAATAATTTATTTGAGAATGCATGGAATTCACAAAATATTGACAATGTCCAGATAACTGTAGCTGAGGAGATAGGAGTAGAGTCGAGAGCATCTTATTACAACAATTATGGAGCACTTTTAGATATGGTTCAAAATCATTTACTTCAATTAGTATGTCTTGTTGCTATGGAACCTCCTAATGAACTTACTGCTGACAATGTTAGAGATGAAAAATTAAAAGTTCTTAAATCTTTGAGACCAATTTCAAAAGAATCTGTAGATAATTGTATTGAAAAAGGTCAATACACTAGAGGTAAGATCAATGATAAAAAAGTAAAATCTTATTTAGAAGATATTAAAAAATTTTCATCAAATACAGAAACTTTTGTAGCTATAAGGTTGTATATTGATAATTGGAGATGGGCTAGCGTTCCATTTTATTTAAGGACAGGAAAAAGAATGAGTAAGCGTAAATCAGAAATTGTAATTAATTTTAAGAATATTCCCCACAATATTTTTCCTAACAAAAAGCAAATTACTAATAACAAATTAATTATTAAACTTCAACCTGAAGAGAAAATTGAACTTGTCCAAACAGTAAAAATTCCAGGTCCTGGAGGATATAGATATAAACCAACCTCATTAGTTTTAGATTATAGTTCATCTTTTAAGGACAGGTTTCCTGAAGCCTATGAAAGATTATTAATTGATGTAATTAGAGGTAATCAAACATTATTTATGAGAAAAGATGAAGTTGAAGCTTCATGGGTATGGATTGATTCAATATCTAAATCATGGGAAATTAATAATACTCCAAATAAATTTTACAAGGCTGGCTCTAATGGTCCTGGAGAAAGTATATTAATAAATAATCATAGTTGGCATTAGTAAATATGAAATTACAAAAAAGAATTTTTAGAAATATTGAATCATTAGAGAAAGAACTTATTGATCAAATTAAAATTTCAATTAATGATGACATAAAAGAAAATGATAAATCAATTATATTGTTATCTGGAGGAAATACACCAATAAATTTATATAAAAAACTATCATTAGAAAAGGAATTACTTTGGGACAAAGTTTACGTTGGATTAGTTGATGAAAGATTCGTGAAAAATAATTCAAATTATAGAAATGATAAACTCATAAAAGAAAATTTATTAATCAATTTTGCAAAAAATGCTAATTTTATAAGCTTAATTTATGATGAAACTTCTATAAAAAAATCCTTAGAAATAGCATTGGAAAAAAATAATATTTTTTTTGCTAGAAAATCTTTAGTATTACTAGGAATGGGGGAGGACTACCACACAGCATCCCTATTTCCATTTGATTTTAATTCAAAAAAAGGATTAAGTATAGATTCCAAGTCAACAATAATTAAAACAGAAACTAAAAGTTATCCTAACACTAGAATTTCTCATACATTTTCAAGTTTAGTTAATACCAATCGACTTTTTTTGTACATTACAGGAAATTCAAAATTAAATTGCATTACAAAATCTGAAAATAGTTCAATGAATGTTAATAATCCTATTTCATGTTTCATTCATAATAATTCTAAATTAATTGAAGTTTTTTGGACTAAATAATTATATATGAATAAAATAGTTAGAAGTGTCACTAAAAAAATTATAGACAGAAGTAAAAAGTATAGAGAAAAATATTTATCTCAAATGATTGGAAACAAAGATTCCATATCTGATAGAAGTTCAATTTCTTGCGGTAATATTGCTCATGCTATTGCTGGCTGTTCAAAAGCAGATAAAAATGCATTATCAGATAATGAAATAAATAACATTGGAATTGTAACTGCATATAATGACATGCTTTCCGCTCATAAAACCTATGAAAATTATCCAGAAATAATAAGAAATTTTGCTCGTAAATATAATTGTGTAGCTCAAGTATCTTCTGGTGTTCCAGCTATGTGTGATGGCGTTACTCAAGGAGAACCAGGTATGGATTTATCCTTGTTTAGTAGAGATGTCATTGCTCTTTCAACTGTAATTGGATTATCTCATAATGTATACAATTCAATTATTTGCCTTGGGATATGTGATAAGATCGTACCTGGACTTTTAATTGGAGCTTTAAAATTTGGACATTTACCAACTATTTTTGTTCCAGGAGGTCCTATGCAAACTGGAATTTCTAATGAATTAAAGGCAAAATATAGAAAAGATTTTGCAAAAGGCTTAATCTCAAAAAAAGAACTATTAAAGGCTGAATCTAAATCTTACCATTCTGAGGGAACATGCACATTCTATGGTACCGCAAATAGTAACCAGATGTTAATGGAAATAATGGGAATTCAATTACCAGGATCTTCGTTTGTTAATCCCAATAATAAACTTAGATTATTACTAACTGAATATTCAGTTAAGTTATCTAAAAAAATATCTGAAAAAGGTCGAAACTATATTCCATTATTTAATGTAATAAATGAAAAGTCAATTGTTAATGCAATTATTGGTTTACTTTCAACTGGAGGTTCAACAAATCATACAATTCACCTAATTGCAATTGCAAAAGCAGCTGGGATTCAAATTACTTGGAATGACTTTTCCGAGCTTTCGTCAGTTGTTCCTTTACTTTTAAAAATATATCCAAACGGATCCTTAGATGTAAATCATTTTCATGATGCTGGTGGAATGCCATTTTTAATTCAAGAACTATTAAATGCAGAAATACTTCACAATGATGTTAATACAATTTTAGGAAATAATTTATATGATTTTACAAAATTTCCCTCTATTATAAATTCTGAATTAAAATGGGAAAATTCTTCAGAAAAGTCAAAAAATCCTAGTATTTTAAGAACTTTTAGTAATCCTTTTTCTAATAATGGAGGGATCAAAGTTTTAAATGGTAATCTTGGTAAATCTATAATTAAAATTTCTTCTGTAAAAAAAGAACATTTGATAATTACAGCTCCAATTATTATATTTGAGGAGCAACATGAACTTATTAGTTCTTTCCAAAAAAATAATTTAAATAAAGATTTTATCGCTGTCTTAAGATTTCAAGGGCCAAAAGCTAAAGGTATGCCTGAATTACATAAGCTTACTCCAATATTAAGTATTTTACTTAACAATGGATATAAAGTTGCCTTAATTACAGATGGAAGAATGTCAGGTGCCTCAGGACGCGTTCCTGCTGCCATTCATTTGTCACCAGAAGCTATGGATGGGGGATTGTTATCAAAACTAATAGATGGAGATATAGTTACTTTGGATGCTACTAAAGGAATTTTGAATTGTCATAATGAAGAAATTATATCTTTAAGAAAACAAAAAAAATACAACAATTATCAGGAAAATTGTGGAAGAGAATTATTTAATAACTTTAAAAAAACAATTACATCAAGTGATGAAGGTGCATCAATATTATTCTAGTCATGAAAAAAAATAAAATAAAATTTATTCTTCAAAATAATCCATTAATACCTGTAGTTAAATTCAATTCAATGGATGAAATTGATATATTGATGTCATATTTAGCTAAACATAAAATTAATATAATAGAAGTAACTTTAAGAACAGATGTTAGTTTTAAAGCAATTTCCTACATAAAAAAAAAATATGATAAGTTCGTTATAGGCGCAGGAAGCGTAATAGATAAAAATCAAATTTTAAAATTAATGAATATAAATATTGATTTTATAGTTATGCCAGGGTTTGATTTAAAATTAATAGAAATATTAAAAATAAATTCTATTCCTTTTCTTCCTGGTGTAATGACTCCTAGCGAGATTTTATATGCTATTCAAAATGAATGTTACTATTTAAAATTTTTTCCTGCAAATATTTCAGGAGGTTATAAAATTTTAAAAGATTACGGAGATATATTTTCCAAAGTAATTTTTTGTCCAACTGGTGGTATTAACGAAGAAAATTATAAGAAATTTTTACAACTTAAAAATGTTATATCTGTTGGAGGATCATGGTTACAAAAAAAAATTAATTCTCATTAGAATTTATAAATTTTTAAGATTTTCTTTTTTTCTGATATCATAATAATATGTATTTAGGTCAAACTTAAATCATAATTATTTTATCTAAATAAGTATTATCTTTTAATTTATTTCAAAAATTATTATTTTTAATTAATTTCATTTCATATACCAGAATAACAATAATTAACATAGACATACTATAAAAGAAATCTTCAAATGGAATATTTAAAAATCTTATTCCAATTAATTCATTTGAATTATATGTAACTATTGGTTCACTGGAAAAGCTCCCTGTCAAAAAACCATTTATAATGGTAAATGGTATTAAGGAAAATAAATATGAAATATAAAAGTTTGATAAAATTTCTTTTTTTAATGATATGGTAGTAACCAATGAAATAATTGTTATTAAAAAACAAAATTTAGTATATAATTTTTCTCTAAAAATAATAAATAAAACACTTAAGAAAATTATCAATATTATTGTAGTAAAAAAAATAAACTTTTCACTAAACTGATGATTAATAAAAAATTTAACTGATTCGTATATAAAAACACATGAATAAGGAATAATTAAAAAAAATAACCATTCTTCAATTGGGAGATTTAAAAATTCGTAACCTAAAGTAAATTTATCATTAAACGTCCATATTTTCATTTTTGTGAAATAAATATCCCAAGAGATAAAAATAAGAGACATAAAAAAAATTCCAATAAAAAGATTTGCCCAATTTTTATAAAATTTAAATTTAAAATTAAAACTATATAACAAAGGATAAAATATTGTTAGAATTAACAAAAAAGAATAGAATAACTTATAATCAATTAAATACATAAAATTTAATATTTATAATCAAAAAAAGTAAAATTTGCGACAATAAAAAAGTTAATGAAGTTTTTTTATTGAATTTTAATCTTGAAAAATAAATAATTACTTGAATTATATAAGAAATAAGAAACCAGGCAATAAAATTTAAAATAGGAGGATTAATATTATCCCAATACCACCATTTTAAATTTACTGCCACAGGTTCAATAAGATAATCTAATAAAACCATAATTAGTGATGCAATTGCAAACTTTAACTTTATATTTAATTTAAACATTTGAATTATTCCAGACGAAATATATGATAATAACAACCAATTCAATCCAATTGTTATTGGAACATTATAAATTGAATAACCAAGTACAGAACCATATCTATAATTTCCAAAAATATATTGAGTTTTTACACCAATTATTTCAATAAACAATCCTAACGAAAAAATAACAGAGGAAAAGAAAATATATTCAAAAATTTTTTCTCTTCTAATAGTTAAAAATGAAAATATCAAAAAATTAAAATAAATTTGAATAGGGGTGAAATCTAAAAAAAATTTATTGTTTTCTAAGGATAATCCAATTCCTCCAATTGCATGAAAAAAAATAATTATTAATAAAATACAGTTATTTCTTCTATGAGTTAAAATCATGTCTTGATTAAATTGTCAACTATTTTTGCAGAATATAAGGACAAAGGTATACCACCACCTGGGTGAACAGAACCTCCACAAAAATATAGGTTTTTAATACTTGAGAAATTTGGATGTCTTAGAAAAGCAGAAAAAAATTTGTTTGATGAGGGACCATACAATGAACCCATGAAAGAAGATGAGGTTGATTCAATATCTCTTGGATCAGAAATCTCTTCATATTCTAAAAAATTTTTAACATCAATATTTAGTACTTTCATAATTTTTTTAAAGATTATTTCTCTGTAATCTTTAACTATTTTATCCCAATTATTATTTTTAATTGGTTTTACATTTATCATTACAAACCAATTTTCACAACCGATTGGTGCATCACTAAAATTTTCTTTAGATGAAATATTAATATAGATTGTTGGATCATTATTAATTATATTTTTATCTATATTTTCAAATTCTTCTTTATAGTTTGAGGAAAATAAAATATTATGAAGTTTTAAATTTTTATTTGTTTTTTTAACGCCCCAATAAAAGATAATGGCTGAAGTAGATAAGTCAGGACAAATTAAACTTTTAGGCATATTAATTTTTGGAAGAAGTTTTTCATATGAATTAATAATATCCATATTAGAAACTACTATATCGGAATCAATAATATTTTGACCAATTTTAACTCCAATAATTTTATTATAATCAGAATAGATTATCTCATCTACTCTTGTATTAAAATGAAATTTCACTCCTTTGTTTTTTGCAAATTTTGATAATCCTAATATAATAGAATAGATACCATTAGATGGAAAATACGCACCAATATTAAATTCATAATGAGGAATTACATTTAAAATTGCTGATGCTTTATAAGGGTTAGATCCGTTATAAGTAGCATATCTATTAAATATTTGGGTAAGTTTACTATTATTAAATATTTTTTGATTTACCGTATTCATAGTTTTAAAAATATTTAAAGTAGGTATTAGTAAAAGTGATTTTAAGACTTTAAAACTTAAAAAACTTGAAACTTTATGTAAACTTTTTTCTAAAAAAATAAAACTTGTATTGTTATAAATGTATTTTGATTTATTTAAAAAATTTATAATTTTTTTTTCTTTTATGTTAAATTTTTTGGAACATTCACTAGCAAAATTTTTTATATTTGATCGAGCTACTATGTATGTTTTGTCATTAAAAAAATATTTACAAATTTCATCAAGTTTCTTTATTTTGATGTAATCTTTAATATTTTCATTTTCTAATTCAAATAGTTCATTTAATAAAATGGGTTTAGTTAATAAAGAAGGTCCCATATCAAATCTGTAACCATTTTTATTCATTTCTCTTATTTTTCCTCCTGGATATGAATTTGCTTCATATATGTGAGTTTCATAACCTTTTTTATTTAATCTAATAGCTGTAGCTATACCTGATATCCCTGAACCAATTATAATTGCTTTTTTCTTTTTGATCATAACGTTAGAAAATAAATTATTGTTATTATCGAAATTATTACATAAAATAATTCTGCAAAATTATTCATTTTATCATATCTAAACCAACTTGCAACCAAAATTAAAGGAATTTGAAAAAATGATCTAATGAGTGAGCCTGAAAAAGATAAATTAACTACCTCTTGAATGTTTTTTGAAACTACAATGTAAATATTTGCTGGAAAAACAATTATCAATAGGAAAATAATTATATAAGATCCAAAAGTTCTAAATTTTTTAAAAATTATCAATAACCCTCCAGTTATTTCTATAATACCTGTAAAATAAATTATAAAATTTTTAAAAGGAATAAATGGAGGAATAATTAAATAAAAAAAATTAGAATTTATAAAATGTTTAATGCCTATATATATGTAAAATATTGAATAAATATATAGTATTAATTTTTTTATGAGGTACATTAATTATGAAAGTTTAATTAATTTGAAAAAATGAAATATTTTTAAAAAAATATTACTTGACGCTTAACCTTTTGATGCTGCAACCTACTGGCTTAGTGTAGTTTAATATTAATGGTTGTTTGTTAATCATATTATAAATTGCATCATTTATGTAGAAATTAGTTACATCTTTATAACTTTTGTAATTATCATCAATTGCACCTTTATAAATTAGTTCATAATTATTATTTAATAAAAAAATATGTGGGGTAGTCTTAGCTTCAAAATAATCAGCAACAATATTATTTTTATCAAGTAAATAAGGAAATTGTAAATTATTGTTTAAATGATAATTTTTCATATTTGAGTGTGAATCAACATCATTTCTATTTTTTGAGTTGGAATTAATATATACTAAACCTAATTCATTCTCTTTACATATTTCTTCAATTATTTTATATCTATCTTGCCACATAAGAACAAATGGGCATGTGTTAGAAGAAAAAATTATCAATAAACCGTTATTTGAAGATAGATTATTAAGGCTATATAATTTGTCATCAATATTGATCATTTCAATATTTAAAATTTTATCACTAGGTTTTTGTCCAATTTCAAAATTTGAAGGAATTTGAGAAAGTAAGTTTAGTGGAAGTAAATAAATTAGAAATCTTAACATATTTATATTTTTCTTTTATTATTTCTTAAATGTAGAACAAAAATACTAATAAATCCTATAATAATTAACATAAATGAGATTATTTCAGCTTGAGTATAATCATAATAAATTTTGTTATTAACTCTAATTTTTTCTATAAAAAATCTTTCAAAACCATTAAATATTAAATAAATTGAAAAAAGAGTACCTGATATTTTAATCTTTTTTCTTAAGTTCCATAGAATTAGAAACAAAATAAGACAAATTATTGATTCATATATAGCTGTAGGATAAACACTATATGGAAGTTTATAACAGTATATTCCAAGTGGATCTGTACAATCTTGAATTTTTACTCCTAATCTTATTACATTATTTGGATAATTATATGCCCATAACCAATCGGGAATAAATTCAAGAAAATGGGGCTTAGTATTTGTATTTTGTATTCCCCAATCTCCATCTCCTGACATATGACATCCTATCCTTCCAATTGCATATGCTAGCATTAACGGACCTGCCATTATATCTGCAATAGTTGATGAATTAATATTAAATCTTTTAACATAGTATATTACTGAAATTGATCCAAAAATTAATCCTCCATAAAATGTTAAACCTCCACCAGAGAATAATTGATTAAACGGATCGGAGACAAAATCATCCCAATTTTCAAGTTGGTGGAAAAATTTAGCACCAATTAAGCCAGAAATAGAAGTTACTAATAATAAATTGGAAGTAATATCATTTGGCATTACATCTCTTTCGATTATTTCTTCTTTTTTATTAATTGAATAGTAATAGAAATAAACTATGTAAATTAAACTTAAAAATAACCCAATTATCCCACCATAAATTGAACCTTCTGATGAAAAAATAAATGATAGAGTATCATAACTAAATTCATTATAGTTATTAAATGCATGAATACCTTTAAAAAACAAGAAATAATATGAAAAAACAATAAAAATATAGTTATAAATTTTCTTGTGTTTATTTTTATATATCTTAATTTTAGTTTTTAATATTTTGTTTTGTTTATACTTTTGAGTTAAATCAATATTTATAAATAATCCAGCTGCCAAGAATGCTAAAGCTACAAATAAACCAAATGTTTTAAATGGAAGATTAATGAAAACTCCAGTAAAATATTGTACTATATGACTTACAGTTGGAAACATTTTAATTAATTTTAGTTAATATAGTTCCATCATTAGTTAATTTATCTATTTTAACATTAATTAACTGATTTCTATAACCTGGATCATATTTTGTTTTAACTCTTATGTAATTTTCTGTATAACCGAATAAAAAACCATTTTTATTATCATTTTCAAATAAAACTGATCTTGTTTGACCTATGTTTTTTTTATAAAAAGAAAATCTTTTTTTAGTGGACAGATCTCTAAGTATTTTACTTCTATTAATTTTGATAATTTTTTCAATCTTATTATCCATTAATGATGCTTTGGTTCTATTTCTTTGGGAAAATTGAAAAACATGCAGATAAGAGATATCAATTTTATCGAGAAAAGAGTAAGTTTCTTTGAAAATTTCATCAGATTCATCAGGAAATCCAACAATTACATCACAACCAATTGAAGAAAATGGTATTTTATTTTTTATATAGTATATTAAGTCTTGATAATATTTAGTGTCATATTTTCTTTTCATTTTTCTTAAAATCAAATTAGAACCTGACTGAAGTGGAATATGAAA
The DNA here is from genome assembly GCA_002692065.1 of Flavobacteriales bacterium. Lineage (GTDB taxonomy): Bacteria > Bacteroidota > Bacteroidia > Flavobacteriales > UBA7430. The sequence continues at coordinate 23,037 of NZJX01000019.1, read as the reverse complement.
ATGAGGAACAAATTTATTTGATTTTGATATAAAGTCAATTATTTCTTTGTCAAAAAGATCAGGTTCAATAGATGATAGCCTAAATCTCATATTGTTTTGTAATTTTTCAATTTCTTTAACTAACCTAAGTAAAGAACTTTGACGAACTCTATTATTTGGATTACTTTTGCCAAAATCTCCCAAATTTATTCCCGTTAAAACAATTTCTTTAACATCCGATTTAGAAATTTTATTTATTTGATTTAATATATTTTTAACAGTATCACTTCTTGATAATCCTCTTGCCATTGGAATAGTACAATAGGTACATTTATAATCACAGCCATCTTGTACTTTTAAAAATGATCTAGTTCTATTATTGATAGAATACGAGGTTTGAAAATTTTTAACTTCATTAATATTACATGAATATACTTTTGAATCATTTTCATTAAATAATTCATCTAAATATTTTGTAATTTGAAATTTTTCTTTTGTACTTAATACTAAATCAACATTTTTTATTTTTATGATTTCATTTGGTTTTAGTTGAGCATAGCAACCAATAATAATAATTTTAGATAAAGGATTTTGTTTTTTGAATTTTCTTATCAAATATTTACATTCTTTATCCGCATTTTCAGTAACAGAACATGTATTTATTACGTATATGTCAGAAATTAAATTTGATTTAACTAAAATATAATTACTTTTCAAACAACTTTCTTGAATGTATTCAGTTTCAGAAAAATTTAGTTTACATCCTAATGTATGAAAAGCAATTTTTTTCATTTTTATAATTTAATAACATTAATAATATTATATTAGTTACAAATTTAATTTTTTTTAATATTTTTATTTACTTTGGTAATAATAATATTCATTTTTTTTTTAATGATTTCATGTAATTCAGATGAAATCTATTTATCTGAAAAAAAAGTTTTTAGATATAATGAAATTTCTGGTCTTCAGTCATTTGATCCATTATATTCAAAAAATCAATCACATAACTGGTTTTGTAATCATATTTATAGTACTCTAGTAAAACTTGATTCTAATTTGAATATTATTCCTTCTATTTCTCATAAATGGAAAATAAAAGATAACGGATTTATTTATCAATTTAAAATTAGAGATAAAATATATTTTCATGAAAGTGATAAATTTAATTCAATATTTAAAAACAGAGAATTAACTTCTAATGATGTAAAATACTCATTAGATAGAATAAAAGATATTTCAAATGGATCTCCAGGATATTGGATTATGGAAAATGTTAATGAAATTAAAATTATTGATTCTAAAACTCTTGAAATAATACTAAACAAAAGAAATCCTTATTTTTTAGAATTGTTATCAATGAAATATTGTTCAATTATCCCAAAGGAATCTGAATTTATTGAAGATTTTTTTCAATATCCTGTTGGTACTGGTCCTTTTAAATTTAAATATCATAAATTAAATACTAAATTAATATTAACAAAAAATAATTATTATTATGAATATGATAGTTTTAACAACAGATTACCGTATATTGACGCTATTTCAATATCATTCATTCCAGACAAGCAGACTTCTTTTTTAGAGTTTATCAAGGGAAATCTAGAATTTATATCAGATATTGAAAATTCATATAAAAATGAGATACTCAATAAAAATGGATATTTAAAAGAAAAATTTAATCAAAAATTTAATTTTAATAAATCTATATTTTTTAACACAGAATATCTAGGAATTTTAGTTGATCATAATCAAATAAACTCTAATTTATTAATTAAGGACTTTAGGATGGCTTTAAATAATTCAATTGATAAGGATAAAATTATCAAATATTTAAGAAATAATATTGGTAATCCTGGAATCGGAGGTTTTATACCAAAAGGAATGAATGGACATATAGAAAAATTAAAAATAGGTAATTATAACCTTAAAAAATCAAAAAAAATCATTGATAATTTTAAAAAAAAATATACCCTTAATAACCTTAATATATATACAACTCCAGCTTATGTTGATATCTCTGAATTTATTCAAAATTCATGGCAGAATTTGGGAATAGATGTAAATTTAATTGTATCACCTCCATCAACTCATAGAGAAATAATTTCTTCTTCTAAAGCATCTATATTCAGAGCATCTTGGATTGCTGACTATTCAGATGCTGAGAATTTTCTATCATTATTTTACAGTAAAAATTACTCACCTTATGGTCCAAATTATACTCATTTTTCAAACAAATTATATGACAATTTATACGATAAGTTATATTTTACTAATGATAAATCAACAAGAATGAAATTATACAATCAAATGGATAGTATAATTGTTAATAATTTTGTAGTTATTCCTTTATATTACGATCAAATAATAAGATTAACTCAAAAGAATGTTGAAAATTTAAATTTGAATAAAATGAATATACTTAATCTAGAAACAGTTAAGTTAAATTAGAGATTATTACTATTTTTATTTAAAAAATCTTTTTCAAATTTTGATAAACTATCATAACCAGAAGTTGAAATTTTTTCAAGAATCTTGTCTATTTTATTATTGAGCTCTATTTTTTCTGAATTATATTCAATATTTGTCTTAAACCTTTTACTTATTTTATTATTTCTTGATTTTATTGTATGTGAAATTTTAGTTTTAAATATTTTATTATTTAATTCAAAGAGTGAAAATAAAATCCCTGAAAATAGTCCTCCAATATGAGAAATATGTCCACCTGGATTACCATTAGGAATACTAATAATATCAATAAGAAAAATAAATAACGTTACGAATTTTAATTTAAATGAAAAATTCACAAAATTAATCTCATAGTTTGGTTTTATTAAGGTTAAATAAGAAAGAATTGCAATTATTGATGCTGAAGATCCAATTAATAGTCCATTTTGATTTTCAAAAACTGGAAAATAATTATGAGAAAAGACATAAAATATTCCTCCTGTTATTCCTCCAAAAAGATAGATTACAAAAAGTTTATATTTTTCAAAAAAAATCAAAAAAATATTCGAAATGAAGTAAAATGACATCATATTTAAAGCAAAATGAATAAAATCAAAATGAACAAACATGTAGGTAAATAATGATATCAAATCATAAGTAAAGTAATTAAATGATGAAGATAATCCTAAACAATATTTTATGTAATTAAAATCAATATTGGATAAGAATGAAATAGTATCAATTATTTTTATTAAAATGAATATAATACAATTAATAAAGATTAATTTATTTAATTTAAAATAATTCATAAAAGTTTTAAAATTAGAAGAATTTCATGTCATTTTTTTTCCAATACCTAATGAGTAGATATCCAAAAAGCATACCACCTAAATGAGCAAAATGAGCAACATTATCACCAGGAGAGTTTTGGATTCCACTAAAAAATTCTAGTAATCCATAAATAATTACAAAATATTTAGCTTTTATTGGAAAGAATAAATTTAGATAAATATATTGGTTTGGATATGTCATTCCATAAGCTAATAGTAAACCAAATACAGATCCTGATGCCCCAACTACTGGTGTATTATAAAGTTTCCATAGTGATACGGCATTTAAAAATTGAAAACTTGATCTATCAAACTTACCATTATATACTATATCATTAAATTCATAAGGTGAAAAATTTGATTTTAAATCAATAATCTGGTAGTGAATAATTAAATAATGTAGAAATGCTGCACCAAATCCAGTAATTAAATAGTAATTTAAAAATCTTTTACTACCCCAAATATTTTCAATTTGAGAACCAAACATCCATAAAGCAAACATATTAAAAAATATGTGAGTGAATCCTCCATGCATAAACATATATGAAATTATTTGCAATGGATTAAAGTTAAGTGAATCATAATAATAAAGTCCAAATGATTGATTTAAATCATATGAAAAAATATTTAGAATTGTATATCTAGCTAAAAAAAATAGACCATTTATTATTATTAAATTTTTAACAACTAATGGGAATGATGAAAAACTTTGTCTGTACATTAACCAATATTTTTTTTAATATCCTCAAATTTAAGTATAAATGAAAATATATTACAGTTATAAAAAGATAAATCTTTGCTTTTTTTATTTAAATCACTAATTAACTTTTTAATTTCAATACTATTTAACTTTTTTCCATTTTTTATTGAGTTTTTTTTTGCAAGTTTAGAACAAAAGAAATCTTCTATTGGGTTTTCTGTAGTTAAATTCAATTTCAAGTTTTCAATAATTGAATAAATTAATTCTTCTGTATCTTCATTGTTTAAGAAAAGTGGCTTTGATTTAATTGATATTGATTTTTTTCTTAATGATATTTCGAAACCAAGTTGATTGAACTTTTGAATATTTTCAGATACTATTATCCTGTCTTGATCAGAAATATCTAGTTCAATAGAGTGTAATAAACTTTGAGTATTATTTGAAATATTTGAAATTTTATTTTTGTAATTATTATACAATATATATTCGTGTGCTTTTCTTTGGTTTATAACAAGAATTCCTTCATTATTATTTGTAACTATGTATTTATTTAAATATTGAAAAAAATTATCATTAATATTTTCAAAATTATCATAGTTTTTTAAATCTTCAATTTCTTCTATATTTTCCTTAAAAACAGACTTCCAGAAAATATTTTTTTTATTTTCATTTTTTTCAAATGGATTAAATGTTGGATCGACTTTAATTTTTGGTGGATAAGCTTTTCTATTTGGATCAAAATTTGGAATCTTAAAATTTGTGTTTACGTTAAAATCTATTGATGGTATAATGTTAAATTGTCCAAGAGAATGTTTAATACATGATTTTAAAATTGAATAAATTAACTTTTCATCATTAAATTTTATTTCTGTTTTTGTTGGATGAATATTAATATCTATGTTTTTAGGATCTATTTCTAAAAAAATAAAATAAGATGGAAAATGATCTTTTAAAATTAGTCCTTCCATTGATTTTAAAACTGAATGATTTAAATATGGAGATTTAATAAATCTACCATTAACAAAAAAATACTGTTCACCTCTTGTTTTTTTTGAATATTGAGGTTTACATATAAATCCAGATATATTTACCAAATTTGTTGATTCATTAATTGGCAATAACTTATCAGATATTTTATTACCATATATTTTTATTAGTCTTGCTTTTAAATTTTGAATTGATAAATTATATATTTCTTTACCATTATGAACGAGTTTTAATTTAATATTTGAATTAGAAATAGAAATTCTGATAAATTCTTCTAAGATATGTTTGTATTCAATTTTGTCAGATTTTAAAAAATTTCTTCTTGCAGGAACATTATAAAATAGATTTTTAACAACAAAAGAGCTTCCTATATTTGATGAACATTCTTTATTTGAAATTAATTTAGATCCTTCAATTAATATTTCATTTCCAGTATCATAATTTTTTTTCTTAGTTTTAAGACTTACCATTGAAATAGAAGCTATTGAGGAAAGAGCCTCTCCTCTAAAACCTTTAGATTTTATCTTAAGTAAATCATCAATATTACTTATTTTGGAAGTAGCATGCTTTTTAAAACATTTTAGTGAATCATCTTTTGACATTCCTTCCCCGTTATCAGAAACTTGAATTAATTTTTTTCCAGATTCTTTTAGAATTAATGTAATATGTGTAGCTTTTGCATCAATACTATTCTCTAATAATTCTTTAACTACTGAAGAAGGTCTCTGAATTACTTCTCCAGCTGCAATCTGATTAGCAATATATTCAGGAAGGATTTCAATCATATATTAAAATTTTATAATTATAATGGAAAGGACAAACAAAACTAAAATGAAAAAAATTAACCTAAAATTAGAACTTCTATTAAACTTTTTATTAATAATATTATTTGAGATTTTATTTTTTCTGTAATGAGAAAATTCTTTTTTTTCATATCTAGATATAAATTTGAATTTTTTTATTTTTTTATTTTTAAAAAATGTAAAAAACATCTAAATTTTTTTAAGTTGTATTTTAATAAGTTTAATTTGCTCAGTTAGCATTTTATATTTATCTAATTTTTTAACTTCAGATACTAAAATAGTAGCTTCTCTTTTTCTTCTTCTATTTATCGCCAGTCCAGCTAGATTTAACTTAGCAACTGCTTTATCAGTGTTACTTCTTAGTCCAATACTTAATGCTTTTTTAAAAAACTTTTCTGATTTATTTACTTGAATTTGAGAGAATATTAAACCAAATAAGTAATTATAGTAAGCATACTGGGATTTAATAAGATTTTCAGGATTTTTTATTGACTCTAATATTTTTAGAGATTTATTTAGTTTATTTCTTTTTAAATAATAAAATGCAAAAATAATTTTTTCATTTTTAAAAATAGTAACAACTGATAATATTGAAAATATTATTGATAAAATACCCAAAAAAATATGCAATTTTATAAATAATAAAATGGAGATTAATAGTAAAATTATGGCTAAAATAGTTTTTATTAATTTATTCATTTTTTAATTTTTTAATTTTAATATTTAAATATGCAAAAATAATAGTCATAAAAGGACTTATTATGTTAAAAAAACAAAAAGGAAAATACATAAATGTTGAAACACCTAGTATAGCAGACTGCGTCGCACCACATGTATTCCATGGAATTAAAACAGAGGTGACTGTTGCCGAATCTTCTAATGTTCTACTTAAATTAACATTAGCTAAATTCTTTTTTTTGAATGCACTATTAAACATTTTACCAGGGACTAGAATAGATAAATATTGATCAGATACTGTCAAATTAAATAATACACATGTACCAGAGGTTGTTAATATTAAAGATGATTTTGATTTTGCAAATTTTGATAAAAAATTTGTTATCAAATTTAAAAACCCTGAACCTTCCATTGATGCACCAAATATTATAGCAGCTAGTATCAGCCATACAGTATTTAACATTCCTGCCATTCCTTTAGATTTTAATAAATTATTTATTAGAGAATTATCTGACTCTAGAGATATTTCTCCAGACATTGAATTAATCACTGAAATAAAAGAAGAAATGAAATAATTTTCATTATTACCAATTGATTGTATGATATTTGGTTGAAAAATAATTGCAAAAATACTGCTTAAAATTATCGTGCTAAATAAAGATATAATAGGAGAGAATTGTTTATATATCAAAAAAAATAATGTTATAGGAATTAAAAATAAAATTGGCGAAATATAGAATAAACCATCGATAGATAACAATAAATCACTTATATTGGAAATTTCATTATTATTTTGGTTTAAACCTAAAATAAAAAAAATTATCAGTGAAATAAATATTGACGGAATTGTTGTTAAAGTCATATAATTAATGTGCTCAAATAGTTTCGAATCTGAAATTGCAGATGCAAGATTTGTAGTGTCTGATAGGGGAGACATTTTATCACCAAAATATGCTCCAGAAATTATAGCTCCAGCTAAAATTGATTCTGAAATTCCAAAAATATTACCTATTCCTAACAATGCAATTCCAATAGTTGCAATAGTTGACCATGAACTACCTGAAGTTATAGATACTATTGAACTAACTACACATGCAGTTACAAAAAAATATTTTGGATTTATAATTTGAATACCATAATAAATAAAAGCTGGAATTACTCCGCTTATTAACCATGTACCAGTTAATGATCCAATTAAAAGTATTATTATAATTGCACTTGAGGTTTTTTGTATATTTTCTTTGATTTTAATTAGAATATTGTCCCAGCTTATTGAATAAATTTGACCTAAAATTGAACAAAAAAATGATGAAACTAACAAAGCAATTTGATTTGGACCATTTAAACATAAGTCACCGTAAACAGATACATTTATAAAAAGAAAAATAACTAAAAAAATTATTGGAGAAATTGCTATAAAAAAAGTTGGTTTTTTGTTCATCATCTTTAAATTTAGTGAATTAAAAAAATATTTCCTTTGTATGTCAAAATTTTATTTGATATTTTTGAAGTAATGTTTATAATATAACTATAGTAATCATTTTTTAAAATATCAGAATTTGATCCATCCCATCCATTATAAATGTTATTAGAATTAAAAATCAATTTTCCCCATTTATCATATATATACATTTCAAAATATTTCACATTATTATAATCACATATTGGAATAAACATATCATTTATATTATCTCCATTCGGTGAAAAAGAATTTGGTATATACACATCTAATTCTTTAATTTCAAAGATAGCTTTTATGGTATCATTTTGAATGATATTATAATTTAAATAAGTATTTGAACTTTCACTTCCAAAGTAATATTCCCAATTTTTAAATTTAAAACCATTTTCAGGATAAGATTGTAGTAAAATATTTGAGTTTTCCTGTAACATAAAATTTTGATTTACATCAATCATATTTCCATCCATATATATATAACCAGAATTTTCTGGGTCAATTTTAAAATATATGTCACTAAATTCTATTTGTTCTGAGTAAAATGCAGTAACATCAAAATTACCTTCAATAAATAATGAAAGGTTATTTTGATCAATAATAGAATCATTAACTAACCAATAATCAAAATAATATTGATTATTTAAATTATTTGCTTCTAAATAAATTATACCACTTAAAACATATTGAATGGGTAAGTTATTTATCAATGAATTATTAAATGAAATTGATCCAACATCATTAGGTATCGTATTAATATTGACACTATTTAAAGGTTTAAAATTTATAATTAAAGTATCATCAAATAGTAATTCAAAATTAAAAGAATTAAAGTTGTTTGATATAGGTGTGTTATTTACAAAAAAAATAGTATCAATATCGAAATTCAAATCAGGAAAAATTTCGATATTCTGATTAATATTTTCAAAACATGTATTTAATGATGGAAGATTTGAAATATAATTATTGTTTAAATATATTTCTCCATTATTTTCAATATTTGAAATAATTGTGATATTATGATAATTGGATAATTGATCATCATAACAATTTAAAATGTTATTATTAATATTATTACATCTATTTGATATAAAATTAACTAATTCTTGAACATTTTGATTCCAAGTTTCAATATTTCCTCCCCATCTTAGAATTTGCGCAGGCATTTCTGGTTCAATAATATTTATCAAACTATCTAAATGATTTAATAAGAAATCACAACTTAAATATGTATCATTTAAATAACTAAAACGATTTATGTAAGATTCAAAAAAATTATTATTTAACATAAGTTTATTCCATATTGGAATATGGCCTTGACCCCCAATATCTCCTAAAGTATCTAGATCACAAATATTCGATTCAAATGATTGATCTACTATCCCAGTGTAATTTGCTCCATGATTAAAAGTATTATCTAAATCCCATAATGTATATCTCCATTTTATATTATTTAATGATGGATGATTTCCTCTCCACCAAGAAGTATTCCAATTCAACCAATCTGAATTAACAGTAAAATTATTTATAATAAAATAATCAATTATACTCATTATATTTAATTGATTTTTCACATTGTTATAATTATTTTGATTATTCATATCATTGTTTAAAATATAATCTCTTAAATTATACCACCCTGTATCAGATCCATACTCTATCCAAGTTCCACCCCAAGTTTTTAAATAATCAACTTGATTGAAATCTTGAGAATAATAATGTTTAGTGTAATCAATATCATCAACTTTTTCTCTTATTTCGTACAATCCCCAGTAATTTCCATTTAAATATAAGACACATGATTGGTGTGATCTCTCATCTAAATTTAATTTTGCAACCTGAGATAATGACTGAACAAAAGCATCTCTAATATGACACCCAGATTCAGCTCCGAATTGACCATTAGAAAAAGGATAATTATCATTAGCTGCTGCTTTTATTATTAATCTTTGAAATTTTTCACGATTTGAATTATTAAATATTTGATCTTTTATAGAATAATTATATCCAAATTGATCTCTACATATAAAATCAAATCCTCTTTGTGGGTAATTCCATGAGTCGTTTCCATGTTTGTTAAATTCACCTATTGATTTGTCTATTATATTTCCATTTATATGATATTCAAGAGCTCCAATTGAATTAAGTGTATCAGCATTCATCATCAATTCAACATTTTGACCAGAAATTGATATAACAGGGAGATTAAAATTATCATTAATAAAAAAGGTGCCATATTGAATGAAACTATCATAATAATTTGGATTATCTGAAATAGTCATTGCTTTTAAAACACTAGTATTTAAAATATTTATTGGAGATGTATATAAATTTGAATTTTGATTTGGTGAACTACCATCAAGAGTAAAGAAAGTTTGATAATTAGAATCGACTAATAAAGTTACAAAAATTTCACTATCATAATTTCCAGGTTCAATAGAAAAGTTTGGAATATCTAGGTATTCAATTAAATTATTTGAATTAATTTCATTTGGTGATGGATCTATAAAAAGATACCAATCTAAGTTATTCATTCTTCCTCTTGAGTGATTAACTTTAGTCCTTTTTAATAACACAGAATCAATTATTGATATTCCATCAGAATCAGTTATTACTATCCATTCATTTGATTTAGTTTGTTGTAAATTAAAATTTGTATGAATAATATTATCGCTAATATAATTTTTACCTGATGCATAAATTAATTGAAATTCGTTAGGCATAATAATAACATCATGATTTATTTTAAATTTAGTGAGATTATCAATTTTATCACTCAAATAAATTGAATTTAAATTGTATGGTTCACTTCCAATATTTTTAATCTCAATCCAGTCTTCATATTCATCATTATCATCAAGAATTAAATTATAATTTGATGAACTATATTCATTTAAAATAATTTGGGAGTAGGTAATGTTGCTTAACATTAAAATTAATGAGATTGAAAAAAATCTGATCATTTTATAATATTTTGTGACCCTGGCAAGATTCGAACTTGCAACTTTCACATCCGTAGTGTGACACTCTATCCAATTGAGCTACAGGGCCAATTATTAATTTTTTATAATTTTATTTAAAAACATTGAAGTATAACTTTTATTATTTTTTAAAAATTCTCTCATATTTCCATGAAAAATTACATTACCTCCTTCATCTCCTCCTCCATATCCTAAATCTATAACGAAGTCAGCCATCTTTATTACATCTAAATTGTGTTCAACTATTAAAACAGTATTACCTTTATTAACAAGCTTTTGAATTACATCCATTAAAATTCTAATGTCTTCAAAGTGTAGGCCAGATGTTGGTTCATCTAAAATATACAATGTTTGACCAGTATCTTTTTTTGATAATTCTGATGCTAGTTTGATTCTCTGAGCTTCACCTCCTGATAACGAAGTTGATTGTTGGCCCAAAGTAATGTATCCAAGTCCAACATCTTGTAAGGTAATAAGTTTATTGTAAATTTTTGGGATTGATTTAAAAAAATTAATTGCAGTATTAACATCCATATTTAAAATATCTGATATTGAATGGTTTTTGTACTTTATATCTAAGGTTTCTTTATTAAATCTTTTACCATTACAAATATCACAAACAACTGAAATGTCAGGTAATAATTTCATTTCAATGTTTAACATTCCAGCTCCTTTACAATTCTCACACCTTCCTCCAGAAACATTAAAAGAGAACCTTCCTGGTAAATAACCTTTAATTTTAGACTCAGTAATCTGAGAATACAAAAATCTTATTTCAGTAAATAAACCAACGTATGTTGAGGGATTAGATCTAGGAGTTCTCCCAATAGGATTTTGGTTGATTTGGATAACCTTATCTATATTCTCAACTCCAAATATCTTATTAAATTCATAGGATTTTTTTTGTGTTTTATAAATATAATTACTCAAAATAGGATATAATGTTCCATTTATTAGAGTAGATTTCCCACTACCTGATACACCAGTAATGCAGGTAAGAGTACCTAAATTTATTTCAACATTAATATTTTTAAGATTATTTCCTCTAGCACCAATTAGATTAATAGTTTTACCATTACCTTCTCTAAAAACTTTTGGTATTTTGATAGATAATTTTTTATTTAAATATTTTGAAGTTAAGGTTTTAGCTAATTTCATTTTAATTGGACTGCCTTGGAAAACAATTTCTCCGCCTTTAATTCCAGCTTTAGGACCAATATCTATAATATGATCTGATGATTGCATCATTTCTTGGTCATGTTCAACAACTATTACAGTATTTCCAATGTCTCTAATTTTTTTTAAAGAATCAATTAATTTACAATTATCTTTTGGATGAAGTCCAATACTTGGTTCATCTAAAATATATAATACATCTATTAAATTTGAGCTAATTTGTGTAGCTAATCTAATCCTTTGAGATTCTCCACCTGATAAAGAGTTAGATGTTCTACTAAGTGTAAGATAAGATAAACCAATATCAATTAAAAAATTTAATCTTGTTGAAATTTCTAATATAATTTCACTAGAAATCAACTTTACATTTTTATTTAATTTAAATTTTAATTGAGTAATAAATTTTTTTAAATTAATTAAATCATAATTTGAAATATCTGATATACTTTTTTTTAAAATTTTGAAAGATAATGACTCTTTTTTCAATTTAAGACCATTACACTTTTCACAATGTTTCTTGATCATAAAATTTTTTGCCCACTTTTTTAAGCTTAATGAATTTGAATTATAATATTGGTGTTTAATAAATTCAGATATACCATCAAAATTCAAATTATAATTTTGAGTTACACCAATTTTTTTATTATTAATAGTAAATATTTTTTTCTTTCCATTAAGAATAGCATTAATCCCTTTTTCAGGTATATCTTTGATTTTAGTATCAAAATCAAAATTATATAACTTTGAAATATAAGTTAATTGAGACTTTAGCCAAATATCTCTATTATTTATAAATGGCACAAAACCACCATTATTTATACTTAAATCTTTATTTGGAAAAATCTTATTTTCATCAGGATCCATTTTAAATCCAAGTCCATTGCATGTTTCACAAGCACCTTTAGGAGAATTGAAAGAAAATGTATTTGGTTGAGGTTTATCATAACTAATTCCTGAATCAGGACAAACTAAATTTTTGCTGTAAAAATTAGATATTTTTGATGAGTCTTCAAGGATTACTAAAGTATCATTTCCATAGTCAAGTGCAATTTTGATAGAATTTATTATTCTATTTTTATTTCTAACATTGACTTTTATTTTGTCAATGAGTATGTCTATATCGTGATTTTTATATCTATCTAATGATAAATTTTTATTCAATTCAATTATATTTCCATCTATTCTACACTTTATAAATCCTTTTTTTAGAATATTTTCAAATAATTCTTTATATGAACCTTTCCTTAACCTAACTATTGGTGATAATATAGAAATATTTTTATTGTTATAATTTTTTAAAATCAAATCATTAATCTCATCTATTGAATAACTTATCATTTTTTTATCTGTTTCATATGAGTATGCAATAGAAATTTTTGAATATAGTAATCTTAAAAAATCATATATTTCCGTAATTGTTCCAACTGTAGATCTAGGATTTTTATTTACAGTTTTTTGCTCAATAGCAATTACAGGACTTAATCCATCAATTTTATCAACATCAGGTTTATTTAAATTACCAATAAATTGTCTTGCATATGATGAGAATGTCTCAATATATCTTCTTTGAGCTTCTACATAAATGGTATTAAAAGCTAAAGATGATTTTCCGCTTCCGCTTAAACCAGTAATAACAATAAATTTATTTCTAGGAATTTTAATATCTATATTTTTGAGATTATTTTCCCTTGCACCTTTAATATCAATAAAATTATTCATTTAGTGGTAAATATTTATTCGTTAATCATTGCCTCCATTTAATAAAAAAACACATAATTTTTTATTAAAATTATAATTATTTTTTTTCCATTGACTAACTTTTTGTGTAAATATAACTTCATCATCTAAAGTTATATTTTTAGCTATACATAGCTTAGTGGAGTTTCTTAAATGTTTAGTCAAAAAAGAAAAAACTTTATTGTTTCGAAATGGAGTTTCAATAAATATTTGTGTTTGACTTGAATTAATTGATTTTTTTTCAATTTTTTTGATTTTTTCTTGTAAATCAATGTTATTAACAGGTAAATATCCGTGAAAAGTAAAATTTTGTCCATTCAATCCGCTTGCCATTAATGCTAAGAAAATTGATGATGGTCCAATTAAAGGAATAACTTTTATATTATTTAGATGTGCAGTTTGTACAACATTTGATCCTGGATCAGCTATTGAAGGACAACCTAAATCTGATAACAAACCAATATTTATACCTTTGTGACAATTATTTAATATTTTATTTAAATTTTCACTATTAGAATGTTTACCAATAGTGTGAAATATAAAATTATCCTCCGATTTAACACTTAAAATTTTTCTTAAAAAAGCTCTGGATTTTTTTTCATTCTCAACAATAAATTCATCGATTTTATTTAAATTATTTATTATGTATGATGGGATTAAATTTTTGTCAGACTTTATACTAAACAAACTAGGAATAACAAATAATTTACCTGTATTCATAAGTAATAAAATATTAAAAAATAAATTTACAGTTGTTGTAGTTCAAGTTTTTTGGAAATTTCATCAACATACGATCTAAATTGTTTGTCAGTATCTACAAGATTATTTACTGTTTTACATGCGTGAAGAACAGTTGCATGGTCTTTTCCACCACATTGATTTCCAATATTAGCTAATGATGACTTTGTGAGTTTTTTTGAAAAAAACATTGCTAATTGTCTAGCTTGAACAATTCTTCTTTTTCTGGTAGTTGAGTTTAATAGTTCTAATGACAAATCAAAATAATCACAAACAACTTTTTGAATGAAATCAATTGATACTTCTCTTTTTGTATTTTTGACAAATCTATCAATCATTTCTTTTGCTAAAGATAAATTAATATCTCTTTTATTCAATGATGATTGAGCTAAAATTGATATTAATGCACCTTCAAGTTCTCTTATGTTTGTTGTGATACTGTAGGCAAGATATTCAATAACTTCTTTTTGCATCTCAATTCCATCTGAATATAGTTTCTTTTTAAGTATTGATATTCTTGTTTGAAGGTTAGGAATTTGTAAGTCAGCAGAAAGTCCCCATTTAAATCTTGATAGAAGTCTTTGTTCCATACCTTGAAGGTCTACTGGAGCTCTATCTGAAGTTAATACAAGTTGCTTTCCTTGTTGATGAAGGTGATTAAATATATGAAAGAAAACATCTTGAGTTTTTTCTTTTCCTGCAAAAAAACTGAACGTCATCAATTACTAATACATCAATCATTTGATAAAAATGTACAAAATCATTTCTTGTATTATTTCTTATAGAATCAATGAATTGTTGAGTAAATTTTTCAGCAGATACATATAGTACGGTTTTGTCAGGATGCTTATCTTTTATTTCTATTCCAATGGCATGAGATAGATGTGTCTTTCCTAGACCTACACCTCCATAAATTAAAAGAGGATTAAATGAAGTTCCACCAGGATTATTACCAACTGCATAGCCAGCAGATCTTGCAAGTCTATTACAATCTCCTTCGATAAAGTTTTCAAATGAATAATTAGGATTTAATTGAGAGTTAATATTAAGTTTTTTTAATCCTGGAATAATAAAAGGATTTTTTAAACCATTGGCTGCAATTTCGATAGGTATTGAAAGATTTGGATTTTTGATTGGAGGTCTATTACTACTAGGGATTTTTACTGTGTAAGGTGTATGATTATCATAAGTATTTTCCATAACTATTGAATAAACTAATTTTGCGTTTTCTCCTAATTCTTTATTTATGGCAGATTTAAGTAATTTTATATAATGCTCTTCAATCCATTCGTAAAAAAATTTACTAGGGACTTGAATATTTAAAACTTTACCATTCAATTTGATAGGTTTTATTGGTAAAAACCAAGTTTTATAGCTTTGTTCTGAAATATTATCTTTTATGAACAATAAACAACTTTCCCAAAAAGACTCAGCAGAGTTTTTCATCTAAAATCAATTATTAAAGTATTACGTAAAATAAAATATTTATAAAAAATTTATAATTACTAAAAATATAAAAAATCTATAAATTTTATGCTTAGCAAATTTGTAAAAAAAAAACTAAAAAAAATAATTTATTTGCTATTGGATTTTAATTTTTTTATTCATAAATAAGAGAATTAGCAATATTTATGTTTTTTTTGATATTTTAAATATTTATGATTGAAAATTTATTTAAAAATTCCAGTCCTTCTCTAGTTAATTTTATATCTATTTTACCTAAATATAATCCTCCCCAACCTGCTTGAAAAATATATTTTTTATTATTATTGACATCTTTTACAAGTGTTGGTCTATCAAGTAATGTATGTGTATGACCTCCTATTATTAAATCAATATAATTATTATTTTTTGCAAGTTTAATATCAGATATTCTATTAGAATTATAACTGTATCCTAGATGTGATAAACAAATAATCAAATTACATTTTTCATTAAATTTTAAAAATTTTGAGGTTGTATGAGCACATTCTAGCGGATTAATATATTTTGTATTACCATATAAATTTTTATTGACCAAACCATCTAATTTTATTCCCAATCCAAATACACCAATTTTAAACTTTCCTTTGTAAAATATTTTATATTTCAATATTTCATCCTCAATATTTAAATCATTAAATTTATAATTACTTATTACTGTATCAAATTTTGCTAGTTTAATTAACTCTTTCAACTTGATTAAGCCATTATCAAAATCATGGTTACCTAATGTAATACAATCATATTTTAATAAATTCATTAACTTAAATTCTAAATTACCTCCGAAATAATTAAAATATGGTGTACCTTGAATAATATCACCAGCATCTAATAAAAGTGTATTTTTGTTATTTTTTCTAATTAAATTTATTATTGAGGATCTTTTTGAAATACCTCCTAATCCAGCATATTTATTGTGGTTCAAAGGGAAAGGATCAATATGGCTGTGAAAATCATTAGTATGCATAATTGTAATATCATTATCTAGATTATCTGAAATGCATTCAATTGGGTTAATAATACTAGCTGCAGAAATTATTGATAATTTTTTTAAAAATGTATTTCTATTAATTACTTTATTCATAGTGGAATCTTTGATCTAACTTATATTCTAATGTATCATAATTAGTACAATAATCAATTAATACGTCCCTGATTTTGTGATGAGTATTAATAAATGAAATTGAATCTTTTAAAAAAAACATATTATCTCCTCCACTGGATAAATAATCAGAAGTTAAAATTTTATATGATGAATTTGATGAAAGGTTATGAGAAATAATATTATTATTTATATTTATCTTCAATCCACTTATTGGTTGTCCATTAATTTCATTTAGATATTCTAGTAAAAATTTAAAATTATCATATGATAATTCAACAATAACCAACTTATTTTCAAATGGCATAATTTCGTAAATATCCCTGATAGTAATATTTCCCTTAGGCATTGAGCTTCTAATACCTCCAAAATTTAATAAACAAAAATCAATCTTGTATTTATTCTTTATAAAGTTATAACAAGCATCGGCAATCAAATTAGATAATTCAGATTCAGGTCTAGATTTTTCTATGAATTTTGGAGAAAATGATATATTTTTATTTAGAACACTGTCTAAAAAAATTTTATAAGGTAAATAAGTTTTAAGAATAACTGAGTCAACAATTAAATTTGAATCAATTAACATATTTGAATAAGTAAAATTATAATTTTTTGATTTATATTTATCGATATTACAACTAAAATTTAATAGAACAATAAACAAAAAATAGTGTATTTTAAACATTATTTATCTTAATTTTATGATTTATTATAATCCTAATTTAACAATTATATGATTAAAAAAATAATAAATTTTAGAGTTCTATATTCTGATACGGATAAAATGGGATATATGTATTATGGAGATTATGCAAAATATTTAGAAATGGGTAGAGTTGAATTACTTAGATCATATGATTTAACATACAAAGAAATTGAAAACAGAGGTTATGCTTTACCTGTTTTAGAGATGAATATTAAATATATTAAACCATTAGAGTATGATGATAAGGTTACTTTAAATAATATATTAATCAAAATCAAAAATAATAGGTTCTATTTTTATCATGAATTTCATAAAAATAACAACCTAGTAAATATTTCTAAAACTACACTTGTAACTGTAGATTTAGAATCTAAAAAACCAGTCAGAATCCCTGATTTTATCTATGATAAACTAAAGTTTTAATGATGAAAAAAATAATTTTTATAATTTGTCTAGGAATAAATATTTTTAATAGATGTTATTCTGATGAAGGAATGTGGCAACCATATCTATTAAGTCAAATAAATTTAGACCACATGATTGATTTAGGATTTCAATTATCGAAAGATGATATTTATTCAATTAATAACAATAGTTTAAAAGATGCAATAGTTCATTTTAATGGTGGATGTACTGCAAGTATAATTTCAAATAGAGGTTTAGTATTAACAAATCATCATTGTGGTTATTCCCAGATTCAAGCAAATTCCTCAATTGAAAATAATCTTCTTGAAAATGGTTTTTCAGCTAAAAACCTAAATGAAGAACTGCCAAACGAAAACTTATATGTTTCTATTGTCAAATATGTTAAAGACGTTACAAATGAAGTTAATTTCCAAACTAATGACAATAATTTGAATCAAAAATATGTAATTGATTCTATTATAAAGAAAGAAATTGAAAATACTAATTATGATGCAATCATTAAACCTTTTTATAAAGGAAAACAATACTATTTATTTGTTTATGAAAAATTCTATGACATAAGGTTAGTCAATGCACCTCCTTCATCGATTGGTAAATTTGGATCAGATACTGATAATTGGGTTTGGCCCAGACATACTGGTGACTATTCAATATTTAGAATATATGTTAATAAAGAAAATAAACCAGCTATATATAATAAAGAAAATATTCCTCTAAAAACTGATAATTTTTTAAAAATAAGTACTCGGGGATTTAAAGAAAATGATTTTGCAATGGTATACGGCTTTCCAGGATCAACTAATGAATACTTACCTTCATGTGCCATAGAACATTTAAAAGAACTCAATGAACATAGAATTGAAATTAGAAAAAATTTATTAAATGTTTTAGATTTTTATATGAAAAAGTCTGATCAAATTAAGCTAAATTACTCCTCTAAATATGCTTCAATATCAAATTATTACAAAAAATGGAAGGGAGAAAATTTAGGTATTTTTAAATCTAATGCAATACAGAATAAAATTAAATTTGAAAAATCATTAATGGACTCTCTTAAAAAATATCAAAAATATCAAAAATATGATATTATTAATAAGTATGACTCATTATATAACGAATTAAGAATTTATTCTTTTATAAGATCAACATTTATTGAAAAGGTATATAAAGGTGTAGATTTTTTTGGCTTTACCAATAATATTTCAAAAAAAATCTTAAATAATGAAAGTGATTCAAATTTAATTTCTTTTACCAATAAACATTTTAATAGCTATAGCAAAGAGATAGATGAAGATTTATTTAAAGAGTTAATTATACCAATGGTGCCAAAAAATAATCATAAATTAACATTTGATGACGAAATAATTGAATTATCTAAAAGTCAAGATTATGAATTTGAGAAAGGTTGGAATTACGGACAGAAAAAAAATAATTATTCCAATATTAGTAATGAAATAGAATTTGATTCATTAAAAAAGTTAGAATACACTGTTAAGTACAATTTTTTAAATATTTATCCATTTATTGCAAATGAAAAATTATTTAATGTTAAGAACATTTTTGAAAAATCAATTTTTACTGATAGAAGTAAAATATTGAAATTGATAAATAATAAAAACAAAGCTAAAGTTAAAAATATAATTAAAAATGATAAGGCTTATATTTTAACTGAATATTTATTTGATTTTTATTTTACTAAAATTTCACCAACATATTGGGATATACGTGATCAAATATCTGAATTAGATAAGAAATATATTAAATTATTAATGGATATTTATCCTAATAAAAATTATTATCCTGATGCAAATGGTACTTTAAGATTAAGTTACGGTGAAATCAAAAAAATGAAACCAAGAGATGCGGTAACATATAATTATATTACTTATTTAGATGGTATGATTGAAAAATATATTCCTAATGATTATGAATTTGATTTACCTGAGAAAATTTTAAATATATATAAATACAAAAATTATGGAAAATATGCTATTGAAAATAAATTACCTCTTTGTTTCATATCTACTAATCATACTACAGGAGGTAATTCTGGTAGTCCAGTTTTAGACTCAAAAGGTCATTTAATTGGTTTAAATTTTGATAGACTTTGGGAGGGCACAATGAGTGATGTGAATTTTGATCCAAAACTTTGCAGGAATATAATGGTTGATATAAGATTTATTCTTTTTATGATTGATAATTACCATGACTCAAAAAATTTAATTAATGAGTTAGAAATATTTGACTAGATGATTAATAAAAATTTGAAAATTGACCAAAAACTTAAAAATGAGCTTGAATTCAACAAGATAATCAAAATACTAAATGAGAATAGTAAAAGTGAATTCAACAAAATTAGAATTAATAATATCGAAGTATACAAAGATGAAAAAGAAATAAATTATCACTTAAATTGTCTTGATGAATTTAAATTTATCAAATCTTTTAATGAATAT
This sequence comes from Flavobacteriales bacterium, assembly GCA_002692065.1. Classification (GTDB taxonomy): domain Bacteria; phylum Bacteroidota; class Bacteroidia; order Flavobacteriales; family UBA7430. Next base: position 2,352 of record NZJX01000019.1, on the reverse strand, counting down.
CCGAGATTTAAGTATATTGATTTATCTGATTGTATTAAACTTTTAAAAATATCAAATTCTATTCTTTCAAAAGATCAAATTTTTAATATTTATGATGCAGTAGATTGGGCTAATAGTTTTTTAAATGTTTTAAAAAAATTAAATTTTGATTTTCAAAATTTAAAGATTCTAACCAAAGATATATTTATAAATAAAAATATTATAAAATCGATAAACAATATATTTACTTCAAAAAGAATATTAAAAGATAAAGCTTCAGAAAAATTATTTAAACTAAGAAAATCAATACAAAAACTAAGAAAAAAAATTACAATAATTTTTAATTCTCAAAAAAAAATTTACAAACAAAAAGGATTTCTATCTGATATAGAAGAGTCATTTTATGAGGGTATTATGGTACTTGCAATTTCTTCAGAATATAAGAGAAAAATTAAAGGGATAAATAGAAGACAATCAAAATCTGGGAGTATTTCATTTATTGAACCTTCTGGATGTGTCGAATACAACAGAGATTTGGCAATTTTATTAGATGAAGAAAATAAAGAAATAAAGAAAATCTATTCAAAAATTACAAATGACTTTTCGAATCAAATATATGATATTATTAATTTTAATTTTTTGATTGAAGAAATTGATTTTTTAACGGCAAAAAACAAACTATCAGAATTGATTAATGGAGTTAAACCAATAATCAATTTATCAAAAAAATGTAAAAATCTTAGATGCTCTTCATCCAATATTAGCCATAGAAAATAAAAAAAAAAAAATTGAAACAGTTTCTCAAAAAATTGAGATAAATGATAAAGAAAGACTAATTGTTATTTCAGGACCAAATGCAGGTGGAAAGTCAGTAACATTAAAAACATTTGGAATTCTACAATTAATGATTCAAAGTGGGTTATTTGTTCCTGTAAATAGTAAATCAAAATTTACAATTTATGATTCTATTTATACTGATATTGGCGATAACCAATCAATAGAGAATGAATTAAGTACTTATTCATATAGATTAAAAAAAAATGAATCAAATATTAAATAAAGCAAACTCAAATTCGTTTGTTCTAATTGATGAATTTGGTTCTGGATCAGATCCAATTCTTGGTGGTGAACTCGCTTCTATTTTTTTTTCAAGAATTAATTAAATTAAAATCTCAAATAATTTTAACTACACATTATGGTAAAATTAAAGTTATGGCTGATAATAATGTTAATAGTATTAATGCATCGATGCAATTTGATGAAAATAAATTAAAACCATTATATAAATTAAATCTTGGTCATCCAGGGAGTTCTTTTACATTAGAGGTTGCTAAAAATGTAGGTATTCCAGAATATATTATTAAAAAAGTAAAGAAATCAATAAATAACAAAGTAATTAAATTAGAAGATACAATAAAAAACTATCATTTTAAGGCACTTGAATTTGAAAAAAGAAAGAAATTGTTAGACAATAGCGAAAGTAAATTATTAAAAAAAAATAATTTACTTGATGATAAAATAAAATTGATTAATCAAAAAATTAATCACCAAAAAAAAAATAATGAATTAGATAATAAGTATAAACAACTAGGCGAAAAAGTGTCTAAGTTAATTACAATATATAAAAATGGTAAATCGATAAAGAAAATAAATATTGAATTTAAGAAATTAATTGAAAAAGAGCTTAATAAAAAGAAATCTGAAAGAGCAATTTTAAAGAAAACTGATAAAAAATACTCTTTCAAAATAGGTGACAATGTTAAAATTAAAAACTCGAATCAGGTTGGAAGAATTACAGAAATTGACAAACAATCTGCAAAACTACAAATTGGATATGCCAATCTTAAAGTAGATTTTTCTAATCTTAAACTACAAACTAAGAACAATAGATAATTATTAATTATAATCCTTATTTTTATTCGAAAAATAATTAAGACTTCTTAAAAATATTAATAATGGTAGAATTAATTTCTAAATAATATTAAATCAACAATTATGAGAATTAAAATTTTTAATTAATTACTAATATGCATTATGAATATAATTTCAAAATATTAAAAATTAATTCTGAACTAAATATTGAATCAGTAAAAGGAATAATTATTGCAAAACTTTCAATATATGATTTTGACAGCTTTATTCAAACAGAATTTGGAGTTAAAGGATACATATCTAAAAAATTAAATATATTGAATAATATTGAAAAAATATTTAACTCTAAAGATTATTCAATATCTTACCATATTATAGAAATCAAAGAATCTAATTGGAATAAAATATGGGAAGAAAGCTTATTGAAAAAATATTTAACTCTAAAGATTATTCAATATCTTACCATATTATAGAAATCAAAGAATCTAATTGGAATAAAAT
>NZJX01000018.1 GCA_002692065.1 Flavobacteriales bacterium | reverse complement strand
TAGCAATACAAGATCCATCGTTTTGATTTGCTAGAGAATCATAATTAAAAGCTTGAGCATTTGTACATCCATAAATAATTTCGATACAAGACCCATCATCATCAGTAGCTTCTGAATTATAGTTTAAAGCAGTATTACTTGTACAGCCATATATAGGATATAAGCAGGAAAAATCTGATACATTTGCTAATGAATCAAAATTTAAAGCAGTGGAGTCTATACATCCAAATATTTCAGGAATACAAGATCCATTATCAGTATTTGCAAAAATATTAAAATTAAATGACTGATTATCAGTGCATCCTAGTACTACCGGTATACAAGATCCATTATCATTATTAGCCAATGAATCAAAGTTAAATGCATTTTCATTAGTACAGCCTTCTACAACTTCAATACATGGATCAACTTGATTACTAACTGATTCAAGATTTACAGTTGCAAACTGATTAAAGTTGAATGCCAATGGATCCATACATCCATAAACTGGATAATAGCATGAATTGTCATCAAATTCTGCATAAGGATCAAAATTTAGTGCCAAAGAATCCATACACCCCATATCATTATTACAATCAACTATGGTATAGAAAGCATAATCTAGTACCTGAATACTGTTTGTTGTATAAATTATTTCTTCTGTTGAAATTTGATATAAAATATTAGAATTTACTAATTGTAATGAAACTTGACTAAATGATTCTGCCCCATCAATTTCAATTGTGCCTGTGTCATCTCCCCAAACAGCAATTGTTCCATCAAATAAATCCATTTGAATCGAACCAATTACATCTCCCTGTTCGGAAATTGCAACTATATAAGCATCATTATTAGTTATTGGTAATGAGTCTATAAAAGAATCTAGAAGTCCTAAAATCATATTACTACCTGTATTTCCGAGATATTGTTCAGGAATATTACACTGAGAAAAGTAAAGACATGTACCATCATTAAAAGTTGCATAACTTTCGTAATTAATAGCATTTTCATCTGTACATCCATTATATATACAAGAACCGTCATCAATAGTGATATCTGTATTAAAGTTAGAAGCTTGGGGATCCATACAACCATATAAAATTAGTGTTTCACATAGACCACTATCTGAATTGGCATTGATATCAAATTCCATGTAGTTTAAATCCATGCATCCGTAAATTCTTTCTATACAAGATTCGTCTGAAGTATTAGCTAGGCTATTAAAGTTATATGCCAGAGAGTCAATACAACCATAAGTTAAATCTATGCAGGATCCATCATTAACATTAGCAATTGAATCAAAATTGATAGCATTAATATCATTACATCCATAAATAATTGGGATACAACTTCCATCGTCCGTATCTGCAAGAGGATTATAATTTAAGGATAACACACTAGTACACCCAATTGTATACGGAGTTATACAAGATCCATCATTAACATTAGCAATTGAATCATATTCGTGATAATTGGGATTTATACATCCATATGTTATGCTAATGCAGGAGCTATCTTCTATTGTAACATTGGAATTGAAATTAAATGCTAAAGAATCTAAACATCCAAATATATGAATGTTTTGACAAGAACCATCATCTTGATTTGCTAAAGAATCATATTCTTGATATAAGATATTTGTACATCCACTTATTACAGGAGTAAAGCATGATGAATCATCAATATTTGCAAGAATAGAATATTCGAGAAAATTAATATTTGTACAACCAAAAATTTTAAAGGATTGACAAGAACCATCATCTTGATTTGCTATGGAATCATACTCAAGATAATTTGAATTAGTGCAGCCATTTATTATGAAATTTTCACAAGACCCATCGTTGTAGTTTGCTAAAGAGTCGAATTCAAAATAATTCACATCTGTACATCCGTTAATGGCGATAGTTTGACAAGATCCATCATATACAAGAGCATTTGGATTATATTCTGCATAACCGTTTATTGTGCATCCAGATATTGGTATAAGACAAGTTCCATTATCTGAATTAGCCTCTGAATTGTATTCTTGATATCCCTCATTAGTACATCCAAAAATACTGCCCATTGAGTCACAATAAGCTGAAAGTATAAGTTCATTAGAAAGGTTGCTAGTTCCATTTGTTGAATAAAGAATTGAAGGATCGAAAAGTATTTTATAAATGACATCATCAATTCTGGTCATTAATTTAATTGTATCTCCTGGATAATAACCGTCAATTTGATTACTAACTTGATCATTTCCCCATATTGCAAGAGTATTTGTTTGTCCTGTCCACATCATATTACCCACGCACAAATAGTCATCATCAATTTTTTTAAATGCTCCTATTGTATCTCCAGAGGTTAAAATATTATTTTCAAGACTCGTGCCGGTGAAAATAATTAACATATTAGAGCCAGTAATTGTATAATTAAAATTTAAATCACAATTTTGTGATTTTAAGATGAACGAGAATATTAAAAAAAATGATAAGATGAATTTTTTTAATATTGTCATTATGTTAAGTTTGGGGGTTATTCAAAAATACTAATTTTTTTTACACCAAAAAAACTAAATTATATTTCATTATTATTAGAACTTAAAAAAAAAACCCAATTTTAAAATTGGGTTTTTTAGAAGATAATAAATTCTAATATTTTATTTATTTTCTCTTTTGTAAGAACTCATGTAAATTACTTTTCCATTTTCAATCTGGTACCACTCATTATATGAAGTACTGTCAATACTTGTAAAACCAGCATTAACATATTCACCTCTAGTATTTGGAGCGTTTACACTATCCATCTTAGATACTTTAACAGAAAATGCATAGTCCATTACCCAAGACCATTTTGTTGAATCAATTTCCATGACTTGATCGTATTCTTTTTTTACAATAGAAATAAATTCTTCAGCATTTGATGCTTTTTGTCCATCTGACATAGTGATTTTTGCTGAGTCAGATATAAATGAAGCAAGGTTATCAAAATCTGCAGACATCCAAGCTTTATCCATTTCAACTACAACATCAACTGAACTTTGATTACCCATTGAAATTGTTTGCCCTAAACGTGTAAATCCGTTAGATTCTGTTTCACAATCCATCTGAGGACCACAAGATATTACAGTAAGAATTACGCATAAGATAGTTAAATATTTTTTCATAGTTTTTAATTTTTTTTCGAATATAAAAAATATATGACTATAACCTTTAAAATTTGAACAATTTTTAATGTATTGAAATTAATAGTTAGTTGCATAATCATTTTGTATAATTTTTTTATTTTAAAGTTATACAAAAAAATATTAAATTTGTAAAAAAAAAAATTGAATAAAAAGTTTACAAAAATTAAAAATGGATCTTATTTATTTATTAAAAATTACTTTGATCCTAATGAATCTGATAAAATATTTAACCAATTAATCAAGGAGATCAATTGGAAACAAGAATATTTAAATTTATTTGGAAAAAAAATCAAATTTCCAAGATTAGTTGCCTTTTATGGAAATAAAGGAATATCTTACAGGTATTCTAGAAAAACATATGATGCTAAATCTTGGAATTCCACTTTATCATCATTAAAAAATAAAATTAAAAAAGATTTTAAAATTAATTCAAATTCTGTTTTGTTAAATCTATATAGAAATGGAAATGATTCTATGGATTGGCATCAAGATGATGAAAAAGAATTAGGTAAAAATCCTGATATTGTATCATTAAACTTTGGAGAGACAAGGAAATTTCAATTAAAAAATATTGAAAGNAACGATCGNTTAGACTTTGAATTAGATCATGGATCAATATTAATAATGAGTGGTCCAATTCAACATAATTGGAAACATAGAGTTCCAAAATCAAAGAAGGAATTAAATTCCAGAATTAATCTTACATTTAGAAATATTAAAAATTAAAACCTTGAATTTTCCNACAAAAATATCAGAAGTTCTAATTAGGGTCCAAAATATCAACCCAAAAAAATATGCTGCAACTAGAAACTATAAAAATGGTCATGTTAGCTATTTAAGTCCATACATTTCTCGTGGTTTTATTTCAACAAAAAAAATATATAATGCTATTANCAAAACAAATTTACCCTGGTATGAATGTGAAAAATTCATTCAAGANTTAGCATGGAGAGATTATTTTCAACAAGTTTGGATTGATAAATCTGAAAAAATAAATTNAGATATNAAAAATATACAATATCCAATCAATAATTATCAAATTTCAAAGGCTATTGTTGAAGCTAAGACTGGTATATCAGCAATCGATCAAGAAATTAAAAATCTATATAAGTATGGATACGTTCATAATCATATGAGAATGTATATTGCTTCAGTATGCTGTAACATATCAAATTCGCACTGGCTTCATCCTTCAAAGTGGATGTATTATAATCTCTTAGATGGAGATCTTGCAAGTAACAATTTGAGTTGGCAATGGGTTGCAGGTTCTTTTTCAAACAAAAAATATTATGCAAATCAAGAAAATATTAATAAGTTTTTTCAATCTAGTCAAAAAAATACTTTTCTTGATATTGATTATTCAGAGTTTAAAAATTTAACAATTCCAAAATCAATCTCTAAATTTGTTAAATATGACCTTAATTTTGTTATACCAGATATTGTTAATGATAAAATTCAAAACCATCAAAAAACTTTGATTTACAATTATTATAACATTGATCCTTTTTGGTATGAAAATGAAAATTTCCAGAGGATATTTCTAATTGAACCATCAATATTTCGTAGATATCCTGTCAGTAATAAATGTTTAAATTTTGCAATCGAATTATCAAAAAATATTAAGAATATTAAGTTTTTTGTTGGAGAATTTGAAGATTTAATTCATGAAATCAATTCTGATTTTATAATTTATAAAGAACACCCCTTAAATAATCATTACAAGGGCAAGAAGGAGTCTAGGGAGTTTATTGGTTCTACATCAGGATACTACTCATCGTTTTTTAGTTTTTGGAAAAAGTTAAAAAAAGAAATCAAATCATGAATCAAGATTTAAATATTATTTGGTTAAAACGTGATTTGAGAACTCAAGATCATAAATCTTTTGAGTTCTGTGAAAAACAAAATACAAATTATATTATTATATACATATTTGAGCCAAGTATATTAAACTATGGTGACATATCAACTAGACATTTACAGTTTGTTTACCATTCAATTCTTCATATGAATAGTATTTTAAAAGTTTACAATAAAGAAGTATTAATTTTTCATGAAGAGGCAATAAATGTTTTTAATTTTCTATCTAATAAATTCCCAATAAAAAATGTTCTCTCTTATCAAGAAACAGGAATTAAAATTTCTTGGGAAAGAGATTTAAAAATCAAAAAATTTTTAAAATATAAAAATATTAATTGGAATCAGTTCCCTAGAGATGGAATAATGAGGGGTATAAGTAATAGAAATAATTGGGATTATAACTTTTATAAATTTGTTAATTCCGATTTAACTGTTAATAGTTTTAGAGAAAGAAAAAAAATAAGTTTTGATAACCCATTTAAAATTAAAAAAAAATTGTATGAAATTTTAAAACAATATCCACTTCAGTATCAAAAACCTGGAGAGCTATATGGTTGGAAATATCTTGTTTCATTTTGCGAAGAAAGATTTGATACTTATAATATAAATATTTCAAAACCAAAAAAAAGTAGACTCTCTTGTAGTAGATTATCACCATTTATTTCTTGGGGTAATCTCTCCATTAAACAAATTTTTCATTATATAAAAAGTCATAAAAATTTCAACATTTATAAAAGAAACTTTAATAGTGTTTTGTCAAGACTTAAGTGGAATTGTCATTTTATTCAAAAATTTGAGTCAGAATGTGATTATGAATTAAAATGTGTAAATAGAGGATATGAATCTTTAGTTTATTCAAATAATTATGAATTGCTTAATAAATGGAAAACNGGTTTTACTGGATTTCCNCTTGTTGATGCTTCAATGAGGTGTTTNATTCNTNCTGGATGGATAAACTTTAGAATGAGGGCTATGTTGGTTTCTGTTTTGTGTCATCACTTTGACTGTAATTGGAAACTTGGAGTATATCATTTGAGTAAATTATTTTTAGATTATGAACCAGGAATTCACTATACCCAATTTCAAATGCAAGCTGGAACAACTGGGATTAATACAATAAGAATGTATAATCCTGTAAAACAATCTAAGGATCATGATAATGATGGAAGTTTTATTAAGGACTGGGTTAGTGAATTATCTGAAATACCTGATAAATTTATTCATGAACCATGGAAATTGACACCTATAGATTATGATATTGATAAATTAACCTATCCTAAACCTTGTATTGATATTAAAAAAAGTGCAAATATTGCTAGAAAAAAAATTTGGTCTCATAGGAAAAATAATTTAGTTAAATTAGAAAATAAAAGAATTATAAATTTACATACAAGAAATAATGAAATTATCAAAAAAAGAAATTGAAAAATCTGAACGCAAGTGGAGATTAAATTTGATTAACTCTGTATCAGGAATAAAACCAGCCAATTTAATTGGTACAAAATCTGTTGATGGTATTGATAATCTTGCAATTTTTTCTTCAGTTGTCCACTTAGGATCAAACCCAGCCCAATTTGGATTTGTGGTTAGGCCTATCTCTGATGTTCCACGCGACACTTATGTAAATATCGAACAAACAAAATATTATACAATTAATAGTATTTCTAAAAATTATATTAAAAAAGCTCACTACACATCTGCTAAATTTGACAAAAGTGTATCTGAGTTTGAAAAAATTAAAATTAAGAAAGTTATTATAGATAATTTTTACGCTCCTTTTGTCAAAGACAGTTCTATTAAAATTGGACTTAAGCATATTGAAAGTATTAATTTACCAAACAAATGTAAATTCATTATTGGATCTGTTGAGCTATTGATATTTCCTGACAACTCAATTAATAAAATTGGTCAGATAGATTTATCATCTTTTTCAAATGTTGGAATTTCTGGTCTAAATACTTATTATGGTTTGAATATATTGGAAACTTTTCCATATGTTAGAATTAATGAAATCCCTATTTTTGAATGAAAAAAACATTTTTAGATTTCAAAATTTGTTTGATTTGCAAAAGACCCTTCTCATGGAGAAAAAAGTGGAAAAAAGATTGGGAAAATGTAAAATATTGTAGTTTAAGATGTAAAAAAAATAAATAAATGAAGGCTTTAGTAATACTTCCAAATCAATTATTTCCAAATCTTGAAATTTTTGGCAATTTTAATAAGGTATATATCGTTGAAGAATTTTTCTTTTTTAGAAGTTTAAAATTCCATAAGTTAAAAATTGCGTTTCATAGAGCTACTATGAGATNTTTTTTTGATGAATTAAAACAAAAAAATTATNTAACTGATTATATTGANTCTTTTGACGAACTTTCTAAAATTCAAAATTTAATTACCAGNCTAGATGATCAAGGATTTAGTGAAATAAAATTATATAATCCAGTTGATAACTCAATTGAAAAAAAATTAAAAAAAGTATTTAATAAAAATAAAATAAAATATTTCAATAATCCACTTTTTATAAATAGCGACAAAGATTTAGTTAGTTTTTTTGATCCAAATAAAAAAACTTATTTTCAAACCACTTTTTATAAAAATCAAAGAAAAAAACATAATATTTTAATTGATTCAAATTCCCAACCAACAGGAGGTAAGTGGACTTATGATTCTGAGAATAGAAAAAAGTATCCTAAAAATAAAAAAGCTCCAAAATTATCATTCCCTAAGGAATGTAAGTATTGGTCAGAAGCCTTAAAATACACGAATAAATACTATTCTACTAATTTTGGAGTTTTATCTAAAAATCCCATTTATCCAATTAATAGAACTCAATCTTTGAAATGGTTTGAAGAATTTTTATCAGCTAGATTTTATGATTTTGGTTCATATGAAGATGCTATAGTGAAAGACGAAGTTTTCCTTAATCACAGTGTATTATCCCCATTAATTAATGTTGGACTAATTTCTCCAAGTTATATTTTAGAAAGAGTTTTAGATTATTCAAATAATCAAACTATACCAATTAATTCTGTTGAGGGATTTATTAGGCAAATTCTTGGTTGGAGAGAATTTATAAGAGGGATTTATCAGGTTAAAGGAACCTATTCAAGAAATTGTAACTTTTATGGTTTCTGTCGAAAAATCCCATCGTCTTTCTATGATGGTTCGACAGGTATTGAACCTGTAGATAATACAATAAAAAAAATTCTTAAAACCGGATATTGTCATCATATTGAAAGACTAATGGTCCTAGGGAATTTTATGTTGTTATGTGAATTTCACCCTGATGAGGTTTACAGGTGGTTTATGGAGTTATTTATTGATTCCTATGATTGGGTAATGGTTCCAAATATTTATGGAATGAGTCAATTTGCTGACGGTGGAGTTTTTTCTACAAAACCATATATTTCAAGTTCAAATTATATAAAAAAAATGAGCAATTTTACTTCTGGTAAATGGACAATAATATGGGATGGACTTTTTTGGAATTTTATACAAAATAATCAAGAGCTTTTTAAAAAAAATCCAAGAACTTCAATGATGTACTATAATTTAGTTAAAATGGAAGATAATAAAAGAAAGAATCATATTTTAATAGCTAATGATTTTTTAAAAAAATTGTAATAATTTTCAAATGAATAAATTTCTCACGATACTTTTTTTCTGTTTTTTTCAGTATTTTGATAGTTTTTCTCAAAAATCCTCATTTAAAATTTATGATAACAATGGAACTCAAGTTTCATTTAAAAAATTAGTTAAAAAATCTTTAGATAGCGATGTAATTTTATTTGGTGAATTTCACAATAATCCTATTATTCACTGGTTACAACTTGAGTTACTGATTAATATTCATAATAAAAATAAGAAGATGACAATTGGTGCTGAAATGTTTGAGACTGATGATCAAATTACAATTGATGAATACTTGTTTGGTTATTTTGATGAAAGAAAACTGAAAGATGAAATTAAAACTTGGCCAAATTTTGAAACAGATTATTTGCCTTTACTAAAATTTGCTAGAGATAATAAACTTGATTTTATTGCAACTAATATACCCAGAAGATATGCAAATATTGTTTTTAGACTTGGTATTGATACTTTAAATTATTTAAGTGATAATGCGAAAAATTTCTTTGTTAATCTTCCATTAGAAGTTGATACTTCAATGAAATCTTACTCTGATATGAAAAGTGATTTTTTTCATAAAAATGATAATTTAATTTTTGCTCAGGCAATAAAAGATGCAACTATGGCACATTTTATAATTAAGAATAAAAAAGAAAATTTTATTTTTTTTCATATAAATGGCTCATATCACTCTAAAGATTATGAGGGAATTTATTATTATCTCAAAAAAAATAATACTAAATTAAAAATACTTTCAATTGGTTGTGAAGAACAAAAAGATATTAAAAAGCTTAAACCTGACCATAATTTGGCTGATTTTATAATTGTTACTCCTAATAACATGATAAAGACTTATTAAATGGAGAAAAACAGAAAAATAGATCGAATAATAGAAATGGCCTGGGAAGATAGGACTCCATTTGAGGCAATTAAATTTCAATTTGGGTTTTCTGAAGCTGATGTAATAAAACTAATGAGAAATAATCTCAAAAACTCTTCTTTTAAGTTATGGAGAAAAAGAGTTAATTCAAAAATTTCATCTAAACATTTAAAAAAAAGAAGTAAGGATATTACAAGGTTTAAGTCAAAATTACAAAAATCAATATCTAATAATAAGATCTCAAAAAGATAGTTAAATATATTATTTATTATGGTAATTAGCAGCTCTTGTTGCAATTTGTAAATTTGGTTTGACATTTACTTTATAACCAAAAGATAGAGCCCATCCTTTTGCTGCAGTAATTAACTTATTACTCATATGAATTGGATTTGAGTTATAATCCATATCTATTTCAAATTTGATTTCAGGAAAATTTTTTCTTAAAAGCTTTGCAATTTCCATCGTGTATTCTGTTTCAAGCCATAAACGAGGCCAATCATCTTTTATTGGTTTGTGGTTAAGCTTGTTATATATATAGTGTACCCCTTTATTTTTGTATCTGTATGCAATTGCTGTAACATACACTATACTTTTTTGATGTCTTTGTGAATCAGTACCAATGTGTAGTGAAGAAATTTTTTTTTTTTTTAACATTTCTGCTGTGTGAGAAATTGGATTTACATGCTTACCAGATACTTTTCTAAACCTAATCATTGTCCTTCTGTGTTACTTTAAGATATTTTAATCCTAATTCTTTTATTTCATATCTAAGCCCTTGATTACTGTTCATGTTTAATATGTTAACAAATTCTTCAGCAGAATCTAATCTGTCAAATTCTAATGGATGATCATCAGTATCCATCATTAAAACAGGTAAAGCTTTATTAGATTCTGATGAGGGATTCATATGATATTTGATAATTATATATATACTATTATTTTTCATTTTAAATTTTTNTTAAAAAATAAATAAAAAGTAATTTAAATCTAACACTTCTTAAAGTTAATTCATAAAACTTTTTAAATCAATATTTTATAAAATAATTTTATATTTATTTGATAATTATTCTAAAATTAGTTTTTAAGAGATTAAAAATTTGGAAAATAGATTATAATATTAAATTATTTATTTATAACTAAATGTTTATTTGGATTTTTGCAGAGAGGAAGGGATTCGAACCCTCGAGAGCTTTCACTCAACACGCTTTCCAGGCGTGCGCCTTAAACCACTCGGCCACCTCTCTTAATTATTTGCTAAAGTAATATTTTAAGTTTAATTAAATTTTATAAATATTGTAAATTTGAAAAATGATATTGACAGATACACATAGTCACATATATTCAGATAAATATGATGAAAACATAGAGCATTTGATGGACAGAGCTTTAAAGAATAACATCAAAAGAATTTTTGTGCCAAATATAAATCATTCTACTGTGAGTAAAATGTTCAAATTGACAAGTAAATATCCAAATATTCTTTTCCCAATGATTGGACTACATCCTTGTTATGTTGATGAAAATTTTAAAGAACAATTAGATTTAATTAAACAATACCTGAGAAATAAAAATGTATGTGCTGTTGGAGAAATTGGAATNGACTTATATTGGGATAAATCATTGATTAACTTTCAAAAAGAAGCATTTATTATTCAATTANACTGGGCAACAAAAATGAAAATTCCTGTTGTGATTCATTGTAGAAACTCATTTAATGAAATATATGAAATATTAATTTCTGAAAAATATAATTCATTGTCGGGAGTTTTTCACTGTTTTACTGGATCTCTTGAACAAGCAAATAAAATAATTGATTTAGGTTTTTATCTTGGTATAGGAGGGGTAGTTACTTTTAAAAATTCAGGATTAGATAAAGTTTTAGAAAAAGTTGATATTCAAAATATTCTTTTGGAGACAGATAGCCCTTATCTNGCTCCTTCACCATTTAGAGGCAAAATAAATGAAAGCTCATATTTACATTATATTGCAAAAAAANTTTCTGAAATTTATAATATTGATATTGAAAAAGTTGCAAATATAACTACTAATAATTCTGTTAAATTATTTAAATATTAAAAATAGTTGAAAAAAATTTTAATTATCAGGTTGAGCTCAATTGGAGATATAGTTTTAACTTCTCCTATTTTAAGATGTTTGAAAAGCCAGACTAATTTTCAAATTCATTTTTTAACTAAATTTAAATATTTAAAATTAGTTCAAAATAACCCAAATGTTGATAAAGTTTTTAGTTTNAAAAAAAAAATCGACTTAAAGCTAATTTTTGATCTAAAAAAAGAGGATTATAATCTAATAGTTGATTTACATTGTAATTTAAGAACTTTTTATTTAAAAATATTTTTAAATAAAAAAACATATTCGTTAAATAAATTAAATATCAAAAAATGGTTTTTNGTTAAATTTAAAATTAATTTACTACCNAAACAACATATTGTAGATAGATACTTTTATACATTAAAAGATATTATATCCAATGACAATAATGGACTAGATTTTTTCATTCCAAAATCATCCGAGATCAAAATTCANTCTTTACCCAAGATTTTTCATCATGGNTACATTGGCTTAGTAATTTGTGCAAATCACNATACAAAAAAAATGCCTTTACTAAAATTANTAAATATATGTGAAAAATTAAATAAACCAGTTATCTTATTGGGTGGTAAAGAAGATTTTTCAACAGGTGAAATAATTTGTAAAAAAATTGGAAATCGTATATTTAATTCATGTGGAAAGTATGATATTTATGGATCGTCAAGTATAATTAAAAATGCAGATTGGATCATAAGTAACGATACTGGTTTAATGCANATTTCTGCTGCATTTAAGAAAAAAATTATTTCAGTTTGGGGGAGCACTGTCCCAAATTTTGGGATGTATCCATATTTATCTGNTTATAAATCTAAGATTATAGTTAATAAAATATCATGTCAACCTTGTTCAAAAATCGGGTTTGATAAATGTCCAAAAAAACATTTCAAATGTATGAATCACAATGTCGAAGAAATAATCAAAGATATTAATTACCAAGAATCCAAGATTTGATTCCTAATTTTTTCAAAGAGATTAACTTTTTTTTAGCGTCAATTTTATTATTGAATGAATGAATTGAAACTCTGAATAAACCTTTATCTATATTTTCAATAATTTTTGGTTTAAAACCATTCTTCTTATATTTTAATAATAAATTAANTGCATTTGAGTAATTAGAGAATGATCCAATAATCAAAGAAAAGTCTTTTTTATTGAAATNGTTAGTAATAGAAATATTTTTTTTGACATATTTTTTTTTNGGGATAATATTAGTTTCAATTTTTATTTCAGTNCTTTCAGGGTTTTCAATATTTGATTTATCAATTGTTTTAAAGTTTTTTGTNTTGATGTTNGAGANATTCTCTATGCTTGTTGATGAATTAAAATCATTAACAAGTCGAGGTTTATATGAAGCTAAAGGTTTTTTTTGCAAAAGGATTTAAATAAGCATAATTTAAATAGTAATTATTTATTTTATCNTTATTCACGCTTAAAATTGAACTTAAGATCAAAATAGGTAAAAAAACTGCNGCTACTCTTAATAAGTTTTTTTCAAAAGACTTTGAATAAGTTAAATATTTAATAGTTTGATCTTTTCTTTTCTGAATATGGTGATAATTAATAGTTTTGAAGCCATATGAATCGAGTAAAAAATTTATTTTATTAGAGGGTTTAAATATTATTTTGTGATCATTACTTTTAGAAAGTATTCCTACTTTATCTATTTTAACAATGTTTTTNAATTCTAGATCATATTTAATTGAACTAACAAGTTTATTTAATAAAATCATAGATTCATCGTAAGAAATATTTTCACTTTTTGATATATGATTAACTAATAAACCATCATTAGATTTTAGGTTAATATTAAAACTCAATTTTTTTTTTGGAGGAGATATTTTATTAGAATCATAATTAATTTTAGATGATTCATAATTTGCTATGAAAGCTCCAAAGTTGGGAATTATAACGCAATCATGATAATAAAGTAATTCACTTATATATTTAGAAATTTTCATAATTCTAATTTAACAGTTTTTTTAAAATTTTAATAATTTTTNTATCATTTTTTCAACTATTTTAGAATTTGGNAGTATAGCTGCTTCTAAGNTAGAGTTTAATGGTATAGCAGGAACACTTTTTGAACCTATTATTTTGATTGGAGCATCCAAAAAATCAAAGCAATTTTCTTGAATCTTTCCAGCTAAAGCCTCTGAAAAACCAAATCCTTCAGATTCTTCAGTAACAATAATACATTTGCTATGCTTTTTAACCAATGTAAAAATTTTATCAAGGTCCATAGGAATTAGAGTTCTCAGATCAAGTATTTCAATTTGTTTTTCAAAGTTTTTAGCAGCATTTTTTGACCAATAAATTCCCATGCCATAAGAAATAATCAACAAAGATTTACCTGAAATAATATTAGCCTCATCAGCTTNAAGTATAATATTTGATTTTCCTATCGGTATGATATAATCTTCGTCTGGTTCAATGGTTTTTGAGTCTTCAGTTCCTTCAATNTTTGACCAATATAAACCTTTATGTTCTAAGATTATCACTGGATTTGGATCATAAAATCCAGATTTCATGAGACCTTTCATATCAGCAGCATTTGATGGATATACAACTTTAATTCCTTTAATATTCGTTAATATNGATTCTATTGAAGATGAATGGTATGGCCCTCCTGATCCATATGCTCCAACTGGTACTCTAATTAACGNATTTACTGGCCACTTACCATTTGACAAGTAGCAGGATCTACTAACTTCAGTAAATAATTGGTTTAGTCCTGGCCAGAGATAGTCAGCAAATTGAACTTCAACGATTGGTTTACAACCAGCAGCAGACATACCAACAGTTGATCCAATAATAAAAGCTTCCTGAATAGGAGTATTAAATACCCTGTTACATCCAAATTTTTCTGCTAGTGTGGCAGCTTCTCTGAAAACTCCTCCAAGTCTTAATCCCACATCTTGGCCATAAAATANAGCTTCGGGATGTTTATTTAAAATTTCTTTCATTGCATAAAGTGCAGCATCAACCATTACAATTTTTTNATTTTTATTAGGTTTTCTTGTTCCAATTTCATTTAAAATTTTTGTAGGGGCAAATTCATGATCAAAAATGCTTTCTNTATCAGGTTCTTTTNCATTTTTAGCATCTTCAAACTGATTTTTAACTTCATTTAAAAGTTTAAATTTGATTTCATCTAACTCAGTTTTATTATATTTTGATTTTAAAATTAATTTTTCTAAAATTGGAATTGGATCTCTTTTTTTATGATCTAATAAATCATTTCTATACCANTCTTTTCTAACGCCAGATGTATGATGNCCTAGTAGAGGAACTTTTGCATGAATAAGATATGGAACTCTTTTTTTTCTTACTTTATTAATAACTTCATTAATTTTAGTGTAAGATTCTTCAAAATCACTTCCATTAACTTGAATNGACTCTATACCTTTAAAACCTTTAATAAAATAAGAAACATCATTAGATCTAATCTCGTCCGATTTTGCTGATATATCCCATTCGTTGTCTTGTACTAAAAATATTATTGGAAGTTGTTTTAATGCACTGATTTGGAATGCTTCAGATATTTCTCCCTCACTAATTGCAGCATCTCCAAGAGAGCAAACAACTATNGGTTNATTATTTAATTTTTTTTTTGATAAGTTTTGTTCTTCAAGATATTTTATTCCCATTGCAAGCCCNGTAGAGGGAATTGCCTGCATTCCAGTTGCTGAGGACTGATGTGGTATTTTAGTTATATCTTTCCTATTTAAACTTGGGTGAGAATAGTATGTTCTTCCTCCAGAAAATGGATCATCTTTTTTTGCAAAGAGTTGAAGCATTAGTTCANAAGGTGAAAGTCCCAAAGATAATAAAAGAGCATCATCTCTGTAATANGGATAAACCCAATCAAAATTTCTTAATTGNAGTCCAATAGCAACTTGAATGGCTTCATGACCATTTGAACATGCATGAACATATTTACTGGTTAAATCTGATTTTTTTTCATATAAATCTGACATTAATCTTGCAGTTAACATTAATTTATATCCCTTTATCAAAATATTATTGTCAATTTTTGACATGATTTTCATTTTCTTTCTTTAATTTTTTTGATAGACTCTTTCGTATATTTTGATAATACTAGTTTGCCACTAATTTTTGCTCTCTCTATTAATAATTTATCCCAGTTATCTGTTCCTTCCCAAAAAATTTTTTTCATCATACTTAGAGCCTCATTGTTGTAGGTTGANAATTTTTCAAGAAGATTTAAAATTGATTTATCCATCTCTTCAANTGATTCAAATATTTCAGAATATAATCCCTTTTGATTAGCCCAAACTGGAGATTTCCATTCTGCTGGNTTTATTGATAAGTCACTCATTGCTGATTTTCCAATTTTTCTNTCNATAACTGGTCCTACNACAAATGGTCCTATACCAATGGATAATTCACTAAGTTTAATTGAAGAAAATTTTGTAGCAAAACANTAGTCAACAGCTGCTGCCAANCCAACTCCACCTCCAACAGCTTTTCCATGTATTCTNCCAATAATTAATTTTGGACATTTTCTTGCTGCATTTATAACTTTTGCAAATCCTGAAAAAAACTTTTCTCCTTCATATTCATCTTTAATATTCATTAATTCATCAAATGAAGCCCCTGCACAAAATGCATTATTNCCTTTACTTTTAAGAATAATNGCTTGTATTGAAGNAATTTTTCCNATATCTGTTATATTTTTTGCAAGTAAATTAAGTAAATAACCAGGAAGAGAATTACTTTTAGGATGATAAAATTCTAAATGAGCAATTTTATTAGTTATATTNTATTTTACGAATCCTTCACTTTTATTTAATTCCATATTAAATTTTTTGATTTAATTTTTTTATCATTGTCAATATAGTTGCAATTGCAACAGTTTCTCCTTTCTCATCATAAACGTCAACTAAAAATTTGACAATTCCTTTAGAAATTTTATCATCAGGTTTGGTTTCCTGGTCAATTTTTTCTTTGACAGTAAATTTTACTCCAATCGTAGAACCNGCNT
Source organism: Flavobacteriales bacterium (assembly GCA_002692065.1). Taxonomy (GTDB): domain Bacteria; phylum Bacteroidota; class Bacteroidia; order Flavobacteriales; family UBA7430. The sequence continues at coordinate 9,842 of NZJX01000018.1, read as the reverse complement.
AGACTGGCTTAGTAAATCTGCATTCATCAATTCCATAATTTAATAATACTGGACCTTTTTTCCCATCAACAAATAACCCAGCAGCAGCAGATAAAATAAAGTAACCATGTGCAACTCTCTCTTCAAAAATTGTATCACNAAGTGAACTAATATCNGTATGAGCATAAAAATGATCCCANGAAACATTTGAAAATTGGATTATATCAGCTTCGGTAATTGTTCTTTTTTGGGTAAATACAGTTTCTCCAATTTCAAGTTCCTCAAAATGTTTTCTAAAAACNTGTATTTTTTTCTCATTAAGATCAGATCCTTTTTGAAANACATTTGTTAATTTAGTTATGTTGTTTGGGTGTCCTTGAATCGCAGTTCTTTGTAAATAATGGAGTACTCCTCTTTTTCCTCCCATTTCTTCTCCCCCTCCAGCTCTTCCTGGGCCGCCATGAACTAATAAAGGTAGAGGAGAACCATGTCCAGTACTTTCTTTTGCACATGATTTATTTAAAATTAAAATTCTTCCATGATTACTTGCACAACCAATAGTTAATTTATTAGCAATTTGAGAATTAGACGTAATAATTGAACAAACTAATGACCCCATACCAAGTTTAATTATTTCTATTGCTTCATCTAGATTTTTGTATGGCATAATAGTACATACAGGTCCAAAAGGTTCAATATTATGACAATCAGTATTATTTAAAGGTTTAGAGTTTAAAAATAGAATTGGTGGGAGAAAAGATCCCTTTTTAATTTCAGCATCTATGAGATCAAATTTTTTAATATTTCCCGAAACAATTTCTTGAGTATTNCNGAGAAAATTTATAGCATTAGTAACCTCAATTTTTTGATCNATTCCAGCAAGTGAACCCATGTTAACNTCTTTAAGTTTTGGATTTCCAATTATTATATCATTTAATAAAATTTTAAGATGTTTAACAACTAGTTCTATTTTATTTTCAGGAACTAATATTCTTCTTATTGCTGTACATTTTTGTCCTGCTTTTACAGTCATTTCTTTTACNACTTCATTGATAAANATTTTAAAATCATCAGAATTTTCTTCAACATCTGAACCAAGTATACATGAATTTAATGAATCAGCTTCCATATTAAATGGTACAGAATTCTCAATAATATTTTTAGTTGATTTTAAAAATTTTCCAGTTTTTGCTGATCCTGTAAATGTTACAATATCCTGAGAATTAACATGTTCTAAAATTCCATTAGCTGACCCACAAACCAGTTGTAAACTCCCCGAAGGTAAAATTTTTGATTTGATTATTTCTTTGAACATACATTCAGTTAAGTAACTTGTTATTGTAGCTGGTTTTACAATAGCCGGAACACCTGCAAAAAGATTAACTGCTATTTTTTCAAGCATACCCCAAATAGGAAAATTAAATGCATTAATGTGTATTGCAACTCCCTCTTTTGGAACACAAATATGTTGACCAATAAAAGTATCATTTTTAGATAAGGTAATTGGATTTCCTTCAACGTAAAAGTAATTATCAGGGAATTCTTTTCTCAAACTAGCATAGCTAAATAAGTTACCTATTCCTCCTTCAATATCAATCCANGAATCAGATTTAGTAGCNCCGGTTCTGTAGCTAAGTTCATAAAATTTGTTTTTAATTTTATAAAGATGTAATGCCAGTGCTTTAATCATTCTCCCTCTTTCATGGAATGTATATTTTCTAAGATTTGGTCCNCCAACACTTCTTGAATAATTTAACATTTCNTTAAAATCAATCCCTTTTGTACTNGTAGAACCTATAAATTCTCCAGATACAGCATCATATAATTTTTTCTCTGTTCCTAAGCCATTTATCCATTTTTCTTGAATGTAATTTTGTAATTTCATGTAAAATTTAATCTTTTTNGCAATTTACAAAAATCCNCAATGATTGAAATATTAGTTTTGTTTTATTATTTTCGAACATAGATTAAAGGTTTATAATTAATTTTTAAAATTATGGTTTACGAATTCGATGGATATATCCCNAATATTCACAACTCTTGCTANATTCATCCTTCTGCTGATATTATAGGAAATGTTATTATAGGTAAAGAAGTTTACATTGGTCCTAGTGCAAGTCTTAGGGGAGACTTTGGGAAAATAATAATTGAAGATGGATGTAATATCCAGGAAAATTGTACTATTCATATGTTTCCTGGGGAAATAGTACATTTAAAAAAAAATACACATATCGGTCATGGTGCTGTTATCCATGGAGCAAAATTAGGNCAAAATGTATTGGTTGGAATAAATTCTGTAGTACTTGATGATGCAATAATNGGAGATAACTGTATAATTGGAGCACTTAGTTTAGTGAAGGCAAATACCANTATTCCTGATNGTAAACTGATAATTGGTAATCCNGGAAAAATTGTAAAAAATGTGAGTGAGAAAATGTTNAAGTGGAAAAATGAAGGAACATCATTATATAAAAATTTAACTTTGAAGTCAAAAAAAACAATGAGATTATCAGAATTAAATGTTTCTTTAAAATCAAAAAAAAATAAAATTCAGCCTAAAATTTATAATAAATGGCATGAAATTAAGTAGTATCTAAATTTAGTTTAGAAATCAAATCNTTTATAAAGTTATTTTTATNTTTAAAATTTCTCAATTTTTCTTCAGGTGAGTTATGAATTGGCTCAGATATCTTTTCCNTTACATTAAATTTGATTGTAATGGAGAAATTNTTCAGTTCGCTTCTTAAAAAATTCAATAGATTAGTTTTTTCACCTTCGAGTTCATCATATAAGATCTTATTNTCAACTTCAAATTTTAGTTGAAAATNTTCANCAAGTAAAGGTTTTTTATCCTCAAACAATTTTGACAATGAAATTTTATCTTTATTNATTAATTCTTNAGAATATTTTTTCCATTTTTCAAAAAGCTCAATTTTACTGAATTTATANTCGGTTTTACCTGAAATTAATTCTTCTTTTTTTTTCTCTTCTTCTGCAGAATTTAAAAAATCTGAAATTGATATATTTTGNATGTCTTTCTGATTTTTAATTTTATTCAAGGTGTTAGNGTTAATCTTTTTTTCTATAACTTTTGTTATTAATTTTTCTTTNGAATTATCTTTAGAATTATCTTTAGAATTATCTTTAGGATTATTATTAATTTTCTCAGTTATTTTTNTATTNGAGTTANCTGTTGNANAAAATTTTAAATTATNTTTTTTTTTTTCTTGGATGTTTATATCCGATTGTTCAAATTGACAAATTTTAATAAGATTTATTTCAATCAAAATTCTTTTATTTTTAGATTTTTGATAATCTAAATCGCAATTGTTGCATAGATCAATTGCATTTAATATAAATTTTTCACTACAATTTTCAGCCTGGTTATAGTACCTATTTTTTAATTCTTGGTGAATTTCTATCAAGTCTATTGTTTTATTATTTTTTGATAGTAAAATTTTTCTGAAGTGTTTTGCTAATCCATTGATAAAACTTCTNTCATCAAAACCTTTATTTAATATTTCATCAAGTATAATTATAACTTCATTATAATTTTTTTTGATNGACATTTCAACTATTTTGAAATAATATTCATAATCAATAATATTTAAATTTTCAATTGTATTATCATATAGTATTTCATTTGAATTATAACTAACCAGCCTATCAAAAATTGATAAAGCGTCTCTTAAAGCTCCATCTGCATTTTGAGAAATCAAATTTATTGATGCATCATCNTAAGATATTTTTTCTTTTTCACAAATACTTTTAAGAAATTTCGAGATATCATCTATTTTGATTCTTTTGAAATCAAAGATTTGNCATCNAGATAAAATTGTAGGAATTATTCTAAATTTTTCAGTTGTTGCAAGGATGAAAATAGCATGACTAGGAGGTTCTTCTAATGTTTTCAAGAAACTATTAAATGCAGATTGAGATAACATATGAACTTCATCAATTATGTATATTTTTTTTTCACCAATTTGAGGTGGAATTCTAACTTGATCTATTAGGGACCTTATATCTTCAACAGAATTGTTAGAGGCAGCATCTAATTCGAAAATATTATATGAGCTATTGTTATTAAATGATGTACATGATTCACAATTATTACAGCAACTAATTTCACCTTTATTTTCAAAACAATTAATAGTCTTAGCTAAAATTCTTGCACAAGTAGTTTTACCAACACCTCTTGGGCCACAAAATAAGTATGAATGAGAAATTTTCTTTTGNTGAATTGCGTTTTTTAGAGTATTAGTAATAGATTTTTGNCCAACAACATCATCGAAATTTTGAGGNCTGTGTTTTCTTGCTGATACTAAAAATTTTTCCACATTTACAATATTATATTATTTCTAAATATAAATAATTAATCTAAAGATATTATTATATTTTTAAAAATCAGTTAAAAATTTTACAAGTTTTTTAAATGCAATAGCTCTATGACTTATCATATTTTTTGTATTTAAATTCATTTGTGAAAAGGTTTGATTAAAACCATGNGGAATAAAAATTGGATCATANCCGAAACCATTTAATCCAATTTTTCTTTTTGATATTAGNCCTTTAATTTCTCCCTTAAAAATGTAATTTTTATCATTGAGAAATAAACTTATTACAGTAACAAATTTTGCATTTCTGTTAGTTATATTTTTCAATTTACTTAGAACTTTAGAAATATTTTTTTCAGAATTTTTTTTTAAACCAGCATATCTAGCTGAGTAAACTCCTGGTTCNCCTGATATTGCATCAATAAATAATCCTGAATCATCAGAAAAACAATTAGATTTANATTTTTNATAAATGTACTCAGATTTTATTTTAGCATTTTCTTCTAATGTTTTACCATCTTCAANAATTTCATCATNAAATCTAATTTGTTTTAAATCTCTGATTTTNATTTTTTCTGGTAATAATTTCTTTATTTCTGAAATTTTGTGGGAGTTATGTGTTGCAAAAATTAAATTCATTTGAGGACTTTTTTAGATTGGTTTATAAAAAAATTAGTTGAGTAATTTTCTAATTTTCCATTATCATCAAAATAAATTAACATTCCTTCATAATCGGGATTTGAATTTAAAAAATCAATTGATTTAGTCTTTCCCATTACCATACAAGCAGTTGAAACTGCATCAGCTCTCATACAGGATTCATTTAAAATTGTTACGCTAATAAGTTTATTTGATGAAGGCATACCAGTTTTAGGGTTTATTATGTGTGAGTATTTTTGTCCGGTCTCTTTGTCAAATTTATAATTATTATAGCTTCCAGATGTAGCAATTGATATATTTTGCAATTTAACTATTGAATAGTAATTACTAGAGCTATCAAGTGGATTTTGAATACCTATTTTCCAAACTTCATTTTTATAATTTAAACCTTTACATTTTACTTCCCCACCAACCTCAATCATATAATTTTTAATATTTTTTGTATNTAAAAAATTTGAAATCAAATCAACAGTAAAACCCTGAGCAATTCCATTAAAATCCAAAGAAATTTTCGAATTTAATTTTATGATTTTATTACCCTTAAGTTGAATTTTTTCAAACCCAATATTAGACATTAATTTTCTTCTTTCAATTTCATTAATATTACCTTGTTCATCTTTAAACCCCCAGAATTTCATAAGAGGATTAATTGTTGGATCAAAGTGACCATCAGTGATTTCAAAAATTTTTTGACTCTGATTAAATACCTCATTAAACAAACTGTCAGTTTTATTTGATATGTTATTATTTATTTTACTTATTGTGGAATTTTTAATATAAGTTGATAGTGAAATATCAACTTGATTAAAAATACTATCAATTTCATATTGAAAGTTTTCACCATTTTCATTAAAATACTTTATGCTGTAAGTAGTACCTTGAGCATTTCCATAATTTGAAATTTGTAATCTCTTATCAGTGTAATTATTGCAAGAAACGATCAAAAAAATGATAAGTAAATATTTGTTATACATAGAGTCCTTTATTAATTTTTAATTTCACTACTAAATATAATAGAAATTTTAACTAATAATGTATCTTTACTTAGAATAAAATAAAAACTCCTTACTCTATCGCTTTTTTAAAGAGGAAAGTCCGGACACTAAAGAGCATCATACTAGTTAATAGCTAGGCATTTAATGACAGCAAGTGCAACAGAAAATAACCGCTTGATTTATCGAGTAAGGGTGAAAAGGTGAGGTAAGAGCTCACCAGTATGTTAAGTAATTAACATAGCTGTGTAAACCTTATGAAGTGCAAGGTCAAATAAACCAAGGTTTCAATGAAATATAGTTGCTCGCTTAATCTTGGAGGGTAGACCGCTAAAGTTACTTAGTGATAAGTAAATAAGATAAATGATAGAGACTATATTATAGTAACAGAATCCGGCTTACTAAGGAGTTTTTTTTATTCTATAATTTCATATTTAATATCTATTCCATCAAGTTCTTTTAAAACTTCTTCTTCTTTATCCCATGAATACATATCTTTTTTTGGTCCAATATTTTTAAAATATAATGACCAAAATATTCCATTAATAAAACCAAATAGATGTCCCTCCCACGAAATATTATTATAANTAGGAAATATTCCCCATATTAACCCTCCGTAAAGAAAAATTATACATAATGAAATGGCTTTCAATTTATTATTTTTTCTCAGTATACCGCTCAAAAAAATAAATGAAGACAAAGCATAAACTAGACCACTAGCTCCAATGTGGTATGATGCTCTTCCCCCAAGCCAAAGTAGAATACCTCCATAGAGTATAGAGTAAATCCAAACTTTCATAGCTACTTCATTGTAAAAGTAAAACAACAATGATCCGAGAATAAATAAAGGTACTATGTTATTAAATAAATGCTTAACACTGGAATGAACAAAAACCATAGTGAATATTCCAAACAAACTTTTTCTGTCCCTTGGGTAAATTCCAAATGTGCTATTATCTATGTTAAAATTTTCACAAAAAACAAAACAAAATATTATAGTAATTACAAACAAAAAGGGGAATGTAAACGAATTAATTAATTTTCCAAATATTTTTTTTTTAAAAAACATCAAGTGATTTTATTTTAATATAATCTAAATTTAATTAAATAAAAATAGATTTGTACCTTGCAAGGTATATTTATTTGGAATAAAATTCATACTATAATTTGTAGTTATTTATTATGATTAAAAAATATTTATTTGTCTATTTTTTGTTATTTTTCAATGATTTAATTTCTCAATCATTACCAATTGAAAATGAATGCTTTATTCCTTCATATGAAGAATCAATTGTTACGGGATCTAATATGACTATATTTTTTAGCCCTGAAGCATATTCAAACTTCCCTGACTTAAACGATGAAGCATTTGTTATAGCTCTTGGTACTGATTCAAACTTATTAATTGGTTCTCAATATGTAAATACGAACGAAAATCAAACAGATGAAAATCAATTTGCAATTTCAATCTCAGGAGATGACTCAACTACTGATGAAATTGATGGAGCTATTTCTAATGAAGTTATAATTCTTCAGCTAATTAATGCCGGAACTTTATATAATATAACACTAGATAGTCAAATTGTATATATGACAAATGGATTACTGACATTAAATAATTTTTCACTAGATGAGTTAAGCTGTAATTTGATTGGTTGTACAGACTCTCTGGCTATAAATTTTGATCAATATGCTAATGTTGACGATGGTTCTTGTATAGACGTTGTTGAAGGTTGTACTCAATCTGATGCTTTTAATTTTAATTCAAGTGCTAATGTTGACGATGGTTCTTGTATAGACGTTGTTGAAGGCTGTACTAATCCTGGAGTTGGTAATTATGATCCAGCTGCTAATACTGATGATGGATCTTGTATTACTCCTGCTTTATGTTTTACAGTCGATCCAGATTTTCCTTGCGAGACTATAACATCTAATAATATGTCTGTTTTATTTCCTGCAAGTAATCCTGTTTTATGGAACGATTTTGAGTCTAATGTTGAAGTTAATGACCAAATTGCTNCTTTTTATGTTACTGGAACACTAATTAATGCCTTTTTAGGTTACTCTGCTAATTCTTCTTTAGGGAATGCAGGTGGTTTTGTTTGGTCTGGTAGTCAAGCTGATGTAGCGATATTTGGTGCAGATGTAAATGGTGGTAATGGTTTCCAACCAGGAGAAGAACTTTTATGGCTAGTTCTCAGAGCTGGTGTAGTTCACGAAGCTACTGTTACTTACGCCACTCCAAATTATGATGGAACATATCAAGAGGGTTCTTTTGTAACAGTAAATTCTATTGTAGTTGGTGGACAACTGCTTGAAGGATGTATGAATTCTAATTATATGGAGTATGACCCAATGGCTACTTCATCTAATCCGAACGATTGTATGACTTTGATTTCTGTTGGTTGTTTAGATGACAATTCACCTAATTATGCTGGTGCTGATTTAGATGTCGATTCAATTCACCCATACGCTAATAACTATGGGGATGCATTTGGTGAAAATTATATGATAGATTTAAATACAGGTTTACCTAATGCTCCTTCTGGTGTTCCTGCAATATTCTCTGATACTAGTGCATGCCAACCCTCAATCATTATTGGTTGTATGGATCCCTCAGCTTGTAGTTATGATCCTGCGGCCAATGTATATGATCCTGCAAGTTGTTCAGGTGTTTCTGGATGTACTGATGCAAATTACTTAGAATTCGATCCTTCAGCAAATTGCGATGATGGATCTTGTTCCGAATTAGTTGTTTTAGGATGTACTGATGCAGAAGCTTCCAATTACAATATAGATGCTAATTTAGATGATGGTTCATGTGAATATACTGAATTAGTTTGTTCAAATCCGATAGCTTTAAATTTCAATGAATTTGATTATTGTAANTATAATATCAGTGATATAGATACATTAACAGCATGTGGTGGGATACTTTATGATTCTGGAGGTCCTGATGGTTCATACATCAGTAATGAGAACCATTCAATAACAATATATCCTGAAAACCAAGGAGAATATGTTTCTTTATTTTTCAGTTCATTTGAACTTGAATCTTGTTGTGATTATTTAACTATTTATGATGGAGTAGGCAACTCTTCTCCTGTATTACAGATTGGATCAAATGGAACATCTTTGAATGGATTAACTTTTTATGCCTCTCCAACGAACGAGTCGGGTGCATTAACAATTACTTTTACAACAGATGGTTCAATTACGTACCCAGGATTTTCTGCTGAAATTGGTTGTACAACATATGGTCCTTGTTTTGGTTTTGATGTCAATGTTCTCTCTACATTTGAATCAGAGGAGGGAGCAGGAGATGCTTCAGCTTCTTTAGATATTATTTTAGGAAATGAGCCCTTTGAAATTTTATGGTCAACAGGAGATACAACATCTTCGATAAATGACTTATCTGCAGGTAATTATTCTGTATCAATAACTGATGGTCTAGAGTGTTTTACTGAAACTAATTTTGAGATAGTCGTTGATCCTCTTGAATACTTAATCAGTGATATAGATACATTAACAGCATGTGGTGGGATACTTTATGATTCTGGAGGTCCTGATGGTTCATATATCAATAATGAGAACCATTCAATAACAATATATCCTGAAAACCAAGGAGAATATGTTTCTTTATTTTTCAGTTCATTTCAACTTGAAACATGTTGTGATTATTTAAATATTTATGATGGAGTGGGAGTCTCTTCTCCTGTATTACAGACTGGATCTAATGGATCATCTTTGAATGGATTAACTTTTTATGCCTCTCCAACGAACGAGTCGGGTGCATTAACAATTACTTTTACAACAGATGGGTCGGTTACATACCCTGGATTTTCAGCTGAAATTGGCTGTACAAAATATGGTCCTT